>WQYB01000001.1 GCA_009781475.1 Treponema sp.
ATTCAATCCATCACCTGCACCTTCAGCGCCTCTCGTTATAGCAACAATACCCATAACAACAGCAAACGCGATAATACAAAGTACATCGTCTATAACGGCAGCGGCAACGATAGTAACCCCTTCAGGAGAATCCATTTTTTTATTCTCCGATAATATTCGCGCCGTTATGCCAAGCGATGTAGCCATACAAAGTATCCCAAGAAAAAGGCTGCCTTCATGCATTAAAGGTTCATTGTAAAACATTGAATATGCCAAAGCGCCTGCAAAAAATGACACAACTACACCGCCTAAACCCACAATGCTTCCGACTACAGAGTAACGAAGAAAAAGAGCTATGTCGGTTTCAAGCCCGGAAGCAAACAGTAATATAACAGAAGCTATTGCCGCAATTGCGTATAACTCGTTGCTTACAGGTAAAGAACTCCCGAATAAATCTATTGCATTTGGAAAAATACCATGAGGAAGCCCCGGTATTGGGATGCCTCCCAGTGCAAAAGGACCTATAACAATCCCTGCAATGAGTTCACCCAAGACTTTTGAAATTCCAATCTTCTTTGCCAGTCTACCGAAAAGTTTTACCGCAAACACAATTATTCCAAGCTGAAGTGCCATAAGGGCAACTAGTTCGGTAATTGATTCAGATTCATGCCCAACAGTCATAATCTAAATTCCTCCATAAAATATTAGAAAGTTAGGGAACCCCATTATTAATATATGAAGTTTATAAAATTAAGTGTGCTAAAAGTGTACTATTATTATGAAAATTATACAATAAAAAATCTGTAATTAAATTTTTAAATGAATACCGTATTTATGACATAGGGGTATAATTTTATTTCAGATGATTACTAAGCATCGCGAATATTTTTTCAACATCAAGCGGCTTGCTAAGATGGTCATCCATGCCGGCTTCAATGCAGCTATTTATATCATCTTTATAAGCATTTGCTGTAATTGCTATAATTGGTATCCTCCCGCGTTCCCGCGCAGGCAGAGCGCGTATTCGTCTGGTCGCTTCAAGCCCGTCCATTATAGGCATTTGAATATCCATGAATATAATATCATATTTGTCAGTATCCGCTGTTACCATGTTCAATGCTTCTTCGCCATTTTCTGCACTGTCAATGACCAAGCCGGTATTTTCCAGTAATGATATAAGTATCTCTCTATTAATTTCTATGTCCTCGGCAATTAGCATCCTTTTACCGGAAAACCTGCCGCCCATAGCTTTTATGTTTTCAGCTTGAATACCATCTGGATCGAGGGAAGATTTTGTGTAATCAATGGTTTTTTCAACGTATAATGCTTTAATAGTAAAAATAAAACGCGCACCTTTACCTAACTCAGATTCAACCCAAATCCTGCCGCCCATCAACTCAACAATGCGCTTTGAAATTGCAAGCCCCAGCCCAGTGCCTCCGAACTTACGAGTTGTCCCGTCCTCCGCCTGTTCAAACATTTTGAATAGCTTTTTCTGTTGTTCGTTAGCTATGCCTATGCCATTATCGGCTACTTCGATGCGCAGCTCGCATTCGCTGCCGGAAACACCTTCCAAAGAAACTGATAATTTTATTTTGCCGTTTTCCGGTGTAAATTTTATTGCGTTGGACAATAGATTCGTTATCACTTGCGCTAAATGCTGATCGTCTCCAAAAATAAATTTTGGCACTGTGTTTTCTATATTAACGGTCAAGGCTTGTTTTTTTTCTTCTGCGCGGAAACTTACAACTGTAATTACTTTTTTCAGCATTTTATCAAAATTATATTCTATCGGTGAGAGTTCCAGTTTATTCGCCTCTATTTTCGCCATGTCAAGTACATCATTAATTACGCCAAGCATATGAGAGGACGCATCTTCAATCTTTTTAAAGGCACGATCTTTTTTATCTAAGTCTTCCGCTTTTTTTCCAATTGCAGTCATACCAATTATGGCATTTAGGGGTGTGCGCATCTCATGGCTCATTGTTGAAAGGAATTGGCTTTTAGACAAACTATCGTTGTCACTCTGAATGGCTTTTTTCCTATATGAACGTATTCCGAAGAATCCTGAAAGAACCGAGGTAAACAATGAAAATAACAGCACAAATTCCATCATATCTATATTGTTGCGCATGTTTATAAAGATTTCATCGCTTATGTCAACTCCGGCTGCGCAATAAATCGTGCCGTCATCGTTAAACACCGGAACCACAGCGGCAAGAAGACCGTCCCAGGATGATGTATAGACGCCTAGTTCTGTTACCCAGCTTTCTCCGGCTTGAATTTTGAGAACAGCATCGGCAGTAAAGGGATCATCTTTAAGCGCAAAAAAGAGATCAGGCGTCACCATATATTCTTCGTCTTCGTCGTTATCAATAATATATTGGATGTAGTCTCCGCCGTCATAGCGCCAATAGTACACATATAAAACCGAGGTTTCTTCTGCAAACCTCTTAAGCCTTGTTCGTATTTCTTCCCATTCGGGTCTTTCCATATCTTCTGCCGTATGGAACAAATCCAATTCTTCTACCGTAAGATAAGTTGATGCACGCTGTGCCGCAACCCGTAAATGGTTTTGGATGCTGTTGATTCTTTCTTTTTCAATATCGTCTATAAAATAAGAAAATATTATAACGGCAATCAACATAGCTATTGAGGATAAAAAAAATAATACATAGACAAGAGGGAACTTGCTGTTTGCTCTATTTTTCTTTTTCATTATAACAATTATAGTATGACATAAAAAAAAATGTAAGATGATAATCTGCGTCTCTCAAATTTAATTCTCCGAGGCGGCTTCAATTTCAATAACTTTTTTTACTTTACAGGTAAATATAAATTTTGATCCTTCTCCAGGTTCTGATTCGACCCAAATGTCTCCGTCCATCATATTTGCAATACATTTTGACAGAGGCAGCCCTATTCCAATGCCTCCGTAATTTTTTGTTTTACTTCCGTCTACCTGTTCAAATAAATCAAATAGACGTTCCTGCTGCTCCTTAGATACTCCTATGCCATTATCGATAACTTCGGTTTTAAGCATAATTGTTTCATTTTCCTCATTATGAATATTAAGGTTTAAACATATATTACTTTGTTTGGGTGAAAATTTAATTGCATTTATAAGCAGATGGATTATTACCTGAGCAATACGTTTTTCATCGCCAATAAGTATTTTTGGTATTGATTTCGAAACAGATAGTGAAATAGTTTGCTTTTTTTTCTTTAGGTCGCAGTTTGTTTTATTAATTATATATTTGATCATCGTTGTAATTGAAAACTGTGATTCAGTTATTGTAAATGCGCTGCTGCCGTCTGATACATCAAGTATATTGCGCAGCATTACCAGTAAATGTTTGGATGAATCATTTATTTTATCTATCCACTGCTTAATTTGTTCAAGATCGCCGGATGTTTTTGCAAGTTCAGCAAAACCAATTATTGCGTTCATAGGAGTGAGCATTTCGTGATTCATACGCGCAAGGAATTCGCTTTTGATGCGGCATTTGTGTTCGGCAGTTTTTCTGTTGTACTCTGCGATAAGAAGATTTTCCTGCGCTTTTGTTATTTCACTTGTCCTTTGTGCAACTAATCTTTCAAGAAGTATATTAGTATCTTGTTTTTTATTATTCATGTTATGTAATATATTTTATGTTTTGATTCTTTTTTTAAAAACACCTAAATAGAATAAAAAATAATCGCAAAAACCACCCTTTCGGATGCTTAAGGGAACCTCTAAAAACTAATTTAGTTTTTAGAGGTTCCCTTAAATAATTTTTTGTTCAAATGCGATACGGACTAGATTAGGCAGGTTTTTAGCTCCGGTTTTTGAAAGTATCATGCTAATGATTGTTTTAACAGTGTTAATCGAAAGGTTATGGCTGGCGGCGATTTCTGTACGGGAAAGACCGTTGGAAATATCTCTTAAAATTTCGCTCTCTCTGGGAGATAAACTGTAATTATTATCAATGCCTGAGGCTTGTTTATATTCAAGAATTATCTGAGCTTGGCGTTTGGCATAGGATGAAGCTTTATGATTAATATTTTCCAGCCAGGATACGGGAATACCGATTAATGATTCTTTCAGCGCTGCTGCGGTCAGGGTACGCATATCTTTGCCGAGTTCAATAAAGGGTATTATAAGACCATTAGGTTCTGCTGTTTTGTAACCGTCAAGTAAAGCGGAAAAAGCTCTTTCTTTATTTTTCATTCTGTAATATATGCAGGCTTCAATGGCTGACATTTCTATCCGCTGGAACAAATATGATTCCCTTTGTTTCATTTCCTGTATGTATGATAAAAGAGGAGTGTAATTCCTTGTTATAAAACAAAAGCGGGCTTTAATCTGGTTTGCAAAATTTTCTTTAAAAGCGGTATGATGATAAGGCGAAAAATCATCCTGAAGCCAATCATGCATATTTTGCGGCATGCCAAGAATGTAGAAATACCACGAAAGCGATATATCATAATTGGTAAAACGGTTGGAATAATCATTTTCGTCACGCAGTATTTTTAATTTTTTTAATGCCTGACAAACTTTTGAATAACTTCCCTGTGAAACTGCGATTCGCAGGGAATAGAACAAGGCTCTGTGAACAAATTCTGTCTGTTCTTTCTCCGGCGTTCGTTTTATTGCGCTTGAAAGCAGTTTTTCCGCAGCGGATATATCACCTTGATAATATTTTAATTCACCTTCTGCCAAATCAGCATGACCTGTATCAAAATCCTTAAAACACTTTGACATATGCATAACTGTACGGCTTAAAGCATCTATGAAATCCTGCGGAGATCCTTCCCTTGAAGAGCCGACCATACATATCCATGCCCCGGGGCTTGGGCTGATATAATTACCCGGATCAACTTTTTCCGGAAAACATTTACTGAGTTTTTCAAAGTAAAGATCAAAATCATAACAATCATCTGTTATACACATTGCAAACCGCATTCTTGCCCAGCTGTAATAAACACCTGCTAATGTATTTTTCAGCTGCACGTCGGAAAATTTAGTTAATTCTAAATATTTAGCTTCATAATTTTCTGCCAGTTCAATAGCTTTTTTTACCTGTCCTAAAGATACATAACACCGTAAATGTATAGCGGCAAGGTAACCTGTTGTTTCAAATATTTTTGAAGGAGCCCTTTCAAGAATTGCCGCAGTGTATTTTGCGATATCCGCCGGAATTTGGACAGGTAAATCAGGAAAAACAGAAGCTATCGAATCATAATCTTTATTTTTTTCAAAGTAGGCAAGCGCGTCAATATAAAAACCATTTCTTTTACACCAGTTACCTGTAATTGTATAGGTTTCCCGTTTTTGTTCTTCAGACAGAAATTCCTGCTTTGCTGCCAAAAATTCCTTATACAAAGGATGAATTAAATATGCATTGATAAAATTATCACGACGTACAAAAGAATTTTGTTTTTCCAATTCGCTTATAAGTTCCTTGTCTCCCATTGCTAAAAGGTTGATAAGTTCGACTGCCAGATGATCAATCAAGGAAAGTTGTATTAAAAAAGACTGTAAACGTTTTGATATTTCATTCCAATCCTGCGCTTCCATTAATTGGAAAATATTCGTTTTCATAGCGTTACGCAGATATCCGCCGTAACCCGGCGCTTTTTGATACGACCTTGCAATAATATTAATGGCAAAAATCCAGCCGCCGGTATCCTTCATTATTTCCCGAAGGCTGTCCGGTTCGGGAATATAGTTAAGACTGCGGAAATATTGAGCAAGTTCGCTTTCGGTAAAGCGCAGATCATCTTCATTTATTTTGAATACCTGGTTTTTGGATTCGAGAGCGGCAATATTAACACGGGGAGTGGAGCGGGAAATAAAAAAAAGCGAAGTTCCCGGAGGTAATTTTAAGATAATACATTCATTAATAAAACGAATAATGGAAGGGTCTTCTATAAAGTGAAAGTCATCCAGAATAATTACTTTACGTTTTGCTTCAGTATATTTTTGCCACAAGCAAAGATATTGATTCATCTTGTCTTTGGTATCCGGAAAGCCAAGTTCGCCGATTGCTTTTGCCAGAGGTTTATTATCCTTTACCAGAGTATTGATGTAATTTTCCCAAAAACGAGATCCCATATTGTCACGTTTTGAATGCTGAATCCACGCTTTTGTTGTTTCATAACTATTCAAAAAATCATGCATAGCGCTTGTTTTGCCGTAACCTGCTCCGGCACAAATTATAACTACAGGGTATTTAACAGCTTCTATAAAAAGGTTATTTAATCTGGGTCGTTTAAAATGAAAAGGATCATTAAACATTATAATATTATTATTTTATAATAATATGTAGAAATTTACAACAAAATTACGCATATCTTCGTTATAATGATAACTGGTCTTTATAAAGACATAAAAAGGCGGTTCGATATGAGCAAATAATGGTCGATATTAATAAAAATACGAGAATAATTATTGAAAAAAGTCTTGACACTATTCCATAACTAATATAAACTCAAAATCATGAAAAAAAAACAGTAATGTGGATTATGTTCGCTGCCTTTATGGCAGTTTTCCTCGGCTGCGGTATTCTATGTCTTTTAAATCTTGATGTTTTAAATAATAAACCTTTTCAGCAAACAACCTCATTTATCGCTCCGGCTATGGCAAAGTATGAACGGGACGGTAATTTATATGTCATAGACAGCGGATCTTTTCGTCTTATTTGTATGTCAACAGACGGAGACATACACTATACAATTTCTATTGATATTTTAAATGAATACCTGCGAATTGTTGATTCTGTAATTGACGATGCCGGAAATCTATATGTGTATGCGATAGAAGCAGAGTATGACGCACTTTTAACAAAAAGGGATATTATCAGAAAATATGATAATCGCGGACGTTTTGTTAAAGATATTCTTAGTATCAGTTATAATGATGTTTACAGTAATCCTCGTCTTTTTTATCAATTTGGATCATTTAAATATGATGACGGTATAATTAATTTTTCTCAAACTGCCAAAGACAGAGTAACAAAATATCAATATGATACTTTTCGGGATCAATTAAGTTCGTCAGTTAAAACTGAGGTTATTCCTGGAGTAGCAATTGATAATTATTTGGTTGCTCAGCTTATTATGAAAGACACCCTTAATTACGCTTATGTTCTTCGTGACGGTGATATTTATGAAGTAAAAAACGGATCGCATCCGGTGCTTAGAGCTTCGTTTGATTGGACTTTAAATGACGGCGGTATTATTCCCTGGTTTATTTTTTATGATGATGATGACAATCTTGTATTTTTTGATATGGGCTCCAATAATTTGTTTAGAATTGCAGCAGATTTATCAGAACCTGTAAATAATTCTTACAAGGATCGTTTGCATCGAATTGTACCGGAAAGATTTTTCCAGCCTTTAATAGCGCAAGGCGAAATGCCTGAACTTAAAGGGTTTGGTTTTTATGAAAATACTTATGCAGGCGTATACGGTGAAGTTGTATGGATGTATGACGGTTTAAATTTTACCGTCTTTGACGATGATGTTTTACTTCCTGTGAATGAAAGAATGTATATTGCAATAGTTCAGATTGCTTTACTAATAGGAGCTTTGGCGCTTATCGGCGGATTATGCGTATTGTTTATCGGTATCATGAAACGTTATATTTCGCTGTTTATCAAACAAACTGTTATTATTATTCCTTTATTAATAATCGCATTTATTATTGTATTTTACGTTACATTTAATTTGATGACAGAAAGATTACAGCATGCTTTATTTAACGAAATGACATCTTTAGCTGTGTTATCTGCAAAAATGGTTAATGGAGATGAACTTGATAATATTAATTCCATCAAGGATTTTCATACCGATGAATACAAAAAACTTTCACAATTTGTTAAAGAGATTGTAGGGTTTAATGCCGATCCCTGGAACAAAGCCTATTACGCCGCTGTTTTTAAGGGAGATAATTTTGAATATATTGTAGCTATTTCATGTGAAGAATTAAATATTTTCCGTCCCGATGAATTACTTGAAGGTGAAGAATACGATATTTTTATGAGCGGTCAGCCTGTTGCCATGATTCTTGAATTATTTAACGGGGAATGGGCTTTTGCAGGAGCGCCGATATACAATAGTGAAGGAAAAATTTCCGGTATGTTTGAAGTCGGGCTTGATATGACAGGTTATGAAATCGGTAATGCAAGATTAAAAGCGCAGGTTGCGCTTATTGTTACTGGAGTTTGTTTATTTATTTTAGTTGTTCTTTCAATTCTGGTTTCTACAATTGTCAAACAGCTTTCTGTTGCAGGCAGGGTATTGCATAACATAGCAAGCGGCGACAGATCTGCCCGTGTTTCTTATGTAGCAAGAGACGAGCTTGGAAAAGTCAGCCACGGTCTTAACAGCATGGCAGAAGAGCTGCAAGGTCAATTTGATCGTATAACAACGCTTAATGAATCAACAATCAGATTTGTACCGATACAGTTTATGGAACATTTAGGCGTTTCTGACATTACTAAAATGAAACTTGGTGATAACGTACAGCGTGATATTAGCGTTTTATTTTTTGATATACGGTATTTTTCAATTAATTCAGAAATGATGACAGCGCGTGAAAACTTTGTTTTTATTAACAGAATATTAAGTATAGCAGGACCTATTATCCGTAAAAATAATGGATTTGTCGATAAATATATTGGTGATGCAGCAATGGCATTGTTTGTTAACGGAATTGACGCTGTAAGAGCCGGTATAGAATTATATCAAACGCTGGTTGTTGATAAAGAAACAAAAGTTACAATCGGAGTTGACGGTATCAGTATTGGAATCGGAATACATACAGGTTCTGTAATGATGGGAATTGTCGGCGAGAATGAACGGCTTTCAAGTACTGTTATTTCACCTAACGTTAATTTGGCATCCCGTGTAGAAGGTCTTTCAAAACAAACAGGTTCCGGATTGCTGATAACAAGGGATACAATGAACCAGCTTGCAGGTATGGAAGAAGAGTTTGCATACAGATTTATCGGAATGGTGCAAGCAGCCGGCGTAAATGAAGTTGTCGGTTTATTTGATATGCTGGATGCTCTTTCTCCGAAAGAAAGACATTTACGCCTTAAAACAAAAACAGTTTTTGAATCTGGTGTGCGTAAATACCATATGAAGGATTATGAGGCTTCTGTTCAGCGTTTTGAAAAAGTGGTTGAAACAGATCCGGACGATTTATGCGCAGTTCACCATCTTTCGGAAGCAAAAAGGCATCTGCAAAATCCGTCTATGCCAAGTGTATTTGTTTTTGATAAAAAATAGTAAATGGAATTTTTTTAAAAACTTAAATACTCGGTAAAGTATTCGTTAAAATTCGGATGAAAAGCTAAATTAATCTCTGTAAAATCAGATAATAGATTTTTTATTTTAATATTTGATAAATTTGGCGAAAGCAATGTACAAACCGCTCCTCCAAGAGAAGCATTCCCTATTGCTGAACATATATTTTTTAATTCAAGCGGTATTAATCCTATTGTAACAGCATAGTTTATATCCATAACCTGTCCGATGCCGCCTGCAAGATATACGGCGTCTATATCTTTGTAAACAAGATTGTTAGTTTCTAAAAGGATTTCCAAACCGGATCTAATAGCAGATTTTGCAAGCTGTAAATCGCTTGTATTTTCGTAAGCATTTCCATTTATATTTTCAAACGCAGAACCTGCGGCAGTAGAAGTTACTGTTAATTTTCCGTTGTTGTATAAAACCAGCTCTCCATTAGTGCCAAGGTCTATTAATAAAAAGCGATTTTTTTCCTGCGGTATTACATGGAGAAGACCTGCCATAATATCGCCGCCAACAAATGCCGCAAACCAGGGAATTATTTGTACAGGGCAAGTGAAATCCTGCGTTAAAAAAATATCGTTGAAATTATATTGCAGTGCCAAATTAAACGAAGGTTTAAAAGGAGCGGCTCCAAGGCTTTCGCAGGGGAAACCTAATAGTAAATAAATCATGGTTGTATTACCGGCAATTGATATATCGATTATTTGATTTGACTGTATTTTTTGAAATTCCAATAATTCATTTAAACATTTAAGTAGACTTTCTTTAATTAAACTGCGAAGTTCGTCTAGATGTCCTTCGTTTGCGGCTTTTATTCTGGAGATTACATCGGAACCGAATTTTCGCTGAGGGTTAAGAAAATTGCGGCGGTTTAATATTTTTCCGTTTGATAGATCCAAAAGAGCTAATACTACGGTAGTAGTGCCAATATCTATTGCAATTCCGTATCCGTCACGCTGCTGGAAATTTATACTATCGTTTAATTTATCATTAAACTCAGTGAGAATTGGAAATGATGAGCATTTTCCGCAAACTATACAGTTTTTTGTACAATTATTTAACATGACAATTAACTTAAAGTATATTAAAATATTTGATAATGACAAGTAAAGAAAGAATATCAAATATCCTATTACGGAAAAAAGCGGACAGGATAGGGCTTTTTGAACATTTCTGGGTAGACACTCAAAAGGATTATGTGGAAAAAGGTAAAATTGCAGAAGGCGAAAACCTTGAAGAACATTTTAATTTAGATATTAACTTAGACTGGAATTTTAATATGGTGCTCGATCAGGATTATCAAAATGAAACAATACGTGAAGACGAAGAAACAATCACAATGAAAGACGGTAACGGCGCACTTTTAAGAAGGCACAAATACCATGACACTACGCCAGAGCATATTGATTTTTCGATCAAGGAACGGCAGGACTGGGAAAAAGTTAAAGAAAAACTTTTACAGGAGCCGGAAAAAAGAATTAATTTTGAAGGTTATCGAAAAGCAAAAGCCGAAGCTGCGTCAAATGGACGTTTTTTTGCATGGAGCGGAGTTAATGTATTTGAATGTATTCATCCGATTTGCGGACACGAAAATATGCTTGCAGGCATGGCTTTAGACCCGGACTGGATTACAGAAATGTCGAAAACTTACGCAGAGCTTACAGTTAAATTGCAGGAAATACTTTTTGAAAGGGAAGGGTATCCTGACGGCGTATGGTATTATGAAGATTTGGGTTTTAAAGAAAAATCATTTATGTCACCTAACATGTACAAGGAATTAATATTTCCGGGTCATAAATATACATTTGATTTTGCGCACAAAAAAGGATTACCTGTTATAATGCACTCCTGCGGTTTTGTCGAACCATTACTGCCGGCAATGATCGAAGCGGGTATTGATTGCCTGCAGGTAATCGAAATAAAAGCTGGAATGGATTTACTGCGGATCTATCATCAATACGGCGATAAAATCGCATTAATGGGCGGTATCGACGTTCGAGCGCTTTACACCAACGATAAAAAAATAATCGACAAAGAACTGGAAAGCAAAATTCCAATTGTTAAACAAGGTTTTGGATATATCGCACACAGCGATCATTCAATTCCAAAAACAGTTGATTATGAAATATTTAGATATTATATTGACAGAGCATTGGAATTAGGCATTTATTAGTTTTCCCGCATCAATCATCTGTTTTCGATGTTATAGCTTCTTAAAAAACCTACACGAAAATAATGCAATAATCGCTGATAATATTGCTGTTACAAAAATAACGATCCAGGGAATCCCTGCAAAATATTCAAAAAGAGTTCCAAAAAGCAGCATTCCCAAAGCATTTGCAATAAATGGTACGATCATTAATATCGATAATACCTTTCCGATTAATTCTGATGGTGTTACATTTTGAACAAAAGTTATCGCGGCTGTATTGCATATTTGCATTGTTACAAGAACCAAAGTGCCTGATATTGTCATTATTATATACGCGAAAAAAGCAGGTACATCTATTATTAAAACAATACCAATCGAAGTTAGTAATATACAACTGACGGCAATATATAAAAATGATCTTGAAAGAGTTAATCTTGATCCCATAATACCTGCAATAATACCGCCGATAATTCCTCCGAGCATTAAAAAACTTTGGTTTATTCCAACCAGTTCCATGCCAAGTTTCAAATGCAGAGTAATAAGAACTGGAAGCCCAATAATTAATAAAGAAGCCAACAGAGTAATTATTAAAAATATTATGAAAGCCAGTTTCGCCAGTATTGGTTTTTCTTTAACTGCAAATTTAACCGATAAAGACATATCACTTTTTATTAACTGGAAAACATTTCCCGCAGCATCTTGTTTTTTAAACGGAATACGAATAAATAAATCCATAACCGCTGTAATTGCAAAACAAATCGCGCTTGCAGCCAATATTGGAAAAAGTCCAAATCTGCCGTAAAGCACACCCGCGACAGACAAACCTGCCATACTTGAAAACGAGTTTACAATACCGACAGCGGCATTCCCCGATGTAAGTTTATCAGACGGAACCAAAGACGGCACTCCTGCCTGAACAGCGGGGATATACATTCCCTGAATCGCGTTAAGAGCCAGAAGTTTTACAATAACAATTAAAATTGCGGTTGGAATATCCGAAATTAAAAATCCGCTTACCATCATGTACAGTAAAATAATAAAAGTTGTAGAGACATCAAGCCAAAACATTATTTTTTGTTTTTTAAGCCTATCCGCCATAATACCGCCGATAGGAGTCAATATTATAAGCGAAATATACGGCAGCCCGGAAACAAGCCCGTACATTGCAGCAGATCCGCTGATGTCAAGAACAAAAAGGGCAAGCGCAAAACTTAAAACCATATTACCGAATATCGAAATTACCTGCCCCGCGATTACAAGCGAAAAATCCCTGTTCCAAAGTTTTGTTACTGTTGTTGTTTCCAATTTAGTTTTCCTTTATTTTATATATTATAGATTAATGTGGTTTTATTGAATCACTTTTATCTGTATTTAAAGAATGGGATACTCCTGTACGTTCAAAATCAATTAAATTCCTCTTTTTTCACAAAATTTGTATAAAGTAATATATACTATATATAAGGATGATTTAAATTGAGAAAACCTGATTTTAACAACATCTTAAAAGTACTTCAGCGGCAAACCCCGGATAGACCCACTTTGTTTGAATTTTTTCTTAATCCGCCGTTGTATGCGTTTCTTGCAGGCTGTGATTCATCGGAGTTTTCTTATCCGTATGTAAAAGTCGAACCTGTAATGTCTGCTTTTGCCGCCGCAGGTTATGATTACGCTACCGTACATGGTTCAACCTTTCATTTTTCAACAGGACAAAAAGATTCTGAAAAGACCCACTCATTAAATGATGGAGCGGTTATCACAGGCCGTGAAAGTTTTGACTCCTATGTCTGGAATGATCCCGATACATTTGATTACTCTGCGATTAAAAACGTTATACCGCTGCAAGGTATGAAATTGATGGTATGTGCGCCAAGCGGTATTTTGGAAAATGTAATCGCTTTATGCGGTTACGAAAATTTGTGTATCATGACTTATGAAGAACCGCAGCTTGTTTATGATATTTTTGAACAGGTTGGAAGCCGGTTGCTTAGATATTATGAATTGAGTATCAAACAAAAAGCCGTAGGAATTTTAATGAGTAATGATGATTGGGGTTTTAATACACAAACAATGCTTTCTCCGATAGATATGCGCAAGTATGTTTTTCCATGGCATAAAAAAATTGTAGAACTTGCTCACGAGACAGGAATACCTGCAGTTTTACATTCATGCGGCAATCTTAACGAAATTATGGACGATATAATCGATGATTTAAAATACGATGGTAAACACTCTTATGAAGATAATATATTATGTGTTGAGGACGCATACCGCAAATGGAATAGCCGTATAGCCATACTTGGCGGAATAGATTTAAATTTTGTTGTGTCTAGAACACCAGCGGAAATTACAGCGCGTTCCTGTGTTATGCTGGAACTGGGTAAAACAGGATACGCGCTTGGAACAGGCAACAGTGTTCCTGATTATGTCCCATGGGAAAATTATTTTGCCATGACAAAAGCAGTATTAGATAAAAATTAATAAAGGAGAGGAATTATGAGTACGGTTTTAAATGAAATTTCTGTTAATTTGCAAAAAGGTATGGCAAAAGTTGTAAAAGAGCTTGTTACAAAAGCGCTTGAAGAAAAGATTTCTGCAAAAGACATACTAGAGCAAAGTTTGATCTCTTCTATGGATATTGTCGCAGAAAAGTTTAAAAATAATGAAGTTTATGTTCCCGAAGTATTAATCGCTGCGCGGGCAATGAATGGCGCAATGGAAATCTTAAAACCGCATTTAATCGAAAGCGGAGCGCAGCCTGTAGGTAAAGCATTAATAGGAACTGTAAAAGGCGATCTTCATGACATTGGTAAAAATCTTGTGCGCATGATGTTCGAAGGAAAAGGTATAGAAGTTATCGATTTAGGCGTTGATGTGCCGCCTGAAAAGTTTATCGAAGCGCAAAAAAAAGAAAATGCCGATGTAATTGCGTTATCCGCTCTTTTAACAACAACAATGGGTGAAATGAAAAATACTGTAGAGGCGTTTGTAAACGAAGGTATACGTGATGATGTAGTTATTATGATAGGCGGCGCTCCCGTAACAGATGAATTTTGCAAAAGCGTAGGTGCAGATATATACACAGCAGATGCAGCAAGCGCGGCAGAAGAAGCAAAAAACGCGATTCTAAAAAGAAAAGCAGCGTGATGTTTTATGAATAACAGAGAAATATTTTTATCGGTAATGCGTTTTGAGCAAAATAAAAAAATGCCTATTGTACATTTTGGGTATTGGGATGAAACTGTCGAAAAATGGAAACAGGAAGGTCATGTAAAAGAAAGAGAAAGCTGGAATGATGTCTCGGTAAAGCAGGGTTTTGATTTTGGATTTGGAGATTGTTTTTCCGGTTATCCATGTTTATATCCTCCGTTTGAAACAAAAGTTATTAAGGAACTGCCGGATGGTTCCAGGCATGTTTTAAATTTTCAAGGAGTTATTGAACTTCAAAAACCCGGAGTCGTATCGATTCCTACAGAGATAGGACATATACTGACAGACAGAAAATCATGGGAGAAAGAATTTCTTCCGCGTTTAAAATTCAATGAAGATAGATATGACTTTAACTGGTTTAAAAATTATTTATCCGGAGATTATCCTCATGGGTTGTACGCAGGAAGTCTTTACGGAATTATAAGGAACTGGTTTGGCATTGTAGGATTAAGTTATATTGCTGCAGATGATGAAGAACTTTATGATGAAGTAATTAACACTGTATGCAATTTGGTTTTCGATAATATGAAATTCGTTTTGGAAAAATCGGTTTCGCTCGGTATTCAGTTCGATTATATTCATTTCTGGGAAGACATTTGTTTTAATACAGGTCCTTTAGTCAATCCAAAAGTATTTGCAGAAAAAGTTGGACCATATTACAAAAAAATTACAGAATTGGGAAAGCAATTCGGCATAAACTTTTTTTCACTTGATTGTGACGGCAAGATTGATTCTCTTTTACCTGTTTGGCTTGATAATGGTTTAAATATAATGTTTCCAATCGAAGTCGGTACATGGGGAGCAAGTATTAAACCCTGGCGCGAACAATACGGTAATGCAGTTCTGGGTGTCGGCGGTATGGATAAACGAATATTTGCCTGCGGAAAAAAAGAAATAGACATGGAAATAGAACGTTTAAAACCTCTGGTTGCTCTAGGAGGGTACATACCTTGCCCTGATCACCGTATTCCGCCGGATGCACAGTGGGATACGGTAAAATATTATTGTCAAAAAATGCGGGAAACTTTTTCGTAAATTAGTAAGATTAAACTCCCAATCTGTTTTTCCGTAAAAGTTCGCCCGTTGTTTGCGCTGTAACAGCTTTGTAACCGGGAAGCGGTAAAATTCTTTCGTGTACGGCGTCAATAATCCAGTCAATCTGAGGGAAGTAAAGATGTTCCATTTCCGCGGCAGGTGTAATTAAATTGCGGCTTCCGATTACGGCGACAGGCGCGTCAAGATAATCAAAAGCGAATGTTTGAACGTTACTTGCAACTGTATGCAGAAACGATCCTCTTTCGCATGCATCGCTTGCAAGTAGAAGTTTTCCTGTTTTTTTAACCGATTCAATTATTTTTTCATAATTTAAAGGATTAATAAAACGCAGATCCATTACTTCTACAGAAAGACCATATTGGTTTTCCAGTTTTTTTGCTGCTTTCATTACAGGGTATAAAGTTGCTCCCAAAGTCGCTATTGTAAGATCATTTCCCTGTTTGCGTATAACGGGTTCGCCTTCCGGTATTTCATAATAATTTTCCGGTACGCCGTTTTTTTCAAATTGTTCGCTTATATCGTATAATAATTGGCTTTCGTAAAAAATTACAGGGTCTGTACCGCGAAGAGCCAGGTTTAACATTCCTTTTGCATCATAAGGAGTAGCAGGGAAATACGATTTAAGCCCTGGTATATGAGCTGTCATGGCAGACCAGTCCTGGCTGTGCTGAGCTCCGTATTTATTACCTACAGAAACACGAATAACCAATGGCATGGTTAAAAGACCTGCGGACATTGCCTGCCACTTGGAAGCCTGGTTAAAAATTTCATCGCCTGCTCGTCCCATAAAATCGCAGTACATAAGTTCTACAACGGCTCTGCCTCCTGATAATGCATACCCAACACCAGCTCCAACTATCGCGCCTTCGGAAATTGGACTATTAAACAGGCGGTTATACGGTAAAAGTTCTGTAAGCCCGCGGTAAACTGCAAAAGCGCCTCCCCAATCGCGGTTTTCTTCACCCCATGCTGCCATAGTCGGGTCAATTGTAAAACGGTGAAGCATTGCTTCAAATAACGCATCACGGTACTGGAAAGTTTTATTTTTGGAAACAGGTTTTCCTTCTGCGTCAAATCCGTAGCGGATTTTTCCGGCAAGAGCTTTTACCCGTGGATTTTCCTCTACAGGCTGTAACAATTCCGGCTTGCGATCATCGAATTTTTCTGCAATTTTATTTGAATACATTACAGATTCGATAAAAGCTCCTGTCAACCGAGGTGAAATATCATCGTTAACCGCAAGTTTTACAACTTCTAAAAGTTTGGCTTGAATACTTTCGCGTAACGAATCAAGTTCTGTTTTAGATGTAATTTTATTTTCTATTAAGTATTTGCCGTATTCTTCGATTGAATCTTCTTCCTGCCAAAGTTTAACTTCTTCAAGTGTTCTGTAACTTGAAGCATCAGAAGGAGAGTGACCTGAAATGCGATATGTAAGCGTATCAAGAAGGACAGGACCTTTACCTTCGAGCAAAATTGCTTTTTTGCGGCTTATCGCATCCGCTACAGCGAGGGGATTGTAACCGTCTACACGTTCTGTGTGCATGTTTTCAGGGTTTACTCCGGCTCCTACACGAGCCATGATGCCGTACCCCATTGTTTCACCTGATGTCTGACCGCCCATGCCGTAAAAATTATTAAAAAAGTTAAAAAGAATCGGAGGAGCTCCGCCCATATCCTTGTCCCAAAGATTTCTGTATTGATCCATTGCAGATAACATCATCGCTTCCCACACAGGACCGCATCCCATTGATGCATCTCCGATATTTGCGATAACAATGCCGCTCTTTTTATTAATTCGTTTGTAAAGCGCAGAACCTGCCGCAATATCGGCAGAACCGCCGACAATAGCATTATTAGGCATCGAGCCGAACGGCGGGAAAAATGCATGCATGGAGCCGCCAAGCCCGCGGTTAAAACCTGCCTTGCGCGCGAAAATTTCAGCTAACGTGCCGTATAAAATAAAGTTTTCACCCAAGTCTCGTATATTTTTATATTTAATTTTTTCTGCGATACTTAATGTTTCACCGTCTAAAAAGGTTTTCATTATTTCTTCAAGTTTTTTTTCACCTTCTTTATT
The DNA here is from genome assembly GCA_009781475.1 of Treponema sp. GTDB lineage: Bacteria > Spirochaetota > Spirochaetia > Treponematales > Breznakiellaceae > WQXQ01. The sequence goes on from WQYB01000001.1 coordinate 17,775, forward strand.
TTGCGAGCCATTTTTATTGGTCAATTGCCAAAGGGCTGAAAAACATTTTGCGATAATTTCGCCGTGGCTTCGATGACTGCCGAAAATAAAATCATCGATTGTAAGATTTAGACATTGCCCGACCGCGGATGCTTCCTGTCCCATTGAAAGATGTGCAGGACCTTTATGATTGTATTCAATGCCGTTCCATACACCTTGTGTTTTATAGGAGTTAAGCATTGATTCAAATTCACGAATCACAGCCATGTCATACCAGATTTGTACAAGTCTTTCTTTCCCGTACAGTTCCAGTTCTTTTTTAAAATCAGATTTATATTGATTAATTGGTATATCATTAATTTTAAGAATTTGCGGCTTACGCACTTCTTTTGGATCTACAATAATTGATTTTGGCATGATCTCTCCTACAATTCCCACATCACATCACGGATAAGTTCGCTCACGGTCGGATGCGGGAAAATTAATTGTTTAACATCTTCTATTCTAAACTCCTGTTCTATTAATGCGGCAGCGCCCCAGATAAACTCAGGAGCATAAGCCCCTACAGCATGAATACCAAGTATTCTTCGGTTTGTCGCATCGGTTATAACTTTTACAGTACCGGGGGAAGTAAAAGAGTTTTCTGCTACAAACCGTCCTGACATTTTCATTGGAAGACTTGCTTTTAAAATCGAGATTCCTTTTTCATTTGCTTCCTGCTCGGTTAAACCAACACCAGCAGCTTCTGTAATTCCGTAGACAGCCCAGGGAATAGCATTGTAACGCATTCGATTCTGCGAATTATTCGTATTGCCGTTTAGGTACGAAACAATGTCGGCTGCAGCGACTTCACCCATTCGGTATGCGCAGTGGGCTAAAAGACTTTTTCCTGTTACATCACCTGCCGCCCAGATGCCGGGAATATTGGTTCGCATAAAATCGTCAACTGACACCTTGCCTTTATTAATGTCGATACCGGCAGCCTGCGCCCCCCAGCCTTCGATTACAGGTTTTCTGCCTACTGCAAGTAAGATAAGATCGCTTTCTATTTTTTCCTGTTTCCCGTCTTTTGTTGTGTAATGTGTCGAAGATCCTTCAAGTTTTTCTACTTTACAGCCAAGTTTAAAATTTACATCATTTAATGCTCGGCGCAAGACGGGAGCTAACTCTTTGTCCATAAATGGAATTATTTCATCCATCATTTCGATTACAGTTACCTGTGTACCAAGTGCGGAAAAAAGAGCTGCAAATTCTATACCAATAACGCCGCCGCCAATTATTGTAAGTTTTTTTGGAACGGTTTTTATTTCTAAAAGAGTACTAGAGTCAACTACAAGCGGATTATCTTTTAAACCTGGTATTGGAGGTTCTGCAGAAACAGAACCAGCACAGACAAGAATCGTTTTTGCTTCGTATGTAGTTTCTTTTTCATTGGTTGTTACTTTTACTTTTGCATTTTTTTCGCCGGAAGGAGCGGATAATATTTCCGCCTTACCATCGAGTACATCGACTCCGGAATGTTTCATTTGGCTTTTTATTCCGCTTCGCAGTTTGGAAACAACTTCGTTTTTCCAGTTTTGTATCGCAGCCCAGTCAAAAGTAACATTTTCGGCTGTTACCCCAAACTTTTGCATTTCTTTAGCGTGAACATAATGTTTTGCCGAGTTAAGTAAAGTTTTTGTCGGAATACAGCCTGCATTGAGGCAAGTACCGCCTAAGTTTTGTTTTTCTATTAATAAAACTTTTCCAGACAGGTTTTTATCAGATATTAAACGTAGTGCCGCAAGATAACCAGCAGGACCGCCGCCTATTATAATTGTATCGTATATTATAGTATCTTGCATATTTTTTCCTTATCCTTCAACAATTAATTGATCTATATTTGTAACGGCATCGCAAAGCGCTTTTAAAAAACGAGCAGCCGGAGCGCCGTCTACTACCTGATGATTAATCGTTAAACTAAATCCAATGTGAGGTTCAAAATTACAGCAATTATTATTTAATTCGGATGTAACTGGTTTCATTTCTATTCCGCATACACCTAGAATGGCTATTTCCGGTATGTTAAGCACAGGTGTAAAGTTTGTAATGCCAAGACTTCCAAGATTGGTAACAGTAAATGTAGAGCCTGAAAGTTCATCTGGTTTTATCGAGTTATTTTGGCAAGAAGAAGCAAGACGCTTAGATTCTGTAGAAATTTCGGTTAATGTTAAAAGATTGATATTGCGTATAACAGGAACCATAAGTCCTTTTGACGTATCTACTGCGCTTCCAAGATGTATTTTATTAAATGTTTTTATAATGTCACCTGTTTTGTGAGCGTTCATATATAAAAAATTTGGAAGGGTACGAGATACTGCAAAAAGAATTAAATCGTTTACAGTTATTTTACTTTCTGATGCTTTCATTTTTGCGCGAATATCCTGCAATTTGGAAACATTAGCGGAAGCGTTAAGCGTAAACTGCGCTGTTTCTGCCAATGATTTTATCATACGATCAGAAATAACCTTGCGAACTCCTTTAATTGGAGTTTCTGTATAATCATCAGACGAGAACAATTGTGTATTTGGTGTTTCCGTAATATCTTGCAAGGTAATTTTTCCGTTTAAACCTGTTCCTTGCTGCGGGAAATTTCCTGCTCCCGCAGTTTTTGCCGCAGCTGTTAGTGCAGGTCTATTTTCAAGGGAGTTTTTCACATCACGTTCGATAATGCGCCCCTCGGGACCAGAGCCAGCAAGTGTATCGATGGATAGAGCTTCTTTAACAGCGAGGTTTTTCGCTCTTGGAGAAATGCCTTTATTAGAATTTATATCACACGGAGGCACGGAGGCACGGAGTAAAGAAAAATCCTCTATATTTCTCCGTGTCCTTTGTGTCTCTGTGTCTCCGTGTGATTTTTCTTGTAAAGAATTCTGCGTCTCTGCGCCTTTGCGAGAAGTATAATCTAGTGAATTTTCTACAAGTAATTCCTGCCAGTTTTCGCCGGGAGAGCCAATTACCGCAATTGGAGAAAGGACAGGTACATCGTCTCCTTCGTCATGTAAAATCTTTAAAATTGTCCCTTCAGCTCCGGCTGGAATTTCAAATGTAGCTTTGTCAGTTTCTACTTCACATACTATTGTCTCACTTGTTACCTGCTCGCCTTCTTTTACTTTCCAGTTTACAATAATACATGATTCTACCGTATTTCCCTGTCGAGGCATTATTAAAATAGACGCCATGAATCTCCTCTTATAGAATATATTATAATATTTCTCGATATAATGTAATATAATATCAATGATGGATTACTTAAGTGTGATAAATAACCCAAACAAAAACGCTGAAGAACGCCTGGAATCCCTTCGTAATTGGCAAAAAACCAACAACAATAACAATTTAACAAGAGAAAAAAGCGAAGTAAATAACCATATTCACACAATCTATAGTTTTAGTCCCTATACACCCGCGATGGCAGCTTTTCAGGCTTTTAATTGCGGACTTAGCGCGGCAGGATCTGTCGACCACGATTCAATTGCCGCCGCACGAGAATTGCTTGAGGCTTGCGCGATTTTGGGAATTGGCGGCTGTGTTGGCTTTGAAGTGCGGGTAAGTTTCAATAATTTTACAGATAAAAAAATTAACAACCCCGATTCGCAAGGATTGGTTTATATGACGGTTCAGGGAATTCCAAAACCTTCTATTGATAAGGCAGCGGACTTTTTAAAACCAATAAGAGAGCAAAGGTTAAATCGCACAAAATTAATGACAGTTTCAGCTAACGTTATATTAAAGGAAGCTGGTTTTAATGAAATTGATTTTGAAAATGATATTATAAATCAGTCTAAGTATAAAGAAGGCGGCGGGATAACAGAAAGACATTTATTAGCTGCGGCTGCAAGAAAAATAATTGATAAATTCGGGAAGGGTAAGCAGTTAATCGAAGGAATAAAAAATAAAATGGGTATAACGATACAACCCAGGTTAGTAGTTTTACTTTCTGATCCTGAAAATCCTCATTATTTATTTGATCTTTTGGGAGTTTTAAAAACAGAATTTTTACCAGGTATTTTTATCCAACCTGATAATAATGAATGTATACCTGCGGTTGACGTAACATCTTTCGCAGATTCTATTGGTGCGATTCCTGCGTACGCTTATTTGGGAGATGTTGGTGAATCTCCTACAGGCGATAAAAAAGCAGAAAAATTTGAAGATGATTTTATTGAAGAACTTTTTACAGAATTATCCCGTTTAAATTATAAGGCAGTTACCTATATGCCGCCTCGTAATACTATAAAACAGTTGCAAAATGTGCAAAAGTTGTGCCGTGATTATAGTTTTATGGAAATATCCGGTGTTGATATAATTAATTCACGACAGTCATTTAATTGTAAGGAAGTTATGAAAGATGAGTTTCGCCATTTATTGGATACAACATGGGCGTTAATCGCACATGAACGTCTTGCAGGAATCGATAAACGTTTTGGACTTTTTTCTAAGGGTAATCCGCTTGAATCACTGGAACTAAATAAAAGGTTAAACGCTTACGCCGTATTTGGTAAAAAATTAAACTTATATTCTCCTGATGAATCCGCTTATGAAATCGCGCAGGAGATACAAAAAGGAAGGTTAATATGAAAAATGAAATAATTGCTGTTCTTTTAAGAGGATTATGCATTGATATAACAAATAAACCTGTAACAGTTGCTTCTAAAAATATTTCTGATGATGTTCCATCTGATGCGCTGAAAATCGAAATTGCTACAATAGAAATAAATTCGCAAGAAATAAATTCGATAGAAATAAAATCTCAAGAAAATGAAGAAAATGCCGCAAAAATCATTCGAAGTGCGTTTGAAAATTGGAAAAAAGAAACACTTCCTTCGTGTGTTATATTAACAACTAACGGAAAACCGCAAGGAATGTTTCAAATAGAAAATCATATCATAAACAATGACTCATGTAAAAATAAAATCATTATCGATAAAAATATTGTGGATATTAAAGAACGTGCCGAAGTTGTTAAAAATAAAATAGCTGTTGTAACTGGCGGAGCGCAGGGAATAGGTGAAGAAATTGTCCGCAATCTTGCTGCCTCAGGGGCAATTGTTTATATTGCTGACTTAAATATTGATGGAGCAAAAAAACTAAGCGAAAAAATTAACTTGGAAGAAAACCGCAGTTGCACTATACCTGTACAGGTAAATGTTTCCAGCGAAGAATCTGTAGAAAATATGTTTGATTTTATCGCGCAAACTACAGGCGGATTTGATATTTGTATAAGTAACGCAGGAGTACTAAAAGCGGGAAGTGTTTTGGAGCAGGATTTGTCAGATTTTAAATTTGTCACAGATATTAATTACACAGGATTTTTTATAATAAGCAAATTTGCGGCAAGAGTTTTACGTACACAAAATTTAACTGCTCCAAGATGGAAAACAGATATAATTCAAATTAATTCAAAATCGGGTTTGGAAGGTTCCAACAAAAACGGCGCTTATTCCGGCGGAAAGTTCGGCGGCTTGGGGCTTGTATCAAGTTTTGCGATGGAACTAATCGAGTACGGCATAAAAGTAAATGCAGTCTGCCCGGGAAATTTTTTAGACGGTCCATTGTGGTCAGACCCGGAAAAAGGACTTTTTGTACAGTACTTAAAAACAGGCAAAGTACCGGGGGCAAAAAGTATAAAAGATGTCAGAACATTTTATGAATCAAAAGTTCCAATGAAGCGGGGCTGCACTGGTAAAGATCTAACACGGGCAATTTTTTACATAGTAGAACAGGAATACGAAACAGGGCAGGCAGTCCCCGTCACTGGCGGACAAGTAATGCTGCACTGAAAATATTAAATATCTTCTGCATTTTCCAAAAGATACTGTTCCGCTTCTGTGTTCCAAAGTCCATTGTACTTGCCGCAGATTTGCGCGAGTGCCGCAAAAAACGGATCTGTTTTTCCTTTTTCAGTAAAATCATCGATGGCAGTCATTTCCATTTTTTTATGAGTATAAATAAGTCTTTTACCGCCGGGTATTTTATCGAGTTCGATAGTTGTTTTTGCGGCAGAATCAAGTCCGCCGATGTGAGTGATCATAAAAGCGGGGTTTAATTTACCGTTTTCCATCATGGTTAGGGACTCAATCATGTCGTCTGTATTGCCGCCGGATGTTCCCACAATATGGTGCGATTCATAATGTACATTGTAAAAATTTAATTCGGCGGTAAATGCAGGGTTAGTAGGTCCTGCGAAAAAGTTAAGGCAGCCGTCACGCCCTAAAAGTTTATCTCCAAGTTCCAATACAGGTTTAACAGGGGCAAAAACAAAAACATCATCGTAGAGTTTTCCGTTATTGAGGTTACAAAGATGCTGGACAGGATCGTTTATATCTTTTGTGTTAACATAAATTAGTTTAACGCCGTTTTTTTCTGCTTCTTCGACAGTTAAAAGCTGCGCCGCGCGTTTTAGGCGGCTGTCGTCTATATCGGTTACAATAAGAAGCTTTGGTTTTAAAGGATTGTGAATGGCATAATCAATTGCGCCAAGACCCATGGGACCTGCACCTGCAAGCAGTGCCATCGAGCCGCCTTCGATAATTCCCATTGAATGAACATACGAGCCCGGTTTTGTATGGTATTGCGCATGAAAAGCACCAACAATGCAGGAAACAGGTTCGGCAAGAGAACCCAAAAAATAATTTTCGCCGCTGTAGTCTAACAGGCAGTTCATTTCCATTACTTCGTTTGGAATTATTACATAAGTTGCGTTTCCGCCGATAAAATCGTAAGAATAACCGGGAGCCCAAAGAGTGGGTTCGCCGTTTGAATCGGGGTAATTTAAAGCCGGCTGAATTGCAAACTTTTTTCCGGTTTTAAACTGCTTTGACCATTTCGAACCAACTTGTTCGATTGTTCCGCAAAACTCGTGCCCAACAATCGGCTGTGTTTTTGTAAGATCGTGGCGCACGCGTTTATGTTTATCTCCCTGCGAAGCCAGTTTATGACTGGACATGCAAATAGAATCTGAAATAATTTTTACAAGTATTTCGTCATCTTTTATTTGCGGCAGTTCAAATTCATCCAATCTAAGATCGTTAACGCCATATAAACGGACAGCCTTTGTTTTCATATGTTATTTTCCTTGGAATTAAGTATAATATACAAAAGTATGAATTACTATATAGAAAATAGAAGTACCGACCCGTTTTATAACCTTTCACTGGAACAGATAATTTTTGATACTTTTGATAAAAACCACAGTTATTTTATGCTTTGGCAAAACCATAATTCTATAATTGTAGGCAAACATCAAAATACAATGTCAGAAATTAACAGTGCTTTTGTAAAAACACATAACATAAATGTCGCAAGGCGGCTTTCAGGCGGCGGAGCAGTTTATCACGATATGGGAAACTTAAACTTTACATTTATTACAGATGCGGATGAAAATACTTCAATCGATTTTTCTACCTTTTGCAAACCTATTCAAGATGCGTTAGTTTCATTTGGTGTTCCAGTAGAAATAACAGGACGCAATGATATGACAATTGAAGGTAAAAAAATATCTGGAAACGCACAATATGTAAAAAAGGGCAGGGTGATGCACCACGGTACATTATTGTATGATTCCGACCTTGAAATATTATCTAAAGCATTAAATGTTTCTGATAATAAAATCGATACAATCGAATCAAAAGGAATTAAATCAGTTAAAAGCCGTGTTACAAATATACGTTCTTTTATGAAAAATGATAAAACGCTTAATGAGTTTTGGGCTGTTTTAAAGAATTATTTTTTCGGCAGTTTTGATATGAAAGATTATATAATATCCGGTGATGAAGAAAACGAGGTACAAAAGTTAAAAGAAAAAGTTTATTCACAATGGAGCTGGAATTACGGAGCATCTCCCTCGTATAATATGCGTAAAATACGCAAGGTAGAAACTTGCGGAACCATAGAAATTCTATTGGATATTGGAAAAGAAGGAATAATTAATAATATAACATTTTACGGCGATTTTTTTGGTAATTATGATACACAGGAATTAGTTAATATTTTAACAGGGCATCATTATGAATACAATGAAATAACGGATTTAATCAAAGAAATTGATATATCACGATATTTTTTCAACCTTGATAAAAAAACATTTCTTTCTATATTATTTTATTAAAATATATGGTATATTTAACACATTAATCTTAAAGGGGTGTCTTATGAAAAGATTTTATTTAATTATATTGGCTGTCATTTTTGTATGCGGATTAATTTTTGTAAGTTCTGCCAGGGATAACAATAATAATGAAAACAACAGTACGATGCGGAATATAACTACCAGAGAACTTATTTTAGACATGGGGCTGGGAATAAATCTTGGAAATACTTTTGAAGCTACAGGCCGAAATCAGACTGAAAACATGTCAAGAACAACTTGTTGGATAGCTCCTAACATTGCTGCTCATGAAACTGCATGGGGAAGTGTAAGAATTACAAGGCAGATAATCCAAGGTTATAAAAATGCCGGGTTTAAATCCCTTAGAATTCCTGTTGCATGGTCTAACTTAATGGATATGAATACTTATACTATTAACCCGAATTTATTAAATCGTGTTCAGGAAATTGTAGATTGGACATTAGATGCCGGAATGTACGCTGTAATAAATCTTCATTGGGACGGAGGCTGGTTTTACAGATTCCCTGTTGAATTTGATGAATGTATGAGGCGGTATACAAGGATATGGGAACAGGTAGCCGATCGTTCTAAAAATTATTCCGATTATTTACTGTTCGAATCCCAGAATGAAGAATTAGGATGGAATATCCTTTGGGATCAGCATAGGTCTATGACTTCGGCTAATCTTACAGGAAAAACGAGAGAATACGAAATTGTAAATGCTATCAATCAAAAATTTGTTGATATTGTACGCAGTTCCGGCGGTAATAATAATAGACGTCATTTGTTAATTGCAGGTTATAACACAAACATTGACAGAACAATCGATCCGTTATTTAAAATGCCCAATGATCCGGCGAACAGAATGGCGATAAAAGTGCATTACTACGACCCGTTCGGTTTTACGCATTTGGAAAGAGACGAACCTTGGGCAAGGGCGCTTTGGACATGGGGAACACGAGCAGAGCATAATGAGCTTAATAACGAGTTGAACAAAATGAAAATAAACTTTATTGATAAGGGTATTCCTGTTGTTATAGGCGAATACGGCATGGCAAAACAGGGTGTAACACAGCAAGAAATTACAAATTATACACTAGCAGTAACTCAGGCGATGTTTTCCCGCGGTATGCTGCCAATGCTTTGGTGTGTTCAATTGCAGCCAAATCAACTTAATTTTTATTATAACCGCCGTGTCCCCGGTATGACAGATCCTAATCTTGAAACCGGGATGAAAGCCATTGCCGCTTCGCGTCGATAAAATAGATTATATCCTTTTTTACATTTGCAAATTCAAAAGGCAGCGAAAACAAAAACGCTGTAATGCAAAAGTAAACATAATAGGGAATTACAAGCCATATTATAGGCCAATAAAATACTTGACCTGCTTTAACACCAAAAGGAATTATTGTAAATATTTTTGGAGTTAAAGCAAGGAATAAATCACTTAAAAACTTAACATCAGGTAATGGTCCGAATATCAAGGAACTGTTGCGTATTTCATTACTAAATAAAAAACTTATAGGAACAAAATCCAAACCAATAAGTATTACTTCATTTAAAAGTATTATTAATAAAACTAAATATGAAATAAACGGAACTTTAATAATTCGTTTATAATCGATTGTATGCAGTTTTAATAAAACCATAAGCAGAGGAACTACCCATATAATAATATGACAATAATAAAACCGGAATGTTTCAAAAGAAAAGGCGTTAAAATCTATTACATCAATAGGTATAATTGTTGCGGCAAAACCGCTAATTACACCCATAAAAAACATATAATCTTTTAAAATATTGTTTTTCGAAATAAATAACCAGGGGAAAATTAAAACACTTACCGCGCATAAATTTTCCGGCGTTACTGTCCTTATGGCATTTGGCATCCAGCTGCGGTAAGGTTCAAAATGCAATTTTAAAAAATGAAGAATAAAACTTGAAAGAAGGATAATAAACAAGACAATAGAAGCAGTTTTTTTACTTCTGTTACGCAATATAAAATAAAACCCAAATAAAAGCCCAAAAGCGATTGCGATATACAGAAAATAATAAAAGTTAAAATACTTTACCATATATTGAATACATAAATAACATTCAATAAAAAGTCAAGTCGTTAATAATAAAATAATATGTATTGATTAATAAAAAAAATTAAGATATTATTAATATAACATGATTCAAATTATAGTTTTCAGCGCTATTGCAGGTATTTGCGGGATGGGGTTGGGCGGAATTATTTCTGCTGTTTTACTCAAACGTCCGTCAGAAAACATGATTTGCCGGCTTTTGTCATTTGCAGCAGGTGTAATGATAAGTATTGTATGTTTTGGTTTAGTACCTGAATCATTTTTACTTTTGCAGGATTTTGGTATTTTAGGTATAATTATTTTACTGTTTGGTCTTATTTTAGGCGCTATTATCATAATGGGGTTAAATTATCTTGTTGATAAAATAAATAAGTTAAAAGATGACGATTTAAAAATGCATCATACGCACGAACAGCTTTACCATGAAAGCCAATTAATAAATAATCCTTCAAGAATGCTGCGTTCCGGATTATTAATGCTTATAGCTATTGCACTTCACAATGTTCCTGAAGGAATTGCAATTGGCGCTGGAGGCAGTTTCAACTTTAAATTAGGAGCTCTTTTAGCAATTATGATAGCAGTACACAATATACCGGAAGGAATGGCAATTGCGGCTCCTTTACTGGCAGGCGGTATAAATAAATATAAAGTAATATTTTTAACTTCATTGGCAGGTGCGACTACATTATTAGGCGGTTTTATAGGTATATTGATAGGAGGTATTTCAAATTTGGCAGTTGCTTTATCTCTTTCATTAGCCGGAGGAGCGATGCTTTACATCGTTTTTGGTGAAATATTACCTCAATCCATAATAATGACAAAAAACAGAACAACCTCAATAGTCACATTATTTGGTATTATTGTTGGGTTAATAGTAACAAAAATTCAAGGATTTTAAGAATTTGAGTTTATATTTTATATTTTCCTTGTTTTAAATATGAAAACACCTCATACTTATAGTATCAATTAAAGGAGTAGACTTCATGCCGACTTCTGATTGCCTGACTGCTTTAGAGGAGTCAGGCGAAAAATCTCTTGCGTATAAAATCCCGGTGGATTATTATATATTATTTGGTATTTGTATCCTTTTTATTATTGCAGCATTTATTTTTGATTCACCCGCAAAGATAATTGACGGGTATATAATAATTCATACTTCAAGAAGTGTTCTGATAACCGATTATATTGAGCTGGCTGGTATAGGAGCTGCGCTTATTAATTCGGCTATTCTTGTTATTTTTAATCTATTTATATTAATAATAAATAAGCGTGATCCTAATGGTAAAATAATCGCCGCACTTTTTTTGACTATCGGTTTTTCTTTATTCGGTAAAAATATGTTAAATACAATTCCAATAATGGCGGGTGTTTGGCTTTATGGAAGAGTATCCGGAAAAAAGTTTTCAGAAATGGTTGTTTTTGCGATGGTCAGCACGACGATTGCGCCAATTGTAAGCGAAGTTGCTTTTTTAAATGAAAGTTTTAGTTTTCCCATGTTTTTTGCAGCTTATGGTATCGGGATATTTGTTGGTTTTATTTTTCCGGTAATTGCAGACTATGTACAGGGAATGCATAACTATTATTGTCTTTATAACGGCGGAATAGCAGGTGGTTTTATTGCTACAATGTTTGCCGGTTTTTTAAAAAGTGTCGGAGTGGATATTATTCCAATGAATTTATGGGATACAGAACATACAACAAAACTTGCGATTATCGCTTATGTTATCGCAGCCGCGTTAATTCTTTACGGGCTTATTACAGAAAGGTTTAAAACTGCTGTTAAAAAATATATAGAACTTTTAAAAGAACATGATCCTTATGATAACGATTATCTGGTTAAGTATCATAATACATGTTATATAAATATCGGAATAATGTGTATAGTATCAACTACTGTTATGCTTCTTTTGGGTAAGGCAATTAACGGACCGGTTTTGGGCGGTATTTTTACTGTTTCAGGGTTTGCCGCATGCGGTAAACATTTAAGAAATGCAATTCCGATTATTATAGGAAGTATTATCGCTGTATATTTAAATCATCTTAAGTTTGATGAGTCTGTAAATACACTTGCTATTTTATTTTCTACAGGTATGGCTCCTATCGCAGGGAAATACGGATGGCATTGGGGAATAATAACAGGTTTTTTGCATGTATCAGTAGCTGTATTTATTGGAGATATAAACGGCGGATTAAATTTATACAATAATGGATTTGCAGGCAGTTTTATTTCTGTTTTAATTCTGCCTATAATCATTGTTTTTAAAACCTTATATACAAAATTAAAAACAAAAATTATTAAAAATAATATTTATAAAGGAAAAATTTAGCAAAAAACTTGTTTTTAAAATACAAGGCGGCTTACAAACTGATCAAAAATAATTAAAATACCAAGCACTCCTGTGTAAATTGCAAAACCGTAAAGTGATTTTTCTTTTATTATTTTTATCATGAACTTTACTGCGAAAAATCCAACAACTGCGGCTGTTAATGTACCTGCAATAACCGCAATAGCTGATATGCTGTAAGAGGTTTGCTCGCTTCCTTTAAAAAGATCTCTTGAATGAAGGACAACCGCGCCCAATATTATAGGAATCGAAAGTAAAAATGAAAAACGTGCTGCAAAATCACGGTCTAGTTTTCTGAAAAGCGCGCCGCTTATGGTTGCACCTGATCGTGATATGCCGGGTAAAATTGCTATTGCCTGCATGATACCAATAAAAAGTCCGTCGTACCATTTCATGTCTTCGCTTTTTTTTAAGTTATTTTCTTCTCTTGCTTTTTTTGATAAAAGCTCGGCGGCAACCAATAAAACAGTTGTTACAAGAAAACAAATACCTAAAAACTTTGCAGAATTAAAAATATCTTCGATTGTTTTATTAAAAGCCAAACCTGCAATTACGGCTGGTATTGTTGCGATAATTAAAAATAATGTTAATTTTTGAAAAGGTTTTTTTAATAATTCCCAAATATCTTTCCATAAAACTGCAAAAACTGCAAGCAGAGTTCCTGCATGAAGCATTGTGTCAAAAAATAACGATGGCTCATTTATATCAAATATTTTTTGTAACAGTACAAGATGTCCTGAACTGCTGACAGGAAGAAATTCAGTTAACCCTTGAACAACACCCAATATTATTGCTTCAAAAATACTCACAAAAATCTCCTAATTATTTACCACGGAGTACACGGAGTTTCACGGAGGAATAAAGAGTTTTCGTACTAAACCCTCCGTGTTCCTCCGTGTCCTCTGTGGTTTATTATTTTTTTAGTGCGGTAAAATCATTGCGTGTACTATTATACCTCTTTCTTCTACTGCTGTGTCAACCATAGCTTTTGTAATTCTGCCTCTTGGTCTTGGGTGCGGCGGCGCGTCTCCTATTAAAATCATGATCCTTGAATCCGCTTCCCATGTAAATTTTGTAGCTCCGTCATATAAGGCTTCGTAAACAGCTTCCGGTATGTCGCCTCCGCCTCCGACGCGAATAGCGTTAAGCGCTCTTTGAAAAGCGGTAAAATCATTTGTAAAAGGAGTAACCCTTGTAAGATAAGCTTCGCGATAATCCTTGTATTGAACCAAACCAATTCTAAATGTTGGAAATTCATTTAACATTTCCTGCAGCATTGGGACAAGAGCCGTACGAACAGGATCGATATATTTTCTCATGCTATTGGTAGTATCAAGACAAATCACTAAATCGAGAGTTTTACCTTTTTCTTTTTCCAAAACATCTTTAATCAACTTCACAACATCATCAGGAGTTTGCGAAAAAATTAAATCGCCGCCTCCTAATTTTGCAATTTCAGTAAATGCTTCAAGAGTTTCAGACATATATATACCAACCGGCGGACCTGGCGGAGGTTCCTGTCTTGCTTCTAAAATAAAAGGGTTGTCTCTGAAAACACCGCGGTAATCGGCATAAGGAAGTGTAAATGTCCGGATATTTAAATATGTACCATCAGATAAATAAACTTCGCCGTGCCTGCCTCCTTCATAGCCGTAATATAAAATGTAGGGTAGATATATATGAAATGCTTCTCCAAGTACCGGATGGTTTACAACAGTAGAAGATATAAGTGAGTAAATACGGCTTTCGCTCGGAATGGGAACACCGTTTAATATACGTATTTCATCGCCGTTAATAGAGTTCCATTCACCGGCGCGGTATGCGTAATTATCCGATTGCATATTCGGATCTCTTGTAGTTTCGGTCAATAAAACAGAAGATATATCAGGTTTTTTTCTTATAAACAGGTGAAAACCGCCATCAGGACGCAGCTCCAAAAGTAAATCGCCGGAAGTAAGGCTCAAATCTTGCGCAAAAAGGGCTCCAAAACCTGCAAAAATGAGCATAAATAACCAGCATTTCTTCATGTTTTATTATCGGAAAATTGACTTGATTTAACAAATATTTTGTATTATTTTATTTGTATGAAGAAATATTTATTAAATATTTTTATTATTATGCAAATAATATTTTTTAGTTGTCTAAAACAGGAAAATAGTAACTTGCATATTGATGAAATAATTATTGAATATTCTGATTTTTTTGTCAAATTATGTTTACCATTTAATAAACCTAAAAATATAACAACAGTGTTTAGTTCGGCGTTTGATGGCCTAATAATTGATGAAATAATAGTTGATAATAAAAAAATCGAATCGAACGAAGATATTACAGCTCATTTTGAATCTAGAAACTCTCGAATAGAATCATTAGAAAAAAATAATATAATAGAAATGTTATGGGAAGTTAGACAAGACTGGGGATCAATGTATGATGAAAATTTAAGTAATGGAATATTTTTTACCTATTTTAATAATCAAGATTCTGATTATTTAAGGTCAGTAACGAAAGCGCAATTATATAATATTCCATACGGCAGTAAAAAAATTAAAATAAAATATAAGGTTTATTATCCGAATAGAGTTATTGGAGATGAAATTTATATTAAAGTATTTAATTTGATATGGCCTGATATTAGACTAGCAGATGATTATGGAAATATTAAAACGCCTGTTGAATATATAAATTTAGGGTTAATAAAACCGGATAATTATATTTCAATTGACCTGCCTTTTACCCGGCATTTAGATAATTTATATATTAATGAAAGATCTTTATTAATATATGAATTAATTGGTGATGGAAAAGTTATTAATCATGATGAACTAAATGAAAATATCAGTATTTTAGCAAAAAATGAAACTTTAAAAAAAGGAATAGATTCAATTAAAATGATTTGGCATAAACATAACAATGAAGATAATTATTTAATTTTACATGGAACTAAAGAAATATATATGACATATTCTATTATATTTTTTATGAATGTTGAAGGATTAAGTTCTATTATTTTTAATGATAGAATATGTGTAAAGTGGGAAATAGATTGGTAAAACTAAACATGATTATCTCATGACAAAAGTTTCTGTTTAAATTGCATAGTCGTATGTACCAAAAATAATTAATAAAATTAAATTATATGATAAATCATTTTCAATATAAACATTCAATAAAAAAAGAAAAACGGCAGAAATGATAAAAAAGAAGATATGAAACCACCAATATTCAGCTCTGTTTACCCTTCCATTAAATCCACTATAATTTATATATGCGTTAATAAAGTGCAACCAGGGATTTTTCTTTTTTATTGATTCTGTCATAATATCGTCTCTGTTAAATATTAATCTATTATAAATGTTTCGTTTATGTCAAGTATCAGTGCGCGATTCTATTCCCAACACTTACAAATAACTTAACAACTTCTGAAATCGCCACAACACTCATGGCAAGTGCAAATATTTTTACCCATAATTCAAGCGGCAGGGGTACTGTATTAAAGACAGCGCCTGCAAATTGAATAATTAAAACTTGTAAAACAATTGTTACTGAGGTAATTATCAGCATTAATTTATTTTTTAAAAAGTTTTTAAAAATTGATGTTGTAAATAGTTCGCGGCAATTGAATGCGTTAAATAATGCAAATAGCGAAAATAATGCGAAAATTACAGTACCAGCGTACTGTTCACCGGCTTGTAAAATATCAAATTTATGCTGTATTAACGAAATAGCTGAGATATATAAACCAGAAAGGATAATGCGAACAAGTAATACCTTTGATAAAATATTTTCGCTTCGTTTAACGGGTTTCCTTTTCATTAAATCGCTATGAATTGGTTCCAAACCAAGAGAAAGAGCGGGCGGACCGTCCATGATGATATTTATCCATAAAAGGTGCAAAGCAGAAAGCGGCGATTTTAAACCAAGAAGGGTAGTGGAAACTAAAACCGTTAAAACAGCGGCAACATTTACCGTTAGCTGAAAACTTATAAAACGTTTAAAGTTTTCGTAAATACCCCTGCCCCAGCGGATTGCCTTTACAATTGTTGCAAATGAATCGTCCAGTAAAACAATATCGCTTGCTTCTTTGGAAACATCAGTGCCTGCGATTCCCATTGCAATCCCGACATCGGCATTTTTAAGCGCAGGTGCATCATTAATACCGTCTCCTGTAACAGCTACTACATTTCCTTGCATTTTTAAAAGATTTACGACGCGCATTTTAATCGTAGGAGTACTGCGCGCGATTACGGTGATAGTTTCCAGTTTTTGTAAAAGATCTTCGTCACAAAGCGCTTCTATTTCGCGCGCTTCAACTGCGACTCTGTTTTCTGACAAAATGCCAAGTTCTTTTGCAATTGCAGTTGCCGTTATTATGTTATCACCTGTAAGGATTTTAATTCCAACACCTGCCTGGCGGCACTGGTTTACAGCGTCAAATACATCGGCTCTAAGCGGGTCAGAAATTGCAGCAAACCCGTCGAATGTCATGGCGCTTTCTATAAATTGTTCGTTTTCAAACGCTTTTTGTTCATTGTTTCCTGTTAGTTGTTTATGAGAGAATGCAATAATACGGCAGGCTTTTTTCTGCCAAACTGTAATTTGCTCTTCAATTTCAGCTTTTGTGTTTTCGTCGATATTACACATTGAAAATATTTTTTCAGGGCTTCCCTTGCTGTAAGCTGTAAAACTATCACCGTTTTGAATAATTGTAGTCATGTTTTTCTTTTCTGATGAAAATGGAAATACATGAGTTATATTGGTATTTTGCCTTACATCATTATAATCCCAGCCTGTCTTTGCCGAAGCTGCAAGCAAAGCGCACTCTGTGGGGTTGCCGATAAATAATCCGTCTTTGCCTATTTGCGCTGTGCTATTAACGCAGATATTCTGCAAAACAGTTTCGTTTTTAATTTCGCCGTTAACTGTCATTTTATTTTCTGTTAATGTTCCTGTTTTATCGGAACAAATTATATTTATGCAGCCGACAGTTTCCGATGCGATTATTTTTTTTACAAGGGCGTTTTGTTTTGAAAGTTTAATTATATTTAATGAAAGCGATACTGCTACAATTGTAGGAAGTCCTTCAGGAACAGCCGCTACAATTAAAACAATGCTTAATAAAAATGCATCGGTTATATTTTTAAATGTCATTTCATCATTTACGATGAAAGAAATTAACTGAGATGCAAAAAATATACCAGCGGCAATTATACCTATAATCGCAATAAGTTTTCCCATTCTGCCAAGACGTTCCTGAAGCGGAGTAGTAGTTTTTTGCGTTCCTGACAATTCTTTCGCTATCTTTCCAAATTCTGTGTTAGAACCAACAGCAGTAACAAGAAGGTTTCCAAAACCATTTGTAATAAAAGTTCCGCTATACAGCATGTTAAGGCGTTCTGCTAATGGCGTTTTTTCGTCTGTTAAATTAACCATGGCATTTTTTTTTGCCGGAAGGCTTTCACCCGTTAAAGAAGATTCATCTGCAGCTAAATCTGTGCTTTCAAGTAATCTTCCGTCTGCCGGTATTTTATCACCGGTAGAGAGCAAAAGAATGTCGCCTGTTACAATGTCGCGCTGGTTTAATATAACAGCATTTCCGTTACGTTTAGCTTTTACGACAATGTCATCGTTTATTTTATTTAGCGCCTCAAAGGCTTTTGCGCTTTTTCCTTCCATTGCGACAGTGATCCCAACAGAAAGTGAAATTGCGGTAAAAATCCCGATAACTTTTAGAACATCTGTTTCGCCGCCTGCTGCCGCATTGGCAATATTTACAAATAATGCGATAAAGGCTGCAAATACCAATAAAAGAATCATCGGTTCTGTAGCGGATGTCCAAATACGTTTTAATAGTGATTCAGGTTTCGCGCATGTTAGTGCATTAGAGCCGTATTTTTCTTTGTTTTCCAGTACTTTTTCGTCGGTCAATCCTTTTAAAGGATCAACCCCAAGGTCTTCGGCTAATTTTGTTTTATCAATGATGAATTCGAGCATAAACCTCCAGGCAATAATTGAATTATATCACACGGAGGCACGGAGGCACAGAGGACACGGATTAAAAGATGGATTTCTTAACATTATCCGCGAAAATTTGCGAAAATCCGCGGATAATAACTTTACTATTATTCAACCTTAAAGCGCGATACTTCTCTCATTAAATTTTCAATACCTTCGCGGTTTTTAATAGAAATTTCATTAACATGATGTACTGCAACATTTATCTGATCAGCGCCGGAAGCCATTTCGTTCATGCCCGAAGTTATTTCCTGTGTTACTCTTTCCAGGTTTGTACTTTCAGCTATAACTTCCTTTGCACCGTCAAGCATTTCATTGGAGCCGCCCTTTACATTACGGGTAATATCATTAACTTTTGTAACGCCGTCAAGAAGCTGTTTACTTCCTTCGGTCTGTTCTTCCATTGCGTTGCGGATAACATCTTCCTGTTCTGCTACTGTTTTAACATTGGAGTCAATCGCTTCGAACTTGTTTAATACATTTTCTGTCGAGCGGGAAATCTTGTCGATAGATTCTTTTATCTTTTTAAGAACATTGCCGATTGTTTTGGACTGTTCGCCAGAGCTTTCTGCAAGTTTTCTGATTTCATCGGCGACAACGGCAAAACCTTTTCCGGCTTCTCCTGCGTGAGCCGCTTCAATTGCGGCGTTCATGGAAAGCAGGTTTGTCTGGCTTGCGATGTTTTCCATAACGGAGTTAATTTCCAAAAGACCTTCAGATTCGCGTGAGATTTCCTGAATATCGGAAGATACTTCAGAAAGACCGTTTCTGCCGACTTCGGAAGCATCTTTTAATCCTTTTACATTGGATGAGTTTTTCGTTAGTGTGTCGTTAACAGAATTAATATTTGCAACCATTTCTTCAACTGCAGCGGACATTTGGGAAATATGAGTGCTTTGATCTTCAACATGACCGTTTAATTTATTTATATTTACAGTTACCTGCTCCATTGTGGCGTTTGTTTCTGTAACACTTGCGCTTTGGTTAATAACCCTGCCTTTGATGCTTTGAATGTTAGCTGTAATTTCGTTTACTGCCGCTGCGGTTTCATTCATGTTACTTGCAAGATCGCTTCCGATGTCTATAAGGATATTCGCTTCTTTTTTGATTATTAAAACAAGTTTTCTGATTTTTTCAAGCGTTTCGTTAAAGTAGTGGGAAAGATTTCCTATTTCGTCTTTTGAAGATGTTTTAATCCTCTTTGTTAAATCGCCTTCTCCTTCAGAAATATCCTTAAGCGTAAGCGCGACACTTACAATAGGTTTTACAATTCCTCTTGCGATTATATAGGTAATAATAGCCGAAGCAATAAGTATTGCTGCCGCAATTCCAATTATTAATAATGTTAAGTTATGTATTGGTCTTAACATAATGTTTTCCGGAATACCTATTACAAGTGACCATGGAGTATCTATACCTGATATATTAATAGGGAAGTATATTAAATAAACATCTGTTTCAAGCATTTGAGAATAACGGGTTATTATTAGCGGTAGTCCGTCGTTAGTACCGTCGCTTATACCGCCGTTTCTGATTGATTGTATAACATTGGCATGCTGATCTCCCAAAAGAGTACGTTCAGTTTGATTTGTATTTATATTATCTCCAACCCTTGCATTATCATAATGTGCGACAATCGTTCCATCGTTGGTATAAACGCCGGCAATCCCATTACCGTTGTAAACTTGTTCTACTATTTCATCTACTATTCCCTGCATTGCAGTAACATAGTTAATGGAAACAACACCGACAACTCTGTCAGCATTGTTTCTGATAGGGTACATAATACTTACAATCGGAACTGTTCCAAGCCCAAATGTATCTCTCCATACGGGGGATTCAATTACTGGTTTGCCGTGTGTAGTTACATTTGTCAAGAATCCCTGCCATCCGTCATAACCTTCAGAAAAATAATCTACATTACCGGTTCTTCTGCGTGAATAATAATGCTGAAAATTATCAGTGCCCGAATCGATAGTACCCGGAAGCCATGCTGTCCAAATACCCATAATACGAGGGTTTGCGCTTATAATACTTTCCAAAAAGCCGGCATAGGTTGATCTGCGAAGGCTTTCTTCAGTGGATTCATATTCACCGAATATTTCAGAAAGGATAGATGCATAGGAGGTAAATACTTCAATACGTCTGCCTATTTCAATTGAATTTTCAGAAGCAAGAGCTTCAGCAAATAGATGAACTGTTTCAACTTGCAAATTTGTCGATTGGGTGATTGTAATAATTGATAAAGTTAAAATAACTACCGTTATCATTGCAATGATAATAAGAGTGAGTCTGATTCTTAAACTCATGAGGTTCCTCCGGAAAACTATGCTTCTAATAGAATTCTAACAAATAATAAGTATTTGTCAATCGATAATAGGAAAATAATATTGTTATATCTAAATAATTAATAGAATTTTAACATAAATTGTACAAAAGGGTGAAAAATGCGATGAAAATTACAAGAAGTTCATAAATACAATAATTAACCACAATCCAGCACCTAAAACTTAGGTGCTGGACAAGCCTGGTATTACTTCTTAGAAGTTTTTTTCTTACCTGAAGCTGATTTCGGCTTTGCAGCTGACGCTGAAGCAGAAGATTTTACACTATTTTTCTTACCATTATGTGAAAGCGATCTTACCAGTACAGGAAGAGCGTAAAGTTTTACAAAACCTTTTGCGTCTGCAAGACTGTAATGTTCTCCTGTTGTAAAACTTGCAAGGTTTGAATTGTAAAGTGAATTGGGAGAAGTAATACCTGCTGCGCTGATAGAACCTTTGTAAAGTTTTAATTTTACCTTGCCGTTTACAACCTGCTGTGTTACGTCAACAAATGAAGACAGAGCTTGCCTTAATGGGGAGTGCCAATGACCATTGTAAATCATTTCACCCATTTTAATGGAAGTTTGCTGTTTAAAAACAAAAGTCTGCCTGTCAAGACAAAGGTGTTCAAGTTGTTTGTGTGCATAATAAAGAATTGCAGCTCCCGGAGCTTCGTATACACCGCGGCATTTAATTCCGATAACACGGTTTTCGATTAAATCTGTAATGCCGATGCCGTTAGCTCCGCCGATTTTATTTAAAGAGTTGATTAATGCAAGCCCTTCCATTTTTTTGCCGTTAAGTCCAACCGGTATGCCGTTTTCAAATTCGATTTCTACATATACGGGCGAATTAGGCGCTTTTTCAGGAGTTACCGTCATGGAAAGCAATTTTCTGTATGAAGGTTCATTTGCAGGATCTTCAAGGTCTAATCCTTCATGTGAAACATGCCATAAACTGTCGTCTATGCTGTAGGAGTTTTTCTTTTTTTGCGGAAGAGGAAGATTTCTTCTGGAAAGGTATCTTACCTGATCCTGTCTTGTTTTTAATTTCCAGATACGCCAGGGAGCGATAATTTCCAAATCCGGAGCCAAAGCCATGATACCAAGGTCTAATCTTACCTGATCATTTCCTTTACCTGTCGCTCCGTGAGCGATAGCTGTTGCTTTTTCTTTACGCGCAAATTCGACCAATACTTTTGTTATAAGCGCTCTTGCGGTGCTAGCTCCTAAAAGATATTTATCTTCGTAAACGGCTCCTGCTTTTAAAGTCTGCCAGATATATTCTTCTACATATTCTTTTTTCATGTCGGCTATATGACAAATACTAGCACCTGCTTTCGCGGCGCGTTTTGTAATATCTTTCCAGTCAGCGGTTTGTCCGATGTCAACACATACGGCGATTACTTCGCAATCCTGATTTTCTATTAACCAGGGGATACACACAGTAGTATCCAAGCCGCCTGAATAGGCTAGAACAACTTTCTTTTTCATTATAGAGACTCCTTTAAAATATTTAATTGTTATTTTGTAATTATCTGAAATTTAAGCCTAATATACAAGTCAAAATGCTGTTTTTAATGATTTTAAGCGTTTTTTTCCCGTTTTTTTGATGAATTTGCATAAAAAAAGCGCTAAATTGCTTTAGCGCATGTAAAAACTGCTTTGTTAATAATTAAAAATTAAAGCCGATCGCCGCTCTGATTTGAATACCGTGACCCATTTTTCTATTTTCATCAAAAAGTTGTGCTATATCTTTTTCAAACTTATTATTAAGCCTGAGTCCATAAAGAGCAGTACCTCTTATGTACATGCCTCCGCCTAATGAAAAATCTAAACCACCGCCAAGTCTAAACCATAATGCACTTAGATCACCTGCATCATTTGCATTAATTCCTGCCATTTTTGCAGAAAGAACCAATTGATATTCAATTCCCGCAGCAGGGAATACAGTTAAAAAACCTAAATCAATAGGATATTTTCCAAGTAAACTAAAAAATAAACTTGTTGTATTAAAATCAACTGAGGCTGAGCCAAACCCTGGAATTGTAACTTTCATATCGCCGGGATTATAAAGAAAACCAACTGATGCTTCTATATAAGTAAGATCAATAAATCCAAAAGCTCCAATACTAAACGATGGAAATTCTGTTCTTTCAGGAAGAATACCTTTTTCTTCTAAACCACCGCCAAAGTTATAACCTAAAACCGCTCCGCCGCCTGCGCTCATATCAAACGCAAATGCTCCTCCTGCAACAAGAGCTGCAAGAATTAATACCAATAAACCTTTCTTTAACATTTGTGTCTCCCTTACTTTGTTTTGTTTGGAAAATCCTTAAAAACTGCTACATTTATACCACCGTTTAAATGCAGCAGTCAGTGTTTTTTAGGATAAACCTGTATTACATTATTTTATCTTACTTCCTTCAATATATGCAAGTTTAAAAAAGGATATTTTTACTTAATTTTTTCACTTTTCTTTTCATTATTTTTGCTTCATTTAAACGGTGGTTTATTTATAGCAATTGGGTGATCTAATACAAAAGTGCCGATACTGTATAATAGGCATGAAAAAGACTGTCAAAAAGAAGAAAACAACAGTTAAAAAACCGGGAAAACGCAAAAAAGGCGTTTTTTCTGACGCTATACGGGCATTTTTACTGGTAGGTCTAATAGTACTAATCGCTGCCGGTGTTTCAGCTATTATCATTTCATTAATGGTGACTGACACCACCGTTGTAGCCGAATCAACACCTCCTGAGGTGACTGACACTGTGATTGACACCATTGTGACCACACCAGTTCCAACTCCTACACCAACTCCCACACCTACTGAGATTATTACTATTGTGACGCCGACACCCACACCAACACCTACGCCTACACCTACGCTCACGCCGACACCCACACCTACGCCCACACCGACTCCCGCACCTAATCGCGCCAATAACACAACAAGCGCTGTAGTGCAAAGACCTGCCGAACATAAGGGTTATCTTGTTTTTGTTATTGATGATGCAGGGAACAATCTAAGAGAGCTGGAGCCGTTTTTACGTGTGCCCGGTCCTTTAACAATAGCAGTTTTACCGGGTCTGCCGTATTCTGAGGAAGCTGCAAGGCGTATAAGAGCGGCAGGCAAGGAAGTAATTTTGCATCAGCCGATGGAAGCAATCGGTGCGCAAGATCCGGGTCCCGGAGCAATTTATTCGGGGATGAGCGAAGATGAAATAAGATCGATATTAGCGCGGAATATTGCAGAAATTGGACCTGTAGCAGGAATTAATAATCATCAAGGATCTAAAATTACAATGGATGCAGAAATAATGAAGATTATATTATCATTTTGCGCGGATAATAGAATTTATTTTCTGGATTCAAGAACAACTGCAGATTCCGCCGCCGCTTCTGTAGCAAGAGAAATGGGAATTAAAATTGCAGAAAGAAATATTTTTATAGACAATGAACAAAATAAAGACGCAATGCTTCGTTATATATCAAACGGTCTTACAAGAGCGCAAAGAAACGGAAGCGCCATATTCATAGGTCACACATGGTCACCGGATTTGGCTCCGCTGCTTACAGAACAATTTGCGCTTTACAAAGAACAAGGTTATACCATGCTTACAGTTTCTGATATACTCAAACAATGACAGTTCTTGGTATAGAAACTTCCTGTGATGAATGTGCCGCCGCAGTTGTCAAAGACGGCGAGATAATACTTTCAAATGTAATTGCCACTCAAATACCGTATCATGCAAAGTGGAACGGAGTAGTTCCCGAACTTGCAAGCCGTAAACATGTTGAATGGATATACGCAGTAACAAAAGAAGCATTGGATAAAGCATTGTTAAATGTAAGTGATATCGATGCAGTTGCTGTTACAAGCCAGCCCGGTTTATTCGGCTCCCTTTTGGTAGGTCTTTCATTTGCAAAAGCATTTGTTTGGTCACAAAACATTCCGTATATTGCAGTTGATCATATGTTAGCTCATCTGTATGCGCCGCGTTTAATAACAGAAAATAATAGCGAAATACCAGAATATCCTTTTTTAGGGCTTTTGGTTTCCGGAGGACATACAATTATCTGCCGCGCTGATAATTTTGATGATATAAAAGTTTTAGGAACCACAATCGATGATGCTGCAGGCGAAGCATTTGATAAAATTGCCAAATATTATAATTTCGGATATCCCGGCGGAGCCGTTATCGATAAAATGGCGCGTAATGGTAATAGCGAAGCCTTTCGCTTTCCAATGCCGTCTTTACATAAAGGTAACCATCGTTATGATGTTTCGTATTCCGGTATTAAAAATGCCGTTATAAACCAGCTTGATACTTTTAAAAAGGTACAAGATTTTACAAACGAAGATATAGCAGCTTCTTTTCAAAAAACTGCCGTGGAAATTCTTTTACGCGCTCTTTTAAATGCTGTTGAAGATACCGGCATTACAACAATTGTTGCAGGGGGGGGAGTAGCGGCAAACAGTTACCTTCGATCACGTCTTGCCGCACAATCAAACCTTCGCTGCATCTTTCCTCCCCTTGAACTTTGCGGTGATAATGCCGCAATGATTGCAGGAATTGGTTATCATTACCTTAAAAGGGGTGAATCTTCACCGCTTGACCTGGCTGCTTCATCAAGAGTAAGCGGATTTAAGAAAAAATACCCCTGACGTGTATTAAATATCGACATTATTTATTAATATAAACCATTGAAATAACTAAAAATCCCTGTTAATATGTTAAATCGCAGTAAATAGCGTTTTATTATTATTTTTATCAGAAAGGGAGGGTTTTAATGTTGGACATCGGTCAAATACACCGAAATGAATATGAACTTGAAACTTTCTCTGATTCTTCCAATGATGATGATCGATTAAAATATAATATTGCTATCGGCGAAGCCCCGGGCAGAATACACTTTTTGGGTGAACTTACTCCTTGTCAAAAATCAAAACAAGCAAAATCTGACCCTGAATCAGGCTTTTTTCTTTCTGCCGCTATAGATCGTTATATTCATGTAGCAGTAAGCATGCGCAAAGACAATTCATTCCGGTTTTATGCAGCTGATTTAAACGAACGTAAACGAAATACGCTTGTCAATTTAAAATATAAACGTGAAGACAGATGGGCTAACTATCTGAAACCCGCTATTTTCCTTTTTACAGGGTTAGGTTACCCGATGAAAGGGCTTAATTTTTCATTTTGCGGCGATATTCCTCAGCAGATTGGGCTTGCATCTTCAACAGCTATAGAAGTTGCGGCGGCGACTGCTCTTAGAAGTTTATTAAAAATACATATAAATGACATGGATTTGGCATATAAATTAAAAGAGGCGCATAATGATATTTTTGGAAAATCAACGCCTCTTGCCGATTATATTGCAGCTCTTTGCGCCAGAAAGGATCAATTTCTGGTTATCGATACCCTTGATTCGGCTGGTTCTAATGACTCAACCAGAGGTGATGTAAGGCTTATTCAATCGCCTTTTGCACGTTTTAGATTTTTAATTATAGATTCCAGGGTTCCTCGTTTTGGTATAGAAGGTGAAATAAACTCAAGAAGGTCGGACATTTTAAAAGGTCTTGAACTGCTTTCTAAAAAAAGAAAAGGAGCGAGTTTTAAAGATTTTGCTTCTTCCGATTTACTTGAAGTTTTGGGAAATTTCCCGGAACAAATCAGACGGCGCAGTATTCATGTTGTCGATGAAATTCACAGGGTAAATGATGCTGCGGATGCACTTGAACGAAGCGACCTTGCTTCACTTGCCAAAATAATTTATCACTCTCATGAAAGTCTGCGGGACCTTTATGAAATAAGCTGCCCTGAAGTTGACTGGCTTGTAAAACGAGCTCAGGAAATTGAAGGAGCTGCAGGTTCCAGGATGACAGGTCTTGGATTTGGCGGCTGTACATATACGATAATCCGCCGTGAACTTGTTGAAGAATATAAAAAACGCCTTGAAGATTACGAGAGGATTTTTGGTTTTAGACCTGTTATATATGAATTTAAACTGGCGGCAAAAGCAAGGGTGATTCCTTCAAAAAAGAGGGTTTATGCTTAGAATATTGCTTACAAATGATGATGGTTTTACATCTCCCGGCATCAGACTGCTTGCTAAAGCTCTTCGTATGGCAGGGCATAGGGTTTTTACCATAGCTCCGGATACAAACCGTTCAGGTTGTTCTCATTCAATTTTATTTTTAAATAAACCCCTTAAATTGGCAGAAATCGAAGAAGATACCTGGTCTTGTTCGGGAACACCGGTAGATTGCATAATAAACGCTCTTTTGGGCGGTATCCCTGAAATCTGTATTGCAACAGAAGGATCTGCTTTAAACATGGAAAGAGCTCCGGATTTAATTTTATCGGGTATTAATGCAGGAGCAAATCTGGGTACTGATATTGTCTATTCAGGAACTGCTGCGGCAGCCCGGCAGGGGAGTTTTTTTAATATTCCTTCTGTGGCGCTGTCTTTGGTTGAAAGCGGCGATTCAAGCTGGCAATGGGAATCGGTTATTTCATATATCATCGAAAAACTGGTTTTGATGATGGGTTACTGGAAAGCAGGCGCTTTTGTAAATGTCAATTTTCCAAACAGTGAAAAAAAACCCGGCGAACTTGTTTCTACTTTTCCATCTATGCGTTATTATAATGATCGTATAGTTACATATATATCTCCTGAGGGGGGTAAGTTCTGTTTTGCTAAACCGGGTAAGGTCGAAAATATCCCGGAAGACGGTTCTGATTGGGCTGAGGTAATAAAAGGTAATGCTGCATTTAGTGTAATCATGTCTCAGCCTGTGGTTTGTAAAGATTAGTTAATAAAGTTGTGAACAATTAGCAAGGGGAGGGAAAGCTAAGGGATGACAGCACAACAAAATGGCTTTGGCGATTCTGATACTCTGCGGCAGCAAGGTGAAAAAATGGAACTAAAACCGGACAGCAAGTTTCAGGAAGCCGTACAGCTCTTTCGTATAAAAAACTGGAAAAAAGCGCTGAAAGAATTTTTATCTACAGATACCTCTGATTTTAATTATGATGAAAAAATGGAACTAGCCTATTATCTTGGGTTATGTTATACGAAACTGGAATATTATGAAGAGGCTCTTACCTATCTTGAACAGGTAGTTACATCCGGGCATGATATTTTACGTGTTTTCCAGTGCCGTATGACACTTGCTTATATTTATGTTATAACAAAACGTGTCAGAATGGCAGAATATGAATTAAAAAGGCTTCAATCAAACGGATTTGAATCTCCTTTGCTTTATAATACCCTGGCTTATGCCGCATGGCTGCAAAAGCAATATAAAAACGCTATCGAACTTTACGAAAAAACCCTGGAAATTGATTCTGATAACGCCACAGCACTAAACAGCATGGGTTATATACTTGCAGATACAGGGCTGGATGTTATGCGGGCTTTACGTCTTTGCAGAAGGGCAGTAGATACAAAACCTCAAAGCCCTGCATATCTGGATTCACTTGGCTGGGCTTATTACAAAAGCGGTGAAACCCTTGAAGCGCGCACTTGGCTGCGAAGAGCGCTCGACCTTGCACCTAACGAAGAGACAATCAAAAAACATTTTAAAATCGTCTCAGGAGATGCGAAGTGAAAAGAAAGAATTTAACCACGGAGTACACTGAGTTTCACGGAGGAAATATTATTTTCGTCCCAAGAACTCCGTGTCTCTCCGTGTCCTCTGTGGTTTTTCTTCTTTTTCTTTTTTTTACTGCTAATCTACATTCGCAGGAGCCTGTTACGGGCGGGACAGGAGCTGATGCGCTTTTCGCTGCAGATGAATTCCGTCTTGGTGTACAGGCATTTAACAGGTTTTCGTATAACGAAGCGATCCTTTCTTTTGAACGCGCTTTGTCTTTCCGTCCGGGGCAGCCGCTTATATTGGACTGGCTGGGTAAATCGTATTACCGTTCAGGTTTTGAAGAAACTGCATTAAGACAGTGGCGTTCTGCTTTGGATATTTACGGAAGAAGTTCCGGTACTGGGATGTTATTAAATGCCAGAATCGAAACAGTTTCTAACAGGCGTTTTTTAAGACCAATAATTGATGACGGAGTGCGTTATGTAGGAGCGGGGCGTTATCCCGGAAGATATGAAAATCTTGTTTTATACCGTCAGCCTACATCTGTTTTGGCAAATAACGACGGTTCTGTATGGATTGTAGCGTATGGCAGTAATGAAATATTAAGAGTAGATGTAAACGGAATTATAAGAGATCGCAAAAGAGGTCCGCTTAACGGTTTTGATCGTCCGTACGATTTAGTACGAGGACTTGACGGACGTATGTATCTGTCGGAGTTCCGGGGCAGCAGAATAAGCGTTTTAAGCAATAGCGGCGATTGGCTTTCTTATATCGGTTCAAGAGGATTGGGTAACGGTCAAATGGTAGGACCGCAGCATCTTACAATCGATGAAGACGGTTATCTTTATGTTGTTGATTACGGTAACAGACGAATAACAAAGTATGATCCTGATGGTATGTTTATTATTTCATTTGGATTAAGAAGTTCTGTGTTTCCCGGAATGTTATCGCCGACAGGAATTGCCGCTGGTAATGGAATAATTTATGCCGCTGACAGTGTTGCAAAAGCAATTTACATGTTTGATCCCAACGGAAATTATTTGGGACGGCTTGCTGTAGATGGTTTAATTGGTCCTGAAAGCCTTAAGTTTATATCGGACGGAACCTTACTTGTTGTAGACGGTAATAGGCTCTTGCAAATAGATCCAAATACGGCGATTGTGCGGGAGCTGGGTCTTGGCGGAACAGAGCGTGTGCGTATAACAGGCGCTGACATGGATAGAAACGGAAACATTGTAGCCGCTAATTTTAACGCCGGAGAAGTTTCCATATTGACCCGTTTTGATGATATCGCTTCCGGTTTCTTTGTGCAGATACGCAATGTAAATTCTCAAAATTTTCCGAATGTAGCTGTTGAATTAACAGTCGAAGACAGGCTGCGCCGCCCTATTTTGGGTCTTGATAATAATAATTTCTTAATAACTGAAAACGGAGTTCCTGTTAATAACCAGACAATATTTATGCCCGGTTTCCGTTATCAGGGAGCTGATATATCCCTCCTTGTTGAAAGATCGGATGTTACAAGCAGAATGCGCGATGATCTTACGTCCGCTTCACGCGATATAAACCGGGCTTTGCAGGAAATGGGTAATTCAAAAGTTGTTTCTGTAGTATCCGCAAGCACTCAGCCTAGAAGAGAGCAGCATGTTAACTCGCTTGAAAATGCAGTAAGAGGATCTGCTGATTCTTACAGCCAGCGATGGAGGTTCGACCTTGGACTTCGTCTTGCCGCAACAGACCTTTTAACAGCAGCTGCGAAAAGATCTGTTGTATATATAGGTTCCGGAAGTTTAGGCGAATTGGCGTTTGAGCAGTACAGTCTTTCGGAAATGGCGGCGTATCTTGCGAATAACGGTATTGTGTTTAATGCCATTATTATAGGTGATGATTATATTTCAGCTGGTGTTGAATACCTTTGCAGAGAAACAGGCGGAAAAGCAATGCGTCTTTACCGCCCAAGAGGTATCGGAGAATTAATTAAAAGCGTAGGTCAAACACCTTCAGGGCTTTACAGTTTTACATTTAATTCACGGCTCCAAACGGATTTCGGAAGAGCCTGGCTTCCTTTGGAAGTTGAAGTTTACCTTATGGAAAGATCGGGAAGAGACAATACAGGTTATTTTGCGCCGTTACAATAATTAAAATTAATCAGGAGTAAATTATGCTGAAAATTACATTTTTGGGAGCAGGAAGCACGGTATTTGCACGTAACGTACTTGGTGATTGTATGTCAAGCCATGCGTTAAGAGACTGCGAATTGGCTTTATATGATATCGATGCACAGCGTCTTAAAGAAAGCGAAAAAATCTTAAGTGCAATAAATAAAAGTAAAGGCGGTTTTTCAAAAATTACCTGTTACGCAGGTCTTGAAAATCTTGAAAGCGCTTTAAAAGGCGCGTCATTTGCCGTAAATGCAATTCAGGTAGGCGGATACGACCCTGCAACAATTGCAGATTTTGAAATTCCAAAAAAATACGGATTACGCCAAACCATCGGTGATACATTGGGAATCGGCGGAATTATGCGCGCACTGCGGACAATTCCTGTAATGGAAATGTTTGCAAAAAAAATGGAAAAGGTCTGCCCCGATGCATGGTTATTAAATTATACAAAACCAATGTCCATGTTAACAGGATATATACAAACATATACCGATGTAAAAACTGTCGGTCTTTGCCACAGTGTTCAGGTTTGCTCGCAGCACTTGCTTGAATCGCTTGGAATGGGTGACAAACTTGAAGGCTGTAAGGAATTAATTGCAGGCATCAATCACATGGGATGGCTCTTAGATATCCGCGGTAAAAATAACGAAGATCTGTATCCCGAAATCAAAAAAAGAGCAAAAGAAAAAAACGCAGACGGAAAACACTGGGACATGGTTCGTTATGACTATATTGATAAACTCGGATACTACTGCACAGAATCAAGCGAACACAATGCCGAATACAGCCCGTTTTACATCAAATCAAAATATCCTAATTTAATCGGCGATTTTAATATTCCGTTAGACGAGTATCCGCGCCGCTGTATTGAACAAATCGAAGGCTGGAAAGCCGAGTATGAAAATCTTGCCAAGGTTGATTCTCTGGAACACAATAGATCGCATGAATATGCTTCTTACATAATGGAATCGATTGTTACAGGAAATCCTTATAAAATAGGCGGAAATGTATTAAACACAGGTAACTGCATAGAAAACCTGCCCAAAGAAGCCTGCGTAGAAATTCCTTGTCTTGTTGATAATACCGGCATTAGAGCGTGTTATGTAGGTAAACTTCCCGTTCACCTTGCCGCGATGAATATGACACATATCAATGTACACTTAATAACGATGGAAGCAGCATATAGCAAAAAGAAAGAACATGTTTACCATGCGGCAATGTTAGACCCGCACACCGCAGCGGAACTTTCTTTGGACGACATCAGATCGATGGTAGATGAGTTATTGGAATCTCATAAAATTTGGCTGCCTGAGTATAAGTAAAATTACCTTTTATCCTTACGGCGGCTGCGGCTTTCTTTTTCATCAATGCTTTCAAGGACAATCTGCGACAGTATTTTAAAGTGCTGAGGAAGCAAAACTTCGTCAGGGGTGTTATAGTAGGCAAGCACGTCGTTAAACCCTTCCCGTGCCAGGGTATAATTTCTTTGTTTATAATGAATATGTGCGATATGGTATTCGGCAGTAATTACAAGATCAATACTGTTTCTGTGGCGATCATGAAGAGCCTGATAATATTGAATGGCAGCTTTATAGTTATTTCTGTCCAATGCTTCCTGCGCACGCTGGATTAATTCGGCAGAAGACGTATCATCATTTATAACCACTGTTGTTTTGCATGAAATAAACAATAACAACAAAACCGGTAAAAGTAATAATTTATTCATTGTCATAATATAACTAAACAATCAATTAATGTAAAGAGTAACAGGAAGTATATATAATTGACATATACGGTTAAAAAAGTAAAATAATACTATGATTGCAGGTATTATAGGCGCTACAGGTTATGCCGGAGCCGAACTATTAAGGCTTCTTAACGGACATCCTAAAATAACAGGTTTTAATCTGTCTTCTGTCAGCTTTGAAGGCGAAAAAATAGAAGATATTTATCCCAATTTTCTGGGTAGGATAAGCTCTGTGCTTCAAAAAGCCGAGGATGTAATCGCTTCTTCGGATGTGGTTTTTTCAGCTTTACCGCACGGAGTAGGAGAAAAATACGCCGAAGCCTGTATCGGTCGCAAGATACATTATATCGATCTTTCCGCCGATTTTCGCTTTGGCGATGATGAAGTTATTTTTAATGACTGGTACGGCAAAAAATATGATTTTCCAAATTTGCACAAGGATTCAATTTATGGTCTTCCTGAATTAAACAGGCAAAAGATAAAAGAGCTAACCTCTAAAGGAGCCGTAATAATCGGAAACCCGGGCTGCTACCCGACAGGTGCGCTGCTTGGGGTGTATGCAGCTTTATCTAAAGGACTTGTCTGCGATAGTGATACGCCGGTAATCGTAAACTCTGCTTCCGGTACTTCAGGCGGCGGAAGAGAGCCAGCAAGATCGTTTCATTACAGCGAGTGCGCAGATTCTACAGCTCCGTATAAAATTGCATCACACAGACATTCGCCCGAGATTGCAAGACACATGGCATTTATGACACCTGCCGGTGCAAAGCCGCCCAAGGTAATTTTTACACCGCACCTAGTACCCATGAACAGGGGAATTTTAAGCACAATTTATATTTCGTTATCTGAAAAATGGCGTATAACACCTGTTAATAATAATTTGCAGCCTTCAAAAGAAATAAAAGAAAAAACTTTAGAAATTAGGCAGCTTTACAGCGATTTTTATAAAGACGAACCGTTTGTGCGGGTATTACCTGACGGTGTAACTGCCGCGACTAACCGTGTGCGCCAGTCAAATTATTGTGATATTTCCGTTCATATCGATATTAACGGCTCTACATTAATAGTAGCGACTGCCATCGACAATATGGTAAAGGGAGCAGCGGGTCAGGCAGTACAGAACATGAATATTTTATTTGGCTTCGATGAAACAGACGGATTAAAAGCCATCCCAATGATTTTTTAAAGGACTTTTTACATGGAATTTATAATTAAGAATTTTACCACGAACCATCACGAACCATCACGGAAAGAAGATAGATATCGAATTACGATTTCGTGGTTTTCGTGTGGTTTGTGGTTAAATAATTCCTGGAGTTCCGCATGAAAATAATAAAAGGCGGGGTGTGTGCGCCAAAGGGATTTTCCGCAGGCGGCATAAGGTGCGGAATAAAGATGAGCTCTCAAAAAAAAGACTTGGCTCTAATCTACTCGGAAAATATCTGCGATACTGCAGCAATGTTTACAAAAAATATTGTAAAAGCAGCAAGTGTGCAGCTAACGCAAAAAAATATTGAAAACGGGAAATTACATGCGATTATCGCAAATTCAGGCAACGCTAATGCTTGCACTGGCGAACAGGGAATGGATGCCGCAAAACGCATGGTGCAATCGATTGCTGATGAATTACAAATTGATCCATCCAAAGTTGCCGTAGCTTCTACGGGTGTTATCGGTGTGCCTCTTCCAATTGATGTTATAGAAAAAAATATTGGCGCTTTAAAAAACAGTTTAACTGCGGATGAACAGGGACACCTAAACGCTCTTGAAGCAATTATGACAACCGACACCCGCAAAAAAGAAATAACCGTGGAAATAGAAATCAACGGAAAAACGGTGCGTTTAGGAGCGATGACAAAAGGTTCGGGAATGATTCATCCGAACATGGCAGCGTCTCACGCAACTATGCTTACATTTATCACAACAGATGCTGCGGTTAACTCTTCTGTACTGAATGTCTGCCTGCAAAATGCTGTTACAAGATCGTTTAACCGTTTGACAGTAGATGGAGATACATCAACTAACGATACAATTATTATAATGGCAAACGGCGAAGCAGGAAATACGCCGATTACCGGGTTTGAAAAACATGATCCGCGGATTTACGCAGATTTACGCGG
Source organism: Treponema sp. (assembly GCA_009781475.1). Taxonomy (GTDB): domain Bacteria; phylum Spirochaetota; class Spirochaetia; order Treponematales; family Breznakiellaceae; genus WQXQ01. The sequence goes on from WQYB01000001.1 coordinate 52,311, forward strand.
ATTAGAAGAAAATAATAATTTAAAGATTTTTTATAACGCACTTGAATTTGTTTGTATTTCTCTTGCTAAAATGATGGCGCGTGACGGAGAAGGAGCAACAAAACTTGTTACCGTAACAGTAAACGGCGCTAAAAACGAAGAGAATGCCGTAATTCTGGCAAAATCAATAGCTTCATCAAGCCTTGTTAAAGCTGCCTGTTTCGGAGCAGATGCGAATTGGGGCAGGGTGTTATGCGCTATGGGTTATTCTGGGGCGGTATTTTCGCCTGAAAATGTAGATGTAAGTTATAAAAGCGAAATAGGGGAAATTACGGTGTGCCAAAACGGAAAAAGTGTTTCTTTCAGCGAAGAAAAAGCAAAGGAAATACTTTCTTCTTGTGATGAAATCGAAATACTTGTAAATATGAAAGAAGGTATTTCGCAAGTTTCAGTTTGGGGATGCGATCTTACTTATGATTATGTTAAAATAAACGGAGATTACAGGTCATGATTGAAAATAATAAACACAGGGCTGAAATACTTGTTCAGGCTTTGCCGTATATTCAGAATTTTCACGACAAAACAATCGTTGTAAAATACGGCGGAAATGCAATGCTTAATAATGATCTTAAAACAGCGGTAATTGAAGATGTAATTCTTATGGCATGTGTCGGGATAAAAGTGGTGCTTGTACATGGCGGAGGTCCTGAAATCGAAGCTATGTTAAAAAAAACCGGTAAAGAAAGCCGTTTTGTAAACGGACTTAGGTATACAGATGAAGAAACAATGGACATTGTACAAATGGTTTTATGCGGCAAAGTAAATAAAGATATTACTGCTCTTATACAAAAAAAAGGCGGTAACGCAATAGGTCTTTGCGGAATTGACGGCGGAATGTTAAAAGCAAAAAGATTTAATAATGACGGAGAAGACATAGGACTTGTAGGTGTTATTGAACAAGTTGACTCTTCAATTTTAAAGTCGTTATTAAACTCAGGCGTTATTCCTGTAATTTCATCTGTAGCTTACGGGATAGGGGGATGTGATGAAGGGAAACCTCTTAATATAAACGCTGATATAGCTGCTGCAAAAATAGCTGCCGCGCTAGGAGCTGAAAAACTGGTATTAATGACAGATGTCCGGGGGCTTTTGCGTGATATACAAGACGAAAATTCATTGATTAAATCGGTCGAAAGATCACAGCTTGAAGGTTTAAAAAAGGAAGGAATTATTACAAAAGGTATGATTCCAAAAACCGACTGCTGTGTAATGGCTTTAGACGGCGGGGTTAAAAAAACCCATATAATCGACGGCCGTCTTCCCCATGCCATACTTATCGAGCTATTTACCAATGAAGGTATCGGAACGATGATTTCATAAAACCGCCGGTATATAGACAAAGAATATCAAAATTTGATAAAATACCGTTAAGTATTCAGTTACAAGGAGGCCAGTTGGCAGAGAAAGATTTACGTGTAAATGAACAGATTCGTTCCAGGGAAGTCCGTCTAATCCGGGATGACGGTGAACAGGAAATATTATCTGTTTCACAAGCGCTTGAATTTGCCAGAGAAGCAGGTTTGGATCTTGTAGAGGTTGCGCCGCAAGCGGTTCCTCCTGTCGTAAAGATTCTTGATTACGGTAAGTTCAGATTTGAAAACGAAAAGAGACTTCGGGATTCCAAGAAAAAACAAAAACTCCTGAAACTCAAAGAAATTCGTATGCAGCCTAAGATCGATGATCATGATTTGGATTTTAAATCTAAACATATAAAAGAGTTTTTAATCGACGGTAACAAGGTAAAAGTTACGATTCGTTTCCGCGGACGTGAATTAGCCCATACCGAGCTAGGTTATGATGTAATGAAAGACGTGCTTTCCCGTATAGAAGGAGAGTATGTTATGGATAAACCGCCTGCAATGGAAGGCCGTTTTATGTCGATGGTTTTAGGACCAAAAGGCAAAAAGTAAACCGGCTGATTTATCGCAGAGTTGGTTAAATATTTTTAAGGGGTGTTATATGCCTAAGATGAAAACAAAAAAAAGCGCGGCAAAGCGTTTTTCCTTTACCGGAACAGGCAAGGTAAAGTATAAAAAACAAAATTTGCGTCATATTCTGACTAAAAAGTCTTCAAAACGCAAACGCGGATTACGTCACGCAGGAATTTTATCTGATGATAATGTACCCGTGATCAGAAAACAACTTCTACCATACGGTTAATTAAAAGAGGAATAATATGTCAAGAGCAATAGACGGTTCAAAACGAAAAAACCGCAGAAAGAAAATTTTAAAACAGGCAAAGGGTTATTGGGGAAGAAGAGGTTCCAACTTTAAAACAGCAAAAGATGCTGTTACCAAATCTTTGGCTTATGCATATCGAGACAGAAAAGACAGAAAAGGCGAGTTTAGAAAACTTTGGATTATCAGAATTAATGCCGCGTGCAGAGAATTGGAAATTTCCTATTCACGGTTAATATGCGGTCTTGAAAAAGCCGGAATTGTCATAAACAGAAAAGCATTGGCGTTTTTGGCGACTGAAGATAATGCGGCTTTTAAAGCAATTGTGGAAAAAGCCAAGGCGGCGTTAGCTTCCAATTAACTTTTTGATTAATGCAGGAGCGTAAAACATGATTAGCCTTGAACAAGTCCAATTACTGGAAGTTAAAGTCGCAAAGGCGATCGAATATGTTGAACGGGTAACAGCGGAAAATGCCGCTTTGAGTAGTGAAAAAGCGGGTTTGCAATCAAAGCTGGATATTAATCAAAAAAGAATTGACGAGCTTGAAGTGCTTGTTATGAGTTTTAAAGAAGATCAAGGGCGGATAGAAGATGGAATTATCGCCGCGTTAGATCGTCTTAGCCAATTTGAAGAAGCATTTGAAAACAGCTTAAAAGATAAAAAGCCGGTAAAAAAGCCATCTGTAAAAAAAGAAAAACCTTCTGAAGATAATGAACAGGAATATTTTGAAATTCAGGAAGAAAGCGGTAGTTCTCCTGCGGATGGAGAGCTGGACATTTTTTAAGAGGTATTAATGGCCAATAAATTATGTCTGGATATTTTAGGAACATCTTTTACCATAACTGCTGACGAGGATGAAAAATATCTTGAAAAAGTGATGCAGCAATACAAAGCGGCTGTAGAAAATACACAAAATATTTCCGGTATTAAAGAATCCATAAATGTCGCAGTTTTAACCGGTTTTCTTTTATGTGATGAAATTAATAAACTGAAACAATCCAAAGAAGAAGCATTGGAAGTCGAAAGCCGCACCCTTCGTCTTATAGCCGCTCTTGATAAAGCTCTGGAGGATTATCCTGATGAATAAAATTTACAGATTAAAAAATCAGGTTAAACATTATGATTGGGGATCAAAAAAAATGCTTCCTGATTTTTTGAATGTACAAAATACTGAAGATAAACCTTATGCAGAACTATGGATGGGGACTCACAATGAAGCGCCGTCACAAGTATATAAAGACAGCGATGACAAATTAGTTAATTTAAAAGAAATTTCAGGAGAGCTTCCGTTTCTTTTTAAATTGCTTGCTGTAGAAAAACCGCTTTCCATTCAGGCTCATCCGAATAAAACTCAGGCGGAAGAAGGTTTTAAAAAAGAAGAAAAAGATGGAATTAATATTAATGCTCCGAAGCGAAACTACAAAGATTCAAATCACAAACCGGAAATAATTTGTGCGATTACTCCTATTACTTTAATGGGAGGTTTTAGAGAGCCCGATGAAATTATTAAATCAATGGAATTGTTTGTTTCACTGGATAATCATTTTACTAAATTGATTAATGAACTTGAAAATAAAAATATCAGCGGTTTCTTTCGCTTACTTTTTAATTTTTCAAAAACGCAAATAGAAAATATTTGTTCATTTATTAATAATGCAGATGAAAATGATACAAAGGATTTTATTTCCGGTGAACAATGGAAATTAATAAAAAGATTTGCATCAATTTATCCGCACGACATCGCAATTTTTTCACCGCTTTATTTAAATATTATTACATTACAAAGCGGGCAGGCTATATTTATTCCTGCAGGAGTTTTACATGCATATTTAAGCGGTTTTGGAGCGGAGTTAATGACAAGTTCGGATAATGTGTTAAGAGGCGGACTTACGCCAAAACATATCGATATCTGCGAACTTATGAATATTCTTGTTTTTGAACCATTTATACCGCAAATAATAAATCCAAAGACTAATGAAATCAGTTTTAATTATTCCACACCTTGTAAAGAATTTTTATTAACAAGTTTAAAAACAAATGGTGAAACAATATTACCTGTAAATTCTCCGGCGATTTGTATTGTTACAGAAGGTGAATTAAAAGCAGCAGGAGTTTTATTTAATAAAGGAGAATCATTTTTTATTCCGAAAGAAAATGATCCTGTGGTTTTAAGCGGTAATTTTTCACTTTTCGCCGCTTCTATAGATAATACTTATCCGTGTGAATCCGCGTAAATCCATTTTTAGTGAGTATTAAATGAAAATACTTGTTGATGCAGATTCGTGTCCGAAAGCGGCAAGAGAGCTGGTTTTACGCAGAGCCGCAAAAATGGATATTAAAGTTATATTTGCAGCTAACCGTCCGATTCCGGTTACAGAAGGCGTTGTAATGGAAATATGCTCAAGCCATGAAAATTCAGCAGATGATCGTATTGTAGAACTTGCAGAAAATAACGATATTGCAATAACAAGAGATGTTCCGCTGGCTAAACGCCTTGTTGAAAAAAATGTTTATGTTATTGACGACAGGGGAAGAGTTTTTACATCAAATAATATTAATGAATTGCTTTCACTTCGCAACTTTACTGTAGGGCTTGCAGAAAACGGAATAGAGATTGTAAGAATAGCCAACTACAGTAAAAAGGATTTTAAAACTTTTGCCGACAGCTTTGACAGATTATTAACAAAGTTAAAATAAAAAGCAGCTTAAGCGACTTCTTCCGGATAACTGCTTTGGGTTTGTTTGATATTTGTAAGTATTTCAAAAAAACATTCAATCAATTCCGGATCAAATTTGGTTCCGGAAAGTTTATGCATTTCATCAAGTACTTCGCTTTCACCCCAGGGTTCCTTGTATACACGTTTAGAACAAAGCGCGTCGTAGACATCTGCGATTGCGACAATTCTGCCGCTTAATGGTATTTCTTCGCCTTTTTTTCCAAGGGGTTTTCCGTTTTCATCTGCTTTTTCAACAATACCTGTGTTTGGATCGATCCAGCCGGGGTATCCAGTGCCGTCCCAATTTTCGTGGTGAGTTAAAGCGATATCCTTGGCAAGTGTATCCATTGGAGAACTTGAATCATGAAAAAGACTAGCACCGTAAACAGTATGGTTTTGCATAACAAGAAATTCTTCGGGAGTAAAACGTGAAGGTTTTTTTAAAATAGCATCAGAAATGGCAACCTTGCCTACATCATGGAGCATTGAACTCATTTTTAAAGTGTCACGGAATGTATCTCTTTCTCCGACAGGAATATTTTTATGATATGCCCAGCGATCATATATATCTACAGCGTATCCTGCAACACGGTTTACATGCATGCCGGTTTCTTTGGGGTCACGAAGTTCAGACATTCTTATCATTCTAAGAATCATCTTTCTTGTCATAAATGCTTTCTGTAAAACCATAGTAGCATTCGTAGCAAAGTGGGTAAGTATAATTTCGTCATCAGATGTAAACGGAACAATAACTCCCTTTTTGTCTTTGGAATTGAGTACCTGGATGACACCCATCAATTTATTATCTGTAGCGACAAGAGGAATGGTTAAGCCGGATACGGTTTTATATCCTGTTATCATGTCGTAATTTGAATAGAATTTATAAGGAGCTTCGGCAGGTATATTATACATATCGGGAACATTGATAAGCGTTTTATTCAAGGCGCAGTAACCTGATATGGATTTTTCATTTATTGGAACAGAGAAAATCGAATAAATCATCTTTTGACCGGCGGGGAGGTTTTTCTGAATAGTATCATTTTGTGAATATTTTATAGATAGTTTCTCAGTACCTTCTTCGTTTGCCTCTGTAGGAACTGAAATATAAATTGAACCGGCATCAGCGTGAACAACCTTTCTTGATTCGTATAGAATTCTTTCCAGTAACAGGTCAAAATCCTGAATTTGATTTAATTCTGAATCAAGCTGAATTATGTTCTTAAAATCCGTATTTTTCATATTTTATTTAAAACCTCTTGCTTTAATCATCGATCATTAATATTGTATAATAAAGAGGAAAGTAGCACAATGGGAGTGATAAAAACAGCGCTGGAAATAGCTCTTGAAAAGACAGAAAGCGTAAAAAGCGATAAATCCAGTATAGGTTTATTTGAAGCGAAGCAGAGGGGTAAAAAACTTGCAAACACATTCCTTGAAGGGGATGTAAATTTAATAGATGAGCTTAAAAAAACGCCTGTAACAGATAAAGAAAGCCTAATTCAAGGTATTTTTGATGTACTTATTACACAAATTGCTCTTCCTTCCGGTGAAGATGATGAAAAAAAGATAGAAAAACTGGGTAAGGGGTTAGAAATACTAATCCAATCAAAAGATTCAAAAAAATCGAATGAATTTTCCGCAATGTATAAACAATTAACCCAAATTTACACGCAGTATTTACAGGAATCGGCACAATACGAACAAATGGTACGCCAGCAATATGCTCCAAAACTTCGTCAAAAAGAAGAGGAATTATCCCGAAGGCTTGGCAGGGAAGTGCGCATCGACCCATTGCAAGACCCCGAGTTTGTAGCATTTTACAATCAGCACATGGGCGCTGTCAAAGCTAACTACGAACCTGTCGTCGAACAGGCGAGAGAAGAAATCCGCAAAATGTTCGGCATTGTATAAATATAATTTTCTTAATTAAGAATAAAAACCACAGAGGACACGGAGGGACACGGAGTTTTTTGTCCGAAAGCAACTCTTCCTCCGTGAAACTCCGTGTACTCCGTGGTTAATTTCTTATTTAGGATTTTTAGCAAAACAGGCGACTTTGTGTTCTTCATTTCCTGCTGCAGCAACTAAAGGCGGCTGTTTTGTTTTGCATATATCCATTTTGCAAGGACATCGATCATAAAAATAGCAGCCCGGTCTTTTTACATTTGGTGACGGCACATCTCCGGTAAGAATTATCCGTTTTCTTTGAGCCTCGATTTTTGGATCTGGTATCGGCGCAGACGATAAAAGAGCCTGTGTATACGGATGCAATGGATTTTTGTATAAATCGCTGTAATTACTTATCTCTACGATTTTACCCAAATACATTACTGCGATTCTGTCTGATATATATTCGATAACTGCCAGGTCATGCGCGATAAATAAATACGAAAGTCCCATCTCTTTTTGAATATCTTTAAAAAGATTTAAGATCTGAGACTGAATAGAAACATCGAGAGCAGAGACAGGTTCGTCTGCAAGTATTAACTGCGGGTTTAAAGCAAGAGCGCGTGCTATACCGATGCGCTGGCGCTGACCTCCGGAAAACTCATGAGGGTAGCGGTTTTTGTAAAACTTTAAAAGACCTACCATGTCCATTAATTTTTCTACTCTAACATTTATTTCCTGATTTGTTATTTCCAAAAGTCCCATGTTTTTATATATTCTAAGCGGCTCTGCGATTATGTCTCCTGTTGTCATTCTGGGATTAAGCGAGGCATAAGGATTTTGAAAAACAATTTGCATGTTTCTCCTTGCTTCCATTAATTCTTGTTTGTTTAATTTACCAAGTTCTTTTCCGTTAAGATAAATTTCGCCGGATGTCGGTGTATACAGTTGTGCCAACGCGCGTACGACAGTGGATTTTCCGCAGCCTGATTCTCCTACAAGTCCTAGTGTTTCTCCTTTTTCAAGCGAAAAGGAAACACCGTCTACTGCATAAATAAATTGTTTTTGTCTTTTTATAATTCCTTTATAACCTGTATGAAAGTGCATACAAAGATCTTTTACTTCCAGTAGTTTACTCATGATGCGCTCCAGCATGAAGCAAAATGCCCTTTGTCATATTCTTTTTCCTGCGGATATGCTTTTTTGCAAATGTCGATTGCTTTATTACAGCGCGGGAAAAACGGGCAGCATTCGGGAAGATCGATTACATTTGGCGGCTGACCGGGTATGGAAAAAAGACGCTCGGAACTTTGTTTGTCAAGGCGCGGGACTGATTCTATCAAACCTTTTGTGTACGGATGAATTGGATTTTCAAAAATATCTTCTGTAAGACCTCTTTCCACGATTCTTCCTGCATACATTACGATTATCGTGTTGCACATTCCTGCGACAACTCCAAGCGAGTGAGTGATAATTATTACGGCTGTGTTAAACTTTACTGTAAGCTCTTTCATAAGTTCCAGTATCTGCGCTTGAATGGTAACATCCAACGCGCTTGTAGGTTCGTCTGCTATTAAAATTTCAGGGTTACACGAAAGACCCATAGCTATCATAACACGCTGGCACATACCGCCGGAAAACTGATGCGGATAATTGTCGATTCTCTCTTCGGCTGCAGGGATTCCTGCCAGCGTGAGCATTTCTATCGCGCGTTTGCGTGCATCTTTACGGTTAAGTTTTTGATGCAGTTGAATTGTTTCGATCATCTGTGTGGAGATTTTTAAAAACGGATTTAAACTTGTCATAGGGTCTTGAAAGACCATCGAAATTTTATCGCCTCGAATTTGACGCAGCTTTTTTTTGTCCATTTTAAGCAAGTCTTCGCCGTTATATAAAACTTCGCCGGAAATTATTTTTCCAGGAGGCGATTGAATAAGATTTATAATAGAAAGATTTGTAACAGATTTTCCCGAGCCCGACTCGCCTACAATGCCAAGTACCTCGCCTTTGCATAAATAAAACGAAACATCGTCTACTGCTTTTACGACTCCTTCGTCTGTAAAAAAATGAGTTCTAAGGTTTTTAACTTCGAGTATTTTTTCTTCGGTTAACGCTAATTTTTCCAATACAATTTCCTTAAAACTTTTATGTTCTGTTTTTTCCCTGCGGATCAAATGCGTCTCTTAACCCGTCACCTAAAAAGTTCATGGCAAAAAGAAATACGGTCATCATCGCAGCAGGCACGATTAATAACCAGGGGTAGAGTTCCATGCTTTTTACACCTTCGTCTATCAAAGAACCCCATGACGACATGGGAGCGGAAACGCCTAACCCCAAAAATGAAAGAAAACTTTCCGACATAATAAATCCCGGAAACGAAAGCGTAGAATAAATAATAATAATTCCAAGTGTATTAGGTAAAAGATGTTTTGCGATAATGCGAGGTGTGCCTGCGCCAATTGATTTTGCAGCTTCTATAAATTCGGAATTTTTTAAACTGATAATTTGTCCGCGTACAACACGGGAAATTGTAAGCCATGAAACCAAAGCAATAGCGATAAACAATAAATAGATACTGCGACCTCCAAAAAGCGCCATAAAAACAATTACTACCATCATGTAAGGAAGCCCGTAAATAATGTCAACAATGCGCATCATTACATTGTCGACTCGCCCGCCGTTATATCCTGCTATCGCGCCCCACGCGATCCCAATTAACAATGCTGTAATGGTTCCAACTAACCCAATCCCAAGTGAAATGCGGCCGCCGTAAATCGCGCGTGAAAGTATATCGCGTCCGAGTATGTCTGTTCCCAAAAGATAAATACGCTTGTGAACAGGATCGGTTAACGCATCGAGCTTCATCGCGTCAAGTTCGTTTTGTTCTTTTTCGGTGTATTGTGTTCTTCCTTCCGCTGTCATTAATCGTGACAAATAATTTTCCTGAACACGGATCATTACATTACCTGCGGTGTCAAACGAAGGAGGCAGGTAAATGTGTCTCATTTCCTGTCTTTCATAAGGGTACAAAGGCAAAAGCGGAGCGGCAAGCGATAAAACAAAATAAAATAAAACGATTATTAATCCGGCAAAAGCCATTTTATTTTTTTTAAGACGTTTCCATGCATCTGCATAAAGCGAAACCGGTTTTACGATCTTGTCAAACTCATTTAATGCGGCTTCTGCTTTTTTTTGGGTTAACGCCATAATAATCTCTATTTATATGATATTCTTGGGTCTAAAAACCCGTAAATAATATCTACGATAAAATTTAATATTACCAATATTAACGAATAAACAATTACTGTTCCCATGATCATCGTATAATCTCTATTTATTGCCGAGCGAACAAAGTGCATACCAAGCCCCGGTATTGCAAATATTTTTTCTACAACTACAGAACCTGTAATTACCAAAGCCATTGCAGGTCCCAAATAACTTACAACAGGAAGACATGCGCCTTTTAAAACATGTTTGAAAATTATTACCGGCATGGAAAGCCCTTTGGCAAGTGCTGTGCGCACAAAATCTGAACGTAAAGTTTCCAGCATACTTGCCCGCATTAAACGCGCTATGTACGCAAACTGAGGAAGCGCCAAAGTGATTACAGGCATGATCATTGTTTTAATACCATGCCGCCCGTCTATCCAACCCGAAGTTGGAAGCCAGTTTAAACTAACTGCAAAAATAAGCATAAGAACAGGACCGATCACGAATGTCGGAATGGAAATACCAGTTACCGCTAACGACATTACAGTGTAGTCGGCTAGTTTATTTTGCTTTAACGCAGAAATTATTCCGGCAGTTATTCCAAAAATTAAAGAAAGAACAAGTGAAGCTAATCCAAGTATTATCGAATTTGGAAGACTGAACGCGATTAATTCATTTACTGTAAAATCTTTATTTGTAAAAGACGGACCTAAATCACCTTGAAGAACACCGCCCATAAAACGCAGGTACTGTTTTATAAGAGGTTCATCCATGTGATACTTAGCCATTAGGTTTTCAAGGATTGCCTGTGGAACAGCTTTTTCTCTTGCAAAAGGACCTCCGGGGGCAAGGCGTATTATAAAAAATCCAATTGTGATTATTATGAACATTGTCGGAATAATACTTAAGAATCTTTTAAATACAAATTGCCCCACAAGATCTCCTTATTTTTCTTTAACTAACGTTTTTTAAGTCCAACATATGGATGGATGTTTAATATATTCGAATACCAACCCTGCCATACACTTAAATCGATCATGTTCTGTGAAACATAAAAATAAATTGGAATAACAGCCTGATCTTGTGTGATTCCGATTTCTTCGGCTTGAAGCATAATCGCATTTCTTTCAGGACCATAAGGCATCATGCCGGCTTGACTCAATAATTGATCGTATTCAGCATTGGAATAGCTGCCGTCATTGTTTCCAAGACCTGTTATTAAAAGGTCAAGAAGGTTCTGCGGATCGATATAGTCTGCAACCCATCCTGCGCGTGCAATCTGGAATTGTCTTTCGTTTCTTGCATCAAGATAGGTTCCCCATTCCATGTTGCGAAGTTCTATGTTCACGCCAAGATTATTTCTCCAAGCCTGCTGTAAGTACTCGCCGATAATTCTGTGAGCGTCGCTTGTATTGTAAAGATAATCAAATGTAGGAAGCCCTTGTCCGTTTGCATATCCTGCTTCAGCAAGAAGTCTTCTGGCTTCATCAAGATTAAAGCCGTTTCCGGCTGCAGGAGTATAAGTACCCATTCCCGGAGGAACAAGTGATAATGCAGGAAGCTGTCCGCCTCTTATAACATTGTCGATAAGTTCATCGCGGTCAATTGCCATAGAAAGGGCTTTACGCACTCTTGGATCTCTTAAAGCTCTGTGAGAATTATTTTCCTGATTAATAAGAAGATAATAAGTTCCTGCTTCCGGGTTTACATGATAATCCCTGTGAAGTTTAACTTCGTTAATTCTTGCCAAAGGAACATCAGTGCCCCAGTCAATTTCTCCGTTCAAAAATGCATTGTAAGAAGTGTTTTGATCTTCGATAGGAAGGAATGTAATTTTTGTTAAATGTACATTTGCTTTGTCCCAGTATTTTTCATTCGGAACAACAGTAATTCTGTTGCCGGGAATATTTTCTGAAAGAACAAACGGACCGTTACCAACGATATTTTCAACTCTTGTCCAGTTGGTTCCATGAGCATTAATAACATGCATCGGAAGAGGGCTGAACGCATAGTGCGCCATAATATCAATCGCGTAACCTACCGGACCTACAAGAGTTACTTCCAATGTTCTTGGGTCAACTGCGCGGATTGCAACATCTTCTCGTCTGCCGGTTCCGCTATTATAAGCATCAGCGCCTTTTACAACCATACCCATCATGTATGCATAATAAGAGCCGGTTGCAGGATCAAGGTGATGAAGCCACGAATCTACAATTTGCTGTGCGGTAATCGCAGTGCCGTCACTCCAGGTAATCCGATTACGGATTGTAAAAGTGATTACATCTCCTTCACTGTTAAATGTCCAGCTTTCTGCTACACCGGGTATTGCAAGAGCAGTCTGCGGATCATAGCGAACAAGCCCTTCAAAAAGAGCCATATAAACGCGGTGTTCAGGAACACCTGTAACCTGGCTAGGGTCTAAGGACTGGATATCTGTTCCATTGTTAATCACCATTTCCATAGCGGTTCTTTCACCGCCGTGACAAGATATTAAAAGCAAACTCGCAACTAATATCAAACTCAATATTAAACCTGTTTTTTTCATATTTACCTCCAAAATATGTTTAATATTATCAATTATACTGGATTTAGACAAGAACGATTTTTTTTCTGGAAAAAACCTGATAGTATAGGGTTTTAATATATTGAAAATACTCTAATTTTTTGATATTTTTTCAAATAATGAAAAAAAATGCAGCCCCAAAAATAGCTGTCACTTCAAAACCTCCTCCCCTAACAAAACGTGAGCATGAAATATACAACCTCCTGTTAAAAGGCTCCTCGCTTAAAGAAATTTCTTACAAACTAAATATTCAATACGATACAGTTTATTTTCACCAAAGAAACCTGTTTCGTAAGTTAAATATAGAAAACATACATGAATTTTTAATAAAACACCTGCAAGACCCGTCTTTAAAAAATATTGTTCATGCAGAAAATGGAATTTCTCCTGTTTTTACAAGCTGGAAAACAATTATAGATAATGATTCATCAATAAATCTTTCCATAACAGGCGAACAAAACGATTTATGTTATGAAATTTCCGGGACAATGAATACCGATACTAAATCCTTCGCCGGAATTTATACAATTCCTGAATCTTCTACACTGGAATTAATGAAAAAAATGACTTCATTTTCTTTTAATGTTTCCGGTGATGAAAATTATTATGTAGCTATTATTACAACATCAGATACCAGAAAAAAAGCCAATCACAATCATTATCATAAATTGTTTAAAGCGCCAAAAGACAAAGTATCAACAATTCATGTAAAAATAAGCGATCTTTCTCAGAATACTGATTGGGGTAATAAAGTAAAATTTAATCAAAAAAACGCGGAAGTATTTCAATTTAATATTCACAGTACCGGAGATTTTTATTTTAAAATTTGGGATATCAAGTTTTATTTATAAAAATTACTTATACTAAAACCTAAAGATTTTTTAGGTTAATTTTACCTCCTTTCTGTTGTTATATTTATATAATGACACTTATGGAGGAAATTTATGAAAAAATATAGTTTTATACGTTATATGGCAATTGCTGTAATATTTACTGTAATCAGTATTTCTGCCGCTTTTGCAAATCCGCCTGCAACCCCACGGCAGTTCAATGACATAACAGCAACGGAGCTTGTTGCTAATATTGGAGTAGGCTGGAATCTGGGTAATGGTCTTGATGTTGTACCTGAAAATCCACAGCATGAAGCAGATTTTAGAAACAATTTAACTATATCTCAAATGGAATCATTTTGGGGGCATCCTGCCGCTACAAGAGCGAATATTACTGCTGTAAAAAACGCCGGATTTAACGCGATAAGAATTCCTGTTTCCTGGTCAAAAGTAGTTGATTCAAATTATAATATCCGCGCTGACTGGATGGCACGAATTACAGAAGTTGTAAACTGGGCTGTTGAAAACGATATGTATATTATTCTTAATACCCATCATGACGAAAGTATTTTTAAGTTTACTAACAGCGAAGTTGAAACCTCTCTTAGAGCTTTCAGAAGAGTTTGGGAGCAAATTGCGTTTAACTTTAGAAACTATAACGAAAAACTTGTATTTGAAGCATTAAATGAACCCAGAACAGTAGGAGTTTGGTATGAATGGTTAGGGGGTATCGATGAGGAAAGAGCTAATCTCAATAGGCATTATCAGGTTTTTGTTGATGTAGTAAGGGCAAGCGGCGGTAATAACGATAAACGCATTTTAATGATTACTCCTTACAGCGGAGGACATGAATCGGCTCTTAATGGACTTGTGCTTCCGAATGATACAGTGCCAAATAAATTGATTGTTTCAATACATGCTTATGAACCTAATCCTTTTTGCTCTCCGCATTCTCATCTGGGAAATACATCTACCTGGAGTGCAAATAATACAAGAGATACAAGAGTCATACGTGATTTTTTTACGCCTGTTTATAACAGGTTTATAAGAAATGGAATTCCTGTAATATTAGGCGAGTTTGCTTCATGGGATAAAAATAATACTGGTGCAAGAGCCGCACATGCCGAGTATTTTGTTAATCATGCAAAGAGCCTGGGTATTCCCTGTTTCTGGTGGGATGCGGATGGCATGAGTATTTTAAACAGATATGCAAGTACGTTTGATTTCCCGGAAATTGTAAATGCTTTAATGAAAGGAGCAGGAGTTAATACACCGGTTCTGCCTCCAAAACCGGTTGTAGAAGGCACTGCCGCTGTTTTTCCAATAGGTGCATGGCAAGAAGGAAGTGATAATAATTCTAGAGTCATACGATTAGGCTGGCATAGGATTCAAGGGACTTTGGCAAGAGACGGTTATGCTTTTCTTAGCGCTGTTCCTGATACTGCCACGTTAAATCTTATGAGAAGAATGAAATCTTTTTCTTTTATGGTCTTTGGAGACGGCAAACGTTACGAAGTAATGATACAAACCACCGACACTAGTGTTGCGCATAACAATTATCGTTTTACATTTACAGCTCCCGCCGGTGTAGCAACAAGAATAACCGTCAATGTTCCCGCGGATCTAAGACAAGCTGATTGGGGTGGACATGGCGTTGTTCCTTTTAACCAGAGGAATGTGCAGAATTTTATTTTTGCACCAACGGCTCCGGGAACATTTGACATTGCTGTTTGGGATATAAGGATAATTCAGTAGGGTATTACTATTATTAAAATGAGTGGTTTTATAAAAAAAATATTGGCTGTTACTTCTATTATATTTATCTGTGTTTTTATGATTAGTTGCATAAAAACAGATGAATTGGACAAAGGTAGTTCTAATGTAAATACTCCAGAACCAATGTCTTCCAAATCAGCATTGCAGTATTTTAGAGATGAGGGTATTAAAATTGGCATAAATATTGGTGATACTCTTGATGCATGTGACAGTTGGACAGATCCCAAAAACCCTGTGGCAATCGAAACAATATGGCATAATCCATTAATAAATCAGGAATATCTTAATGGTCTGAAAAATCTTGGGTTTGATATTGTTAGAATTCCTGTAACATGGATGGGGCACATTGGTCCTGCTCCTGATTATAAAGTAAGCGAGACAAGGCTTAAACGTATTGCCGATGTTGTCGGTTATGCAAAAACTGCCGGATTAAAAGCAATTATCAATATGCACCATGATGGTTATGAAGGTCATAAAGGATGGCTTTTTGTAAAAGAAGCTCCAGGTGATCCTTCAATTACAGTTAAGTTTGAAAAGGTATGGGAACAAATTGCCGAATATTTTAAAAACTACGGCGATTATCTTATGTTCCAGGCTTTCAACGAGTTGCATGACGGCAGTTGGAAAATGACAGGCACTCCTTTGGAATATGCTATCATAAACGACTGGAACCAAAGATTTACAAATGCGGTACGGCGTACCGGTTCAAATAATTCCACTCGTTATCTTTTATATTATGGATATATGACAAGTTATGAAATCGCAGGTGCAGATTATTTAAAATTTAAACTGCCGTCTGATGGTAGTAATTCTGGAAGACAAATTGTTGGTTTTCATTGGTATGATCCTTTTGATTTTGTTTTTAATAGTTCATCACACCTTTGGCCTAATAGTTCTTTAAGAGGAAATAGAGATGCGATTAATACAGTTTTTATGAACTTTAAAACAAGATTTATTGACAATGGAATTCCTGTAATAATCGGAGAGAATGGTCCTGCGCGTTATGTTAATCATGAAGGTAATACAAGTTATAGTACAGCAAATGCTGCTACTGCCCGTGAAAACAGACTATTATACATTGACTATATGTATAGTAAAGCAAGAGAAAATGAACTTATCCCATTTTTTTGGGAAAGTGGTCATTCTCAGGATGGTGAAGTGCCGTCATTAGCTGGTCATTTTGGCTTAATAAACCGCAGTAATGGGCAACCAAGAGATGCAGAAAGCGATACTGTTATTAAACGCATGATGGCAGCAGTTAATAATACTGTTCCTCTTCCTCAAGGCGGTGGCATTACTACTACTTCTTCTGCTAACGCAGATACAGCCGCAATTTTTTCATCATGGTCAGCTTTTAATGCTCCGAATTCTTCAATAACTCATACAACACCATCAGGCAGGCAAAAAATTCAAGGCAATGTCGCAGAAGGCGGTTATGCAAATATTACTGCTAACCTAAATGATTCTGAACTGACACAAATGAGGACAATGAAATCTTTTTCTTTTATGGTTTTAGGAGACGGCAAACAATACAGAGTCATGATACCAACAACAGAAAGTAATGTAGCTTACAACCATTATGGTTTTGCTTTTACTGCAGCCAGTACAGAAACAAGGATTACTGTTAATGTACCTGTTAATCTTTCGCAAGATAATTGGGGAGGACATGGTGTTGTCAATTTTTTTCAAAACAATATTCAAAGTTTACAATTTAGTCTTTCCGGAACAGGAACATTTGACTTGACTGTTTGGGATATAAGGATAATTCAGTAAGAGGAAGTTCTTTCTTTTTCAAGTTGTAATTCCTCAGCTAGATAGCCGTCACTTCGGCAGTGCATATCTGAAATACCGTTGATTATTTCTATATATAAGTTTGATTTATAGAAAATATCAAAAGCATCACGTAACGGAACTCCGGTATACTCTGCATAAGTTTTAATTACACCGGCGCATTTATGTCCTATAAGAGTACGGTTTGCTGTCATGTCAATGCCTCTGAACCAGTGAAGTGTAAATAATTATCTATTAAGATTTGTGATTTAAAACAATACTGTAAATTTGGTTTATTATATCTTAGTCTTCCGATTGCTTCATCAGCTCCGATTAAACCTTCAAAATATAATTGAAGTGTATCAAAAACTTTATCATTGGCAACACCGCCAATAACCAAGTCCCAATCAGTATCAGCAGATTTTCCTAATCGACAAGCTGTAATAAAGTTTAGCCATTCTATGTTATGACTGTCAAATTCAAGTATTTTTACATTGTTGGATAGTTTATCTTCCGGCTTTGGTACTTGCAGCGTAATTTCCGGCAAGAATTCAAAAATTGATAAAAAAGCCGCACTTCGATCGCGCAAAAACCTTTGTGCCCAGCTTTTTGCTTGTTCTTTTACAGGTGTAAGATAAAAACCTTTTCCAAAATCAGTTCTAAGCCGTGAAAAAGATAATTCAGGCTTTTCAATAATCATATATGAGCCATGATACAGTATCATTCTAAAACACCTTGTTTTCGCATTTGTTCTTTTAATTCGAAAACTATATATTCTTTACCTTGCGTATGAAGAGCGTCATAACAAGGAATTATATAATTATCCAGAATATCACTGTTTTCTGTGAGTTTTTTATATATTTTATCGCCTGTAATCCCTAAATCGTCAGCCAATGCTTCAATACAGAATACAGCAAAAAACGATTGTTCATGGGTTATATTTTGCATAAATCAACCTTAATAATAAATTCTTATTATATCAATTATATTTGATTTAGACAATAACGCTTTTTTCCATAAAAAACCTATACGGTATTGCCATAAAAACAATCAAAATAACACACGCTTGTTTTTTAATATTTTATGTGCTAAATTCTAATAAGTAAAAGAAAATTTTAATTTAAGGAATTATAATGCCAATCTGTACTGATTGCGGTACGCAGGTAGATGAAGGGAATGTATTCTGCGTTAATTGCGGTAATATTGTAAAAAAAATGTCTGCCGCTTCAAACTCCGCTTCTGTGAGTGCAACGGTTTCTAAAAATGCTTTTATTGATTTAAAAAAATTTGTTTTATTAGAAGGCGGCTCCGTTAATATCGGAAGCCCTATTACAGAAAAAAAACGAAATGACGATGAGGGTCCGCAGTTTAATGCAACTATCAGTTCTTTTTATATGGGAAAATATCCTGTCACGCAAAGTGAATATTTAGCGGTAATGAGAAAAAATCCCAGCAATTTCCCCGGAGATGATCATCCGGTTGATATGGTTTGCTGGTATGATGCGGTTGAATATTGTAACCGTTTAAGCAAAAGTGACGGTCTTTCTCCGGCTTACAGTTTATCTGGCAGCACTGATCCTGATACTTGGGGAGAACAAGGTTCAAAATGGGATTCAATAATTATAGTTTTGGATTCTAATGGTTATAGGTTGCCGACAGAGGCGCAGTGGGAATACGCTTGCCGTGCAGGGACAACTACACCTTTTTATACAGGAGAAAATATCACATCTGCTCAGGCAAATTATAACGGAACATCTCCATATACCGGAGATCCCGGGGAATATATAAAAAAGACTACACCAGTTGGAAGTTATCCTCCTAATTCATGGGGTCTTTATGATATGCATGGAAATGTATGGGAATGGTGCTGGGACTGGAAAGAAAATTACGAGCCGGGAAATAAAACTGATCCAACAGGACCTCAATCTGGTAAGTATCGAGCGGAAAGAGGCGGCTCATGGTGCAGCGGCGGAAGTAATATTCGTTCGGCATGCAGAAGTTACGATTTTCCTTCGATAAAGGGTTATAACGACGGTTTTCGTCTTGTTCTTCCAAAAGATACTTGAATTATAATGAAACTATAAATTTTAAAAACAATAAATTTAAATAGCTCTGGTTCCGCCGGTGCGAAGACCTGCTTCGAAAAGTTTACCGCAGGATATAAACATGGGGTGTTTGGTTCCTGCAAGGATTATATCGGCATCTTCAGCCATTTCTATCATATCCCGTCCCGGAACTTTGCCGCGTACGAAAATAATAGCGTGAATATCCAAAAGTTCTGCGGTTCGAATAACCTGAGGATTAACAAGTCCGGTTAAGAGTAATACCCTGTCTTTTACAAAAGCCATTACATCACTCATTAAATCAGCTCCGCAGGCAGAAGCTACCTCTCGATCTGCTTTTTCTTCACCAATAAAATATTGCCCTTCCAACAACGTAACTGCTTCTGACACCTTCATGTTTCCTCCTCTGGACATTACTTAATTATTATACTATATTTTACCATATTGTAAAGCCCAAAGGGAGGATATTATGGCCGAACATATAATGCACAAAAAAGACACAAAAAAAGCACCCCAAAAGACTCTTAAAGAAAAACGTGAACAAAAGAAAGCCAAGAAAAATAACAAAAAAGAAGACTAAAGTTTAATACAGAATAAGAATAAATTACCACGGAGTTTCACGGAGGAAGAGTTGCTTTCGGATAAAAACCTCCGTGTTCCTCCGTGTCCTCTGTGGTTGGAATCTTTATCTTAACTATTTTTGCTTTTAGTTGTTTATTTATATAATGAGTAGATTTTTTATACCGGGTATTTTAATTATCTTACTATGCGCTTGTACGGGTAATGGTAATAAATCCGCTTCTTACGAATTCACAAATATACGCCGTGGTACGCTGGAACGCACAGTTTCATCCAGCGGGACTATCAATTCAACTGCAACTGTAAGGGTTTTGCCCCGCATGAGCGGCAGGGTCGAAGCAGTTTATGTTGACTATAACGACAATGTCTACAAAGGGCAGGTTTTAGCCCGTCTAAATACCGATTTACTTCGTCTTCAAAGGGATCAGTTAAGCGCATCCGTTCAAAAAGCAAGAGCAAATTATGAGCTTCAATTAATTAATTACCGCACACAGGAAATCCTGGCGCAAAGAAACCTTATTTCCGAGTTTGAGCTTAGAACATCCAAAACATCCCTTGATAATCAGGCTGCCGATTTGGCTGTTGCCGAAGCAAACTTAAGAGTAAAAGATACGGAAATAACCCAATATGCTTTTATTACATCCCCGATAGACGGTATTGTTCTTGACCGTAATATTAATGTTGGTGATACAGTTGTAGACAGTTCCGGCAGTAATTCTTCAAGTATTTTTACGATAGCTGAAAACCTGCGTGAAATGCAGATTGAAGCGACAGTAAGCGAGCTTGATGTTACATCGATTCATAAGGGGCAGCGGGTACGTTTTACTTTGGAAAGCCTGCCCGGCAGAAGATTTTCCGGCATAGTGGAAAATTTGCGTATGGTTCCTGTTATTGCCAATAATATTGTTTCATACACTGTAATTATTAATGTTGATAATAGTGACGGCTCTCTTTTACCGGGTATGACTTGCGCTGTAGAATTTATCGTAGAACGAAACGAAAATATTCTGCTTGTTTCAAATGCCGCTTTACGCTATCAGCCTACAACATTAAGTACAGAACAGATTTCTGACATGGTTTTTACGGCAAGCCTAACAAACATGAATGAAGAACAAAGACAGGCTGCAATAGAAGCAAGGGAACGTACAAGAGAGCAAACATCTCAAAGGCAAAATCAGAATAATAACCAGAGTTTTAACCAATTAATGATGGGTCCGCAGCCGGGTCAAAGGACAGGCGGGCGTCAGGCAGCGCAAGGCACTGCGAACCAGGGAAGGGGATCTAGCGCAGTTGTTATGCGTAATTTATGGTTTGTAAATAATGACGGCAAATTGGAAGTAATTCAGGTGCGTACCGGGATAAGTGACGGCTCGTTTACAGAAATTTTTGTTTCAGATGATATGGAAGATTTACAGGTAATTTTAAGAGAGAGGCTTTAGTGTTAGCTGGAATACCGGTAATACAAATGTCTCAAATAAAACGTGAATACCGCATGGATGTAAAAAACGATGTTGTTGTCCGCGCCTTGCGGGGAGTGGATTTTTTTGCGCAGGAAGGTGAGTTTGTTTCTGTCATGGGACCTTCAGGTTCCGGAAAATCAACATTAATGAATATACTTGGCTGTCTTGATAAACCTACAAGCGGAACATATACATTGGACGGCATTGAAACTTCAAAATCAAACTCAGATACATTTGCATACATAAGAAATAGAAAAATAGGTTTTGTCTTTCAATCTTTCAATTTGCTGGCACGGACTACCGCGCTTGAAAATGTTGAACTTCCTCTTTTTTACCGTCAAAAAGAAAAAAATAAAAGTTTAAATAAAAAAGATAGAGCGATTGCCGTTTTAAACGAAGTAGGTTTGGGAGACAGAATGGATCACTTTCCATCGCAGCTTTCAGGCGGACAGCAGCAGCGTGTTGCTATTGCAAGAGCGATGGTAAATGATCCTGCTTTTATTCTTGCAGACGAACCGACAGGAAATCTTGACACGGGAATGACTCTGGAAATTATGGGGCTTTTTCAGCAATTAAATAACAAAGGCAAAACAATCATCATGGTAACACATGAGCCGGAACTTGCTGTTTACACAAAGCGCATTATCACACTGCGAGACGGAAAACTTGTTTCTGATAAACCTGTTTTAAATAGACGAAACGCCGCAGACGATCTTGTTCAATGGAACAATACACACTTTCGTGATGGTTCGTGTGGTTCGTGGTAAAAAATTTGTATTGAGGTTAGTGTGAATATACTTCAGCTTTTACATACGTGTTTTCGCTCCATCATGCGCAATCGTATGCGCAGTTTACTTACATCTTTGGGAGTTATCATTGGTGTCGGCTCTGTAATAATCATGGTAGCTCTCGGCGAAGGATCACAGCGCGAGATCGAAGCGCGTATCACTGCAATGGGAACAAATCTTTTGCAAATAATGCCGCAAAGGCAAATGAGCAGATCGGGGCAGCAGGTAATGATGCGTATGACCGGTTTTACAAAAAGAGACATCGAAAAACTTCGTGAAGAATCAAGTTTTATTACGGCAATATCAGGTATTGTACAAAGCAATGCAAATGTAGTCGGGCTGCAGGGAAATGCACAAGTGTCGATACAAGGAGTGGAACCTGATTTTTTTATAACCCGTAACTGGAAAGTTATTGAAGGTTTTTATTTTGACGATGAAGATATACAATTAAGAAATAGGGTAGCAGTCCTTGGGCAGACAACCGCAAGAAATTTATTCGGGCAGGCAAATGCCGCGCTTGGCGAACAGATTAGAATAGGCACAAATTATTTTTTGGTTATAGGTATTTTGGAAAGTAAGGGAGCGAGTTTCGGCGGCAGCGATCAGGATGATATTGTACTGGTTCCGATGGATACAGCTATAACACGGCTTGCAAACGCGCGTAATATCAATCAAATTGTTTTAAGCGTAATCAGTAAAGATTACATGGATGCGGCGCAAAAAGAAGCGGAATTAATTTTGCGTGAATCACGAGGTATCCGCGAAGGAGCGGCTTCAGATTTTTCGATAATGAACCAGGCGGATATGATCGATATGGCATCGGCAACTTCAAGAACGCTTACCACATTGTTAGCTGCAATTGCCGGCGTTTCGCTTTTAGTCGGAGGCATCGGCATTATGAATATAATGCTCGTTTCCGTTACTGAAAGAACACGCGAAATCGGAATCAGAATGGCAGTCGGCGGAAGAAAACGCGACATTCTTTTTCAGTTTTTGACAGAATCGGTTATTCTTAGTTTAATGGGAGGAATACTTGGGATTGGTATGGCATTTTTAGTATGCAGGTTATTATTAATGATAGGAATACCTACGGCAATTAATCCATTAATTGTTGCGGCATCTACATTATTTGCAGCGTTTGTTGGAATAATTTTTGGATATTACCCCGCGCTCAAAGCCGCCAGATTGTATCCAATCGATGCCTTGAGGTATGAGTAAAAATGGAAAATATTTCACACAGAGGCACAAAGGCACGGAGGTCTATGAATAACTTAGAAAAATCTCCGTGTCCTTCGTGACTCCGTGTCTCCGTGTGATTAAATTTTGGAGAAAAATTTTGAAAAAAGTAATATTAGTATTTTGTTTTATGTTATTAGGTATTTTAGTTTTTGCGCAGGAGATTGATTTGGAGCAGGCAAGAACACTAGCTCTTGCAAATTCCCGCTCTCTTTCAAGATACGAACTTGCAATCCGTAACAGTATATTAAACGAAAGAAATCAACTGTATACAATGCTGCCGCAAGTTTCAGCTAATTACAGATCTTCCATGAATTTTATGCAGGATTGGGAGTTTATAAACCCAATAGATACATTAAGAGCAGATGCATCTATTTCCATAACACAAGTTATTTTTCAGGGCGGTAAAGGTTTTATAGAAAGAGCGATAAGATCGATAGAAACAGAAAATATAAGAAAAGACGCTCTTGGTGAATATTTTAATGTTCTTGATACAATAGATAACGCTTATTACGCTGTGTTGGAAGCTATGGCAGTATTGGAAGCCGAAGAATCTTCGCTGCAAGCGTCGAAATTAAGTTTTGAAATTGCAGAAATAAGAGCGGAAAACGGCATGATAAATCAAGGTGATTTTTTAAGAGCGCTTGCGGACAAAGAAGTTAGAGAAAATTCTTTTAATCAAGCCCAGCGTAATCTTAATTTAAATTTAACAAGGTTTCGTAATTTACTGGGAGTTAACGTTAATGTTTTTCCGCAGTCTATCAACTTTGAAGTATACGATGAAGTTCTTTTACATCTTTCAAGAATTTCCAATGAAGAAACAAATGAACTATACAATAAGTTTTGGAATATACTAACTTCTTCAAATCCTTCGATTGCAAGAGCGTCATTGAATAACCAAAGAGCGGAATTAAATTTAACAAGTATCGCAAGAGATTATTCACCTGTAATAAGCGCAAGTATTTCTTCAAGTGTATTGAATTATTCTTTTTTAAATGGTTTTGAACCTGCAACCGGCAGAGGAAGTATTTCGCTTACAGGAACCATTCCGCTTGATTTTTGGGTTTTGGCAAACAGGGTAGAGCGAAGCAGAAATACACGAGACTCAACCGCCATTGATTATATCAATACAGAAAAATCATTGGAAATGGAACTTTTAAACGCGCTTTCAAATCTTTTAACACAAGCAGGTTCGGTTCTTTCTTCAAGACGTTCGCTTGAGTATACAACAAGGCATTATGAGTTTGTGTCTGAGCGTTACAGATTATCGTTAAGTTCTGTTTCAGATTTAAACGAAGCGACCACTCTTTATATAAACAGCCGCAATAATTTAAACAGGGTTAGTTACGGTTTTTTACAAAGCCTTTCCCGCTTGCGTTCCTTATGCGCCCTGGACGACGAAGATAGATTAATAGACATATTACTTGGAAAATAATGTCCGCTGATTATCGCGGATTTTCACGGATGAAGAATTTATCATCTGCGTTAATCCGCGTAAATCCGTGGACTATTTTGTTATTTCTTTTAGTCTTTTAATTATATCAATATGTTGCGTGCAGGATTTTTCACAAAGTCCGCATTCCGTACATTTTGCAGCGCCTTGTTTGTCTAAACTCCAATGCCATTTAAGCCGGTCTCCAATCGGATCGTTTGAATGCTTGTTTAGCAATTTATGATTGTAAGCATCCATATACTGCGGAATTGGAATATTAACAGGGCATTCACTGATGCCGCTTGTTACGCAATATGCGCATCCTGTGCAAATACCTTCGAATGAAACGCCCGCTTTTGATTTTACTTCTTCAAGCTCAGCGAGTGTACGGGGTTTATAATCTTTCATCGCCTGTAATGCGTCATTTAAGTGTTCGATTGTATCAAAACCTACAAGTGTGTTTGTAATTTCGCTATGATCCCAAAGAACGCGGAGTGCTGCGGCAGTAACGCTTTCGCCTTCTCGTTTGATAAACTTAAACAATTCAGGATGATCGGGGATCACTCCGCCGCCAAGAGGGTTCATTACAACAGCGCCCAGTTTTTTTGCAATAATAGCGTCAAACGCTTCCTGCCTTGTTTTAAAATTATAGGCACTATAGCCGAATAAAACACCTTCGATAATATCTTCCATAAGAAGTTCTTTTATTTCGTTTTTTATTAAATGGCTGGAAATACAAATATGTTTTATTAAACCTTCTTCTTTTAATTTTAAAAATGTCTGCAAAATGCCGGCTTTTTTTCTGTTTTCCCAGTTTTCAAGACTTGTTATGCACCATATATGATAAAAATCGATTGAATCAATATTTAAACGTTTAAGCTGCGCTTCGATCTCGCGCCTTATTCCATCCGCTGTACTTTCAAAAGTTTTTGTCGCGCTAAAGTAGGGAAGCCCTTTTTCTCTCATTTGCGCAAACGCTTTGCCGAAAACTGTTTCGCTTTTTATATCAAAATAACCCGGAGCTGTATCAAAATAATTTATTCCGCCTTCGGCAGCGGCTACCATTAGACGCACACATTCATCGTGGTCATCAATATTTTTAAACCTCATTCCGCCAAAACCAAGTAAAGAAACTTTTTTTCCTGTTTTGCCATATTCTCTGTAAATCATTTTTTCCTCCGATATTTATTTTTGTTATTTTGATAATTCATCAAGATTATACGGTGTTTCCTGATAAACATAATTTAACCAGTTGTCAAAAAACAGGTTTGCATGTGCACGCCAACGGACTACAGGAGCTTTTGAAGGATCGTTATCAGGATAATAATTTTTAGGCACTTCAATCGGCAGTCCTTTTGAAACATCGCGGCGGTATTCGCGATCAAGTGTGAGCGGATCATATTCCAAATGACCGCTTACATAAATTTCTCGTCCGCCTCTGGCGGTAACAATAAAAACCCCTGCTTCTTCTGTTTCGGATTGAATTGTAAGTTTTTTTTCCTTTACAATTGCATCCCTGTAACTTGCTGTATGCCTTGATTGCGGAGCTAAAAACTCATCGTCAAATCCGCGGAAAAGAGCGTGATGCTGCTCTTCTACGGCATGAGGAAAAATGCCGAAAAGTTTTTTTTCAAGCGGATATTTATCTATCCCGTAACGGCGGTAAAGACCGGCTTGCGCTCCCCAGCAAATATGCAGTACAGAAAAAACATTTTCATTTGAATAATCGATAATATTTACAAGTTCATCCCAATAATCTACAGATTCAAAAGGCAGAGTTTCAACAGGAGCACCCGTTATAATTAAACCGTCAAAACGCACTTTTTGCCTTACAATCTCTTGAGCGCTGATATAAAATTTTTCCAAATGCCCTGGCGGCGCATTTTTAGAGGTGTGAGTACCCATGTTTAAAAAAGTAATATCAACCTGTAATGGGTTATTTCCCAATAAACGTAAAAGCTGTATTTCTGTATCTATTGTTGTAGGCATCAAATTAATAATACCTACCTTAAGCGGTCTAATATCCTGAGATTTTGCGATAGTTTCGGTCATTACAAAGACCCTTTCCTTTGACAATGCGTCATAGGCAGGTAATTCTTTAGGTATTATTATAGGCATGGTTTAGTTTACTATTATTTATTATAATATAAAAGGAGCTTTAATTATTTAGCATTAATTTATACCAAATATTAGTAATAATTAAAACCTCACAAAGTGAGAAATATAATATAATACCGCTAATTTACCTAAAAAAGCGTTTTTTCTTGACCTTTATAGAAGGATCATAGTAGAATTTGTATGGCAAAAAGTATAGGAGCAAGTGATTTAATGAAAACAATATTTGTCGTTGATGACAGTGATACTAACTTATCTATGGCAGAAGCGGTATTGGAAGATCAATATCGTGTTATGACAATGCCTTCAGCGTCAAAAATGTTTTCGCTTTTGGAAAAATTGCTTCCTGATTTAATATTGCTTGATATTGAAATGCCGGTTATGGACGGGTTTCAGGCATTAGCTGAATTAAAATCAAACGGAAAATGGTCAGAAATACCTGTTATTTTTCTTACAGGCAGAACGGATGCCGAAGTAGAAGCGCGCGGATTGGAAATGGGTGCGATTGATTTTGTAACAAAGCCGTTTTCAGCGCCGGTACTTTTAAACAGAATCAGAAATCATTTAAATATCGATGAAATTGTCCGTGAACGTACAGCTCAATTACACAGATTGCAAAATAGTATTGTAGCAGTTCTTGCGGACATGGTTGAAAACCGTGACAAAGGAACAGGCGGACACATTGAAAGAACATCGATATATATAAAAATACTTATAAATGAAATGAAAGAAAGAGGCGTATATTTTGATGAAATCCAAAGCTGGGATGTTGATAAAATGATTTCGTCAGCACGAATGCACGATCTTGGAAAAATTTCGATTACCGATGCAATTGTAAATAAACCCGGAAAATTAACTGAATCCGAATATGAAACCATGAAAAAACATGCAGAAGAAGGCGAGCGGATAATTAACGAAATCATTTCACGTACAGGTGAAGGTGAATTTTTGCGTAACGCTAAACTTTTCGCCGGTACTCATCATGAACGCTGGGACGGAAAAGGTTATCCGCGCGGATTAAAAGGTGATGAAATTCCGCTGCAAGGGCGTATCATGGCTATAGTCGATGTTTATGACGCTCTTATTTCCGAAAGACCCTATAAAAAAGCGTTTTCCTATGATGAAGCTGTTGACATTATAATTCAGAACTCCGGTTCTCATTTTGATCCAAAAATAGTAGATATATTTATTGAAGCAAAAGAACATATTAAATCGGCGAAGGTAGGCTATTAATGCGTTCGTTAATTAAAAAACTGTGGACTTTTGTCACTCATGTGCAGGTTTTATCTGTTTTTCTTGCTTTTACGTTAATGGTTGCGCTTAGCTATTTTTACATGAGTAATATCGAACGTTCTCATTTATTAAAAAATGTTGATAATGCATTTAAAAGTACACAGTCTTTTATACATGCCGATCTTACAGAACCGGAAACTACATTGGGAGTAATTGCGGAAAATATAAAAAGAATGATTTTACGTAACGCTGCATCGGATACAGTACATGATTATTTATTGAATACTACAGAATTTCTAACTACTGATCAGCGGCTTATGACTTATGCTACAGCTGTTTACGGTTTTTTTGATGTGTTTGATGATTTATTTATGCCGGGAATTGACTGGACACCGCCCGATGATTATGATCCAGCAGAACGTCCCTGGTTTTTGGCTGCGGTTGAAGCAGATGGAAAAGTTTCTCTTACAGAGCCGTATATAGATGTAGTTCACGGAACTATTATATTAACATTTTCCCGCTGTATTTTTGATGATAGCGGAAAAAGACTCGGAATTATTTGTCTTGATATTACAATGAACAAGATATATGAATTCGCCATTAATACGCATGTCACAGAAGGCAGTTACGGCATATTATTCGACAAAGATTTAAATGTTATTGCACATCCCATTCCTGAACGGTTTCTTGGCAGAAATATTGCTCAAATGAATGACGGCGAAGCAATAAAGGAAATATTGATAAGAGACGGAAGCATTTCCGAGCGAAAAGTATGGGATTATGACAGAAACGTATCTTTAGGTTTTTTTCAGCGTTTTGATAACGGCTGGTATTTGGCAATAATCGCATACCCTGATAAATATTATCAAAGTATAAGAGAAATTTTAATATTTCTTTCTGTTGTGGGTTTTATTCTTGCTATTACATTGATTTTATTTTTATTAAGTGTTGTTTACGGCAGAAAAAAAGCGGAAGAAAGAACGAAATTAATGCTTGATGCTCTGCCATTATGCGCCTCTTTTTGGGATAGAAATTTTAATGCGATTGATTGTAATCAGGAAGCGATGAATCTTTTTGGATTATCTAATAAAAAAGAATATCAGGAAAGATTTTATGAACTGTCGCCTGAATATCAGCCGGATGGAAGTTTGTCATCAGAAAAAGCAAAAGAATATCTTACAAAAGCATTTGAAGAAGGATATTGCCGTTTTGAATGGATTCATAAAAATTTTAAAGGTGAATTAATACCGGCAGAAATAACAATTGTCAGGGTAAAACACAGAAACGAAAATATAGTCTGCGGATATACCCGTGATCTGCGTGAAATGAATGCAGCTATGGCAAAAATTCGTGAAGCGGATGAACGAACAATGATAATGCTTGATTCAGCTCCTTTAAGCATTACGATGTGGAATAGAGATGTAAAACTTATAGATTTTAATTACGAATCAGCGCGTGTTGTCGGTATATATACAAAAGAAGAGTATCAGGAAAAGTTTTTACAGCTTACTCCTGAATTACAGGAAGACGGTGAAAACTCCATAGAAGTTTTTGAAAAATTCATAGATACCGCATTTAGTGAAGGGCGGGCTCATATAAATTGGAATCATAATACAATAAAAGGTGAAACCGTTCCTTTCGATGCCAAAGCAGTCCGTCTTAATTTAAAAGGTGAACCTGTTGTAGTTGTATATTGCCATGATTTACGTGATCTAAACGACGCGATTTCCAAAATGAGAGAAGCTGATGAATGCAGGCACGCTATATTTGATACAACGCCGCTTGGAAGTTTCATGATTGACAATGCTTTAAGAATTCTTGAATGTAATCAGGAAATTTTAAGGTTATTTGATGTTTCCAGTAAAGAGGAATATATTGAAAGATTTTTTGATTTTTCTCCTGAGTATCAGCCGGATGGAACACGCTCGTATGAAAAATCACACGAACTTATTAATAGAGCATTTAACGAAGGTTACTGCCGCTTTGAATGGATGCACAGAAAATTAAACGGCGAACTTATACCATGCGAAATAATACTTGTTTGCGTATTTTTCAGAAATGAAAAAGTAGTATGCGGTTATACCCGGGATTTACGCGAGTTAAAAGCAATTATTACAAAAATGCGCGAAGCAGATGAATGTACTCAGGTTATGTTTGATTCAACTCCTTTAGCATGTTTTTTGATTGACAATACTATAAAAGTTCTGGAATGTAATCAGGAAATTGTAAGATTATTCGGATTAACAGGAAAAGAAGATTTTATTAATAATGTATATAGCTTATTCCCTGAATATCAGCCTTCAGGTGAAATAACTGTAGATTTAGTTAATAAGTATATTAATGATGCGTTTGAAGAAGGATATTGCTGTTTTGAATTAAACCATATAAGACCTGATGGTGAAATAGTGCCTACAGAAGTATCGCTTGTAAGGGTAAAATTCAGGGGATTATACGCTGTTGCAGGTTACATAAGA
Organism: Treponema sp.; assembly: GCA_009781475.1. Taxonomy (GTDB): domain Bacteria; phylum Spirochaetota; class Spirochaetia; order Treponematales; family Breznakiellaceae; genus WQXQ01. The sequence continues at coordinate 82,662 of WQYB01000001.1, forward strand.
GATTTAAGAGAAATTAAAGCCATGATCGCAGAGATGCGCAGGGCTGAAGTAGCAGAAGAAAGCAGCAAAGCAAAAAGTGATTTTCTTGCAAAAATGAGCCATGAAATACGCACACCGATGAATGCAATTCTTGGAATTACAGAAATTCAGCTGCAGGATGAAACTCTTCCGTTAATAACCAAAGAAGCGCTGGAGAGAATATATAATTCAGGCGATTTATTGCTTGGAATAATTAATGACATACTAGACCTTTCAAAAATAGAGTCAGGTAAGTTTGAACTTTCAACCGCGCAATATGACATTGCAAGTCTTATTCACGATACTGTTAAACTTAATATTATACGTTATGAAAGCAAACCGATTGAATTTAAGTTATTTATAAGTGAAGATGTCCCGTTAATACTGGTTGGCGATGAACTGCGTATAAAACAAATATTAAATAATCTTCTTTCCAATGCGTTTAAATATACACATGAAGGACAAATTGAATTAAATCTTTCCTGCGAACCAAAAAGAAACAGTTCAGGTGTCAGCCTTATTATCCGCGTCAGTGATACAGGTCAGGGTATGACTTCGGATCAAATAAAAAAACTCGGCGACAAGTTCAGCCGGTTTAACATGGAAGCCAACCGAAAAACAGAGGGTACTGGGCTTGGCATGAACATAGCACGCAATTTAATTCAGCTTATGAAAGGCGATCTTTTAATTGAAAGTACACCCGGTATGGGATCTGTGTTTACAGTACGGCTTCCGCAGGATTGTTCTAATTCAGAATTAATCGGCAAAGAGATTGCAGAAAATCTAATGAAATTGAATTTGAAAAATACGGTTAAAATGAGAAATGCGCAGATAACACAAGAGTTTATGCCGTATGGACGTGTATTGGTAGTTGACGATGTTGAAACAAATTTATATGTTGCCCGCGGTCTTATGGCTCCTTATGGAATATCAATTGATACTGCTTTAAGCGGCTTTGAAGCAATTGATAAAATAAGAGATAAAAATGATTATGATATTATATTTATGGATCATATGATGCCAAGGATGGACGGAATTGAAGCGACTAAAAATATAAGAAATCTTGGTTATTCAAATCCAATTGTCGCTTTAACTGCAAACGCTCTTGCAGGACAGGCGGAAATGTTTATACAAAACGGCTTTGATGATTTTATTTCAAAACCGATTGATATACGTCAATTAAACTCTGTATTAAATAAAATGATACGGGACAAACAGCCGCCTTCTGTATTGGAAGAAGCCCGTAAACAAAGAAATACCCTGTATGCCGCCGGTAAACATAATATCGCTATTGAACCTCAGTTAGCTGAATACTTTGTGCGTGATGCGAAAAAAACAATCAATGTATTTGAATCTATGTGTGAAAATAAATTCCGCAGGATAGACGATCTTAATATTTTTATTATTAATATTCATGCAATGAAAAGCGCTCTTGCAAATATCGGTGAAAACGATCTTTCAAATAAAGCATCTGAACTGGAACAGGCAGGACGCGACCAGAATACAGGTCTTATTTTAACATCGCTTCCGGGATTTTTAAAATCTTTACAGGATGTTATAGATAAACATAAAACTGAAGATGATAATACAGACGATATTGATGTAGTTTTAAATGATTCAGATTATTTATTCCTGCGGGAAAAACTGCAGTTAATCGAATCTTCCTGTAAATCATATAATAAAAAGACTGCAAAAGAAGCTCTAACATCTTTAAAAGAAAAAAAATGGACGCGTTCAATTAAAGAAAAATTAAGTCTGATTGCAGAACACCTGTTACACAGCGAATTTGACGAAACAGCAAATATTGCAAATGAATTATTAAAAGAGAATAGTTAAAAATCATTTAATCAATTCATAGTCATGAAGCGCTTCATCTATTAATTGTTCAAGTTCAAGTTTTTCGTATAATTCGTTTGCTTCATTAACATTACCTCGTAAAACAGGGTGAGGGGGGCTAAATAGTGTACAGCAGTCAACAAACGGCTGAATCGAAGTTTCAAAAGTGCCTATTTTTTTTGCTTTTAAAATAATGTCTTCTTTACTAAAGCCGATTAAAGGGCGAAGGACAGGAAGTTTAATTCTATTTTCTGTGCATGTTAAGTTTTCTATTGTCTGGCTTGCAACCTGCGAAAGGCTTTCACCTGTTATAAGACATTTGCATTTAAGTTTAATTGCAGCCTTTTGCGCCGCTTCCATCATTGCCATTCTTAAAAGTACAGTTGTCCAGGCAAGGGGAGATCTCTCTTTTATCCGCATTTGAACTTTTGTAAAATTTAAAATATATGTGTGAATTCCCATACAGTAAGAGCCTGTAATATCTGCAAGCTGTATAACTTTTTGTTTTGCTTCAAGTGATGTATACGGATATGAATGAAAATGAATCGCTTCGATAATCATTCCGCGGGATGCCATTAAAAAACCTGCAACCGGAGAGTCTATACCGCCTGATAATAATAACATTCCCCTGCCTGCGCATCCTACAGGAAGTCCTCCGAAACATTTTTTACCGCCGGAATAAACAAAAGCCTTTTCGCGGATTTCAATTCTGATAATATCGCCGGGATTATGAATATCAACAATAAGACCGCTTACAGCTTCTGATACGGCATCTCCTGCCATGCAGCAAAGTTCGTAGGAGGTGTGCGTAAAACTTTTATCGGTTCTGCGGGCGTCAATTTTAAAAGTTTTTATACCGCTTGCAGAAAGTTTTTTTCCTTCTTCAACACAGGCTGAAAGAACAACATCTATATTTTTTTCGCAGACTGTTGTTTTTGCCCAGCCGGAAATTCCAATTATACGCGATAATATATCTTCAATTTCGACCGATTTTTCCTGCGGAGCATGAACGTAATAACGCCCGGAAGTAAATTTTATTTTTATTTTGTTTTCGGTATCATTATCGAGCTTAGATAACATTTTTTGTATATTGCTTTTTAAAATACCTTCAAAACTTTTTCTGTTTTCGCCTTTTAATGTTAATTCGGATGGTTTTAAAAGCCAGGTTGCAGTATTGGTTTTAATTAAAGAAATTTTAATACCTCCGAAATTCCAAAAATAAGATGTTCTATATCTTCATCGGATGTTAAATACCCCTGTGAGATTCGAATCCCCTCTATTCTTAATTTTTCTTCGATGCCCATTGCGGTAAGTACAGGTCGCTCCGGTGATGATGATGAACAGGCAGATCCTGTAGAAACTGCGATGCCAAGATCGTCTAATGCCCGCGCCATAACTTCACCTGGAATATCTTTAAATGCAGCCTGTAAAATATAAGGAGAGAACCTGTCGTCATTTATTAAACGTTCTTTTGGAATAATTGTACAGCGTTCAATAGCAGTAAGCGAAGTAATTAATTTATTCCATCTGTTTTTAGCTTGTTCAAAAAATAATGAAACCTGTTCAATACCACCTAATTTTTCAAGGCAGGTCGCAAGAGCAACGGCTCCCTGTGTGTTTTCAGTTCCGCCTCTGATTTTATTCTCCTGACCGCCGCCTGTGTAAAAAACATCTATTGGTTTTTTAAGGTATAAAAGTCCAAACCCATGAAGACCTGAAATTTTATGCGCACTTATCGAAGCAGAATCAATTTCCCAGTTAACTAAATCGAAAGGAATTTTACCAATCGATTGAACAAGATCACAATGAAGATGAATTGGAGCGCCGTTATGTTCGTTAAGAATTTTTTTAATGGAAGGAATATCTGTAATAGCTCCTGTTTCATTGTTAACCGACATTATTGCAGCAAAACGGACATCATCGAATTGATTTAAGGTTTTTTTTAGAGTTTCGCATGTTACTCTGCCGGCTGAATCGACAGAGATGTTTCCAACAGGTTTACCCATTTTTTCAAGAGTTTCTATTCCTTCTCTAATCGAAGCATGTTCGGTTAAAGAAGAGATAACTCTGCCTTTACCGGGTCGTTTTAAATTGGAAAAAAGAGCTATGCTGTTGGATTCTGTTCCGCCGGAAGTAAAATATAGGGTATCTGGCGGTACTTTTAAAACAGATGCGCATCGCCTTCTTGCGTCTTCCAAAGCGGATTTTGCCGCTCTGCCTTCATTGTGCTGAGACGAAGGGTTTCCATAAGGTACTAGCGTACTATTTCCGTGATATGGAGCGGAGGCTGCCCAATCAAAGTATGTCCGTTTTTCTTTGTTATTACTTTGCATATATTATTTTTATCCCGGTCACTACTGTAAAAATATAGAAAAATTATGTAATATTCAATGGTAGATATAATAAGATTGAGGTAAAAACATGACAGTAATAAAATTCGGCGGAACTTCAGTTGGAAGTCAAAAAGGCATAGAAAGCATAATAGGCATTTTAAAAGAAGCTGTAAATGTTCCGGTAGTTGTAGTTTCAGCTTTTAACGGAGTGACTGACACCCTGATTTGTATAGCGAATAAGGCATTAAATGGAGAACAGTACAAAAGTGAAATTGAAAAACTAACAAAGCGGCATATTGACTGCGCTTCGATCTTTTTAAAAAACGCCGGTAAAAAAACTGCGGTTAATGAAATTGATAATAATATAAAAACACTTTTACAGGTTTTAGACGGCATTACTCTTTTAAGTGAACTTTCGCCGCGCAGTCTTGATCTTATAATGAGTTTTGGTGAAAAACTTTCTGCCAGTCTTTTAACATCTATTTTAAATGAAAATAATATAAAAGCAGAATTTTTGGATGCACGCAGATTGATAAAAACTGACGCTAATTTCGGGAAAGCAGATATTTTAATGAAAGAAACCGGGGAAAATATCCGTTCATTTTTTAAATTAAATAAAACTATGCAGGTAACTACAGGTTTTATAGGTTCAACTATAGATACAGATATTCTAACTAATGATAAAAAAGAAAAATTTCCTTTTACAGGTTTGTCTACAACACTGGGAAGAGGTGGTTCTGATTTGACAGCTGCTGTTTTTGCCTCTTCACTTGGAGCGAAAAAACTGGAAATTTGGGGAGATGCTGATGGTATTCTTACAGCCGATCCCTCTCTTGTAAAAAATGCATTCCGTATCGAAGAAATATCGTATAACGAAGCAATGGAAATATCTCATTTTGGAGCGAAAGTATTATTCCCTCCGTCAATAAAACCGGCATTTGAAAAAGGAATACCAATTTTTATGCGTAATATATTTAATGTAAAAGGCGGCGGTACAAAAATAACCGCAAATGCAGCTCACGGTAAATATCAAATTCGAGGGATTAGTTCCATAAGCAGTGTTGCATTGGTAAGATTGCAAGGTTCAGGTATGGTAGGCGTTGCAGGATTTTCTGCCCGTGTTTTCACAGCTTTAGCAAAAAAAGGCATCAGTGTTATGCTGATATCACAAAGTTCAAGCGAATATTCAATTTGTTTTGCGATACTTCCGCAGGATGCACAGCAGGCAGACATTACATTAAAAGAAGAATTTGCAAGCGAAATAAAAAACGGTTCAATCGACAAACCTGTTATCGAAAATAATCTTTCAATAATCGCTGTTGTAGGCTCTGCAATGAAAAGCGCTTACGGCATTTCGGGAAAAGTTTTTCACGCGCTTGGCAGAAACGGAATTAATATTGTGGCAATTGCGCAAGGATCGTCAGAGACAAATATTTCTGCAGTAATACGTTCACAGGATGAAGGTAAAGCCCTTAACGCCATTCATGACGTTTTCTTTTTTGAGTATCAGCGTTCTGTAAACCTGTTTTTAATAGGCACTGGTCTTATCGGCGGAACATTACTGGATCAAATTGCAGAAGCCCGTGAAAAACTTGCAGACAACATGATCAAGGTTAATTTAATTGGAGCCGCCAATTATGATAAAATGATTTTTTACAACGGACAAGGTTCGCAGGAAGGTCTTGATCCTCTAAAAACAAAAAAAATGTTAACAGCAGTTGGTAAAGTAGACGGCACTGAAGTAATAGAACCAAACCAGAAAGGCGCATTGGCTTTTATCGAAAAGATGGCTTCTTTTAATCTCCCCAATTCATGTTTTTGCGATTGTACTGCAAGCGAAGATATTGCAAATCTTTATGAAAAAGTACTGCATTATTCGATACCGATTGTTACGCCGAATAAAAAAGCAAATTCTTCTTCCTTGGATTACTATAAAAAACTTACATCATATTCAAAATCAAGAGGAGTGCCGTATCTTTATGAATGCACAGTTGGAGCAGGGCTGCCAGTAATTTCAACATTACGCGATCTTTTTCTTTCCGGCGACAAGGTAACAAGAATCGAAGCTGTGTTGTCAGGAACATTAAGTTTTATTTTTAATAATTTTGACGGTTCCATTCCTTTTTCTGCTTTAGTAAAAGAAGCGAAAGTAAAAGGTTATACAGAACCTGATCCCCGTGACGATTTAAACGCTATGGATGCGGCGCGTAAGGTATTAATTCTTGCAAGAGAATGCGGTCTTTCTATTGAGTTTAAAAATGTTACGATAGAGCCGATTCTGCCGCAGGCTTGTTTTAAAGCAAAAGACATAGACGGCTTTTTTACAGAGCTTCAAAAAACAGATGCGGATTACGAAAAGAAACGTTCAGCTGCAGCAAAAGAAGGCAAGCAATTGCGATACATTGCGGTTATAGAGGAAGGAAAAGCAAAACTTTCTTTACGCGCTGAAGGAGAGGGAAGTCCTTTCCGCTCGTTAGTAGATAGCGATAATATTGTGGTTATCACAACCAACCGTTATTCAAAACTTCCGATGGTTATTAAAGGTCCGGGAGCGGGTGCACAAGTTACCGCAGGAGGAATCTTCGCAGATATTTTAAGAACTGCCAGAACGTTAGTTTAGTTGGAAAACATGAAACACGGATTAACGCTGATTATACGAATTAACACGGAAAAACATAAAAATTAATTCGTGAAAATCCGCTTAATTCGCGAAAATCCGCGTTTATTGTTAAAAGTTTAAGGAGTTAATTCTATGGCTATAGCGGAAAAGATAAAAGATGCCTTAGCATCATCTTCGATGATTCGAAAAATGTTCGAAGAAGGATTAAAATTAAAAAAAGAACACGGCTCTGATAAAGTTTTTGATTTTTCACTTGGAAACCCCGATGTTGATCCGCCGCGGGCTTTTCACGATTTGTTTGTAAAGTTTGCGCAGGAAGATGAAAAAGGCTCGTACGGTTATATGCCGAATGCAGGATTCCCCCATGTAAGGGAAGCCCTGTCAAAAAAAGTATGTAAAGAACAAAATGTAAATATCGACGGTTCTCATATAATAATGGCTTCAGGTGCTGCAGGCGGGCTTAACGCCGTGTTTAAAACAATATGTAATCCAGGCGATGAAGTTATCGTAACACGACCTTTTTTTATGGAATACCGCCCGTATACAAATAATCACGGCGCTAAATTAATTGAAGTAGACTCTCTTGATAATTTTGACCTGGATATAAATGCTATCGCGCAAAGCCTAAATGAAAAAACAGCGGCAGTAATTATTAATTCACCTAACAATCCTACAGGAAAAATATATTCGGCAAAGACTCTGGCTTCTCTAGCCGATGTACTTAAAGAACATGGAAAAAAAACAGGAAGGCTTCCGTACCTTGTTTCTGACGAACCTTACCGCGAAATCGCATACACAAGCGAAGTTCCGCCGATTTTAAGCTGTTACAGCGAATCAATCGTTATAAGTTCTTATTCAAAAAGTCTTTCTCTTCCCGGTGAACGTATTGGTTTTATCGCTGTAAGCCCTGATATTTCCGATAAAGAAAATCTTATAAACGGCATTATATATGCTACAAGAATACTTGGTTTTGTAAACGCACCTGCGCTCATGCAAAGGTTAGTTGGTTCACTTACAGATGCAAAAGTTGATGTTTCGATTTATGCACGAAGAAAAGACGCTTTTATGAAAGTATTAAACGAAGCCGGCATTGAATATGCGATACCGGAAGGCGCGTTTTATTTATTTTGCAAAGTTCCGCAAAGTAAAGGAAACGGGCAAAAAACAGGTAGCGATTTGGAATTTGTTGAACACTTAAAAAAATATTTAATACTTGGAGTACCGGGAAGCGGTTTTGGAAAACCCGGCTGGCTGCGGTTTGCATATTGTACCGATGAAAAAATTATCAGTAATTCATGTGAGGCTTTTAAAAAAGCAATGGAAAGCTGGTAGGGGAGAAAAAAATGGCTTATCAAAGTTTTAGTTTTGTAACAATTCTTGTAGTTCTTGTAATTATTGGAGCTGTAGCTTTTGCTATAGGTTTTATTTTTGTCAGTATCATAAAATATTTTTTGAGAAAAGAACATGAAAAAGAACTTATTCGTATTATCGAAAGAATTGATTCTCAAAAAGAATTATTTTTAAAAGATAATGAATACTTACAGAGTATTTTAAAACCAAAGGGAATGAAAATCACAATTGAAAACGAAGAAATCATCATTTATTATAAATATTGGAAGTATAATATAAATAAGAGCAGATATTCCTGAACTAATAAATTAATTTACAACTTAGGATTTTCTACTTCGACTTTGTCCGCATCTTTGTACGGCGCAAGACTTGCGATCATTTTTACGGTAGAAGATGACTTATTAATCACATAATGTATTTCACCCGGTTCAATGTGAATAAGCTGCCCTGCGGATACTTCACAGGGTTTTCCGTCAACGACAATTGTTATTGTTCCTTCGATCACATAAAAGTTTTCTTCCATTACTTCATGGTAGTGAGCCTGAAAATCCTGCCCTGGTTTAAACTGCACTAAGGCAAAGTTCATACGCGGTCCCTGCATTAAATATTTTGGACCCCAATCGCCGAACCGGTATTCTTTATCTTTTTCATCTACTATGTACATAATTTCCTCCTATAAACCTGGCGCACACCACATATAATTTGTTAAACTGTCGTCGCTTAATTTAAGCATAGATTGATACACCGATCTTAAATTTTGATATGCCGCATCATAAACTTCACGGTTTTTTGTATTTGGTAAAAAAGTTTTTTCGATTTTTACAAGTGAACGCGCCGTTTCTTTAATATTCGGATACAAGCCGATACCCTTACCTGCCATTATTGCAGCGCCAAGTGCAGTAGCTTCTTTTACAATAGGAATATCAACAGGGATTCCAAGAACATCCGCAAGTATCTGTGACCATAAATCGCTTTTTGAAGCTCCTGCTGCAAATACTATTTTTTCAGGTTTTTTTCCTGTTGCCGCTTCCACAAGGCGTAAATGCCCAAGTGTTACGAGACAGGCGTTTTCCATAATTGCACGGTAAAAGGCGGCTTTATTATATTTTTGCGGATCAAGAGAAAAATTTATAAATGCAGGTGCGGCGTGTTTCCAGTTTATGTAATTCATTACATCAGAAAAAGTGCAGATAATACCGTGGCTGCCTGCAGGAACATTACGCGCCGCTTCTTCAAGAATAGTGTAAGGATCAATATTTTTTTCTGCGGCAATACGTTTTTCTTCGGTGCAAAATGTGTCTCTGAACCAGCGCATAACAAGCCCGGGATTAAATGCAATTGCTTCATATTGCCACAGGTCTTCCACTGCATGACAGTTAACACGCACGTCGCATTTCGGCGAACAAACCGGCGAACTTGTGTTAAATTCATACTGCCAGAAGCTGCCTCCAAAAACAACAGCTTGCCCTTCTTCTACAACGCCGACACCGATTGTTCCAAGCTGGCAATCTCCTCCGCCTGTTACAAGAGGTGTTCCTTTTAAAAGCCCGCTTTCTGCGGCTCCCTTTTCAGAAACTTGCGCGATTACAGTACCGCATTCTTTTACATCAGGAAAAATATCATCGCGGATACCGCATCGCCGCGCGATATCAATATCCCAATTTCGTTTTTTTAAATCAAAAAGCCCTGTAGTTGATCCATTGCTCGGTTCTACTGCCAGAACACCCGGCGAAGAATCTCCTGCGGAAAGTTTAAAAATAATCCAGTCGTTAATCATGCCAACGTATTTTGTTTTTTTATAAATATCAGGTTGTTTGTTTTTTACCCATAAAAGCCGAGGAAGAGCGCCGAGCGCAAAAGTCTGTCCCGATTTTAAATAAAGTTCTTTTTCCAAGTTTGGATCGATTTGTTTTAACTGAGTAACTTCATCTTTTGCGCGCGCATCAACATTAGCGCACGCCCAAAGCTCCTTGCCGTTTTCATCGTAAAGAACAATTCCTTCTCTCATGCAAGTGGTAGACACTGCCGATATTTGCTGCGCACTTATTATGGTTTGCGCCAATACTTCTTTAATGCAGGCGTTTGTTAATTTCCAGTTTGTATCCCAGTCAAAGTCCATGCTTCCCGGGAAGCGCGGGTCTTCATTATGTTTCCATTCTTTTTGAACGCAGCCAATCTGGTTTCCGTCAGAATCAAAAATAATAGATCGGACACTTCCTGTTCCGGCATCAATTGCCATCAAATAATTCATATTGTTTATTATACGATTATATTTTATAATGATCAAACATATTATTAAGTGAGGGTATTATGGCTGATAAAGATGGATTAAAAGTACAAAAAAATTATCATATTGATGTTCCGTTTAAAACAAACGGTAACTTGCATGTAAAAGGTGCTGCAAATCTTGATTGGGGAATGAAAAAACATCTGACAAATATTTTCAATCCAAAAACCGGTAACACGGTTATGTTTGCTTTTGATCACGGTTATTTTATGGGTTCTGTTTCCGGTCTTGAACGCCTTGATATTTTAATCCCTCAATTAATGGATCATGTTGATGTATTGATGGCGACAAGAGGCGCTCTTCGCACTTGCGTAAAGCCGAATTTTAAAAAAGGCATCGCTTTGCGTGTTTCGGCGGGTTCGTCAATGATTAACGAAGATTTAAGCCACGAGCTTATTTCAGTTGATATCGAAGATGCGATACGCATGAATGCAGATTGTATGGCAGTTCAAACTTTTATCGGCGCAGACGGTCAGCTTTCCAGTATCGATAATTTATCAAAAGTTATTAATGCAGGTAACCGTTACAGTATTCCAACACTTGGCGTTATCGCCGTTGGGAAAAACATGGAAAGAACAGCGCAGTATTTTAAACTTGCAACACGCATTGTAGCAGAGCTTGGAGCGCACATTATTAAAACGTATTATTGTGATGATTTTGAAGAAATAGTCGCCGCCTGCCCTGTTCCAATAGTAGTAGCAGGTGGAAAAAAACTATCAGAAAAAGACGCGCTTCTAATGGCATATAAATCGATGCAAGGCGGAGCACGCGGTTTGGATATGGGCAGAAATATTTTCCAGAGCAATAATCCTGTCGAAATGGCAGACGCCATTGGAAAAATTGTTCACAAAAAATTTACTGACAAAGAAGCATGGGAATATTTCAGAGAGAAGACAAAGAAATAATTAAATGAGGTAGAGTATGGTAGCAATTAAAGGCAGATATGATGGAATGTCTGTTGTTTTAGACAGAATTCCAAAAATAAATCAATGTGATGTCATCGTAACTTTTTTGGAAACTCCTGTTAATGTATCTGTTGATGATGGTTCATTAGATTTTCTTTTCAAGGATTATATTGACGATGGAATACGTGAACCTATTATGAATTTTGGTAAAGCTGTAGGAAATGAACAATGGTAAATGGTGTTCCTCAGCAAGGTGACATCATTACAATTGACCTTGATCCCAGAGTAGGACACGAACAACAGGGATTTCGTCCGGTAATTGTATTGAGTAATAATATTGTTTCTCAATATACTAATGTCGTTATTGCAGCACCAATATCGACAACACAACGCAGATTACCTCTCTATCATAACCTACCTGATAACTTAAAAACAAAAGGTACAGTTTTGCTCGATCAATTGGTAACCCTTGATTATAAAGCACGTTCCTTTAACTTTATAGAAAAAACATCACCCGATTTCTTAGAAAAATTATTGAATGTTACTAGAAGAATATTTACTGTATAAATTAAATTGTAGGTAGTATGATCCGCATAGAGAGAACGTAAAGCCGCTTTTAATAAATATTTTAAGTAAAAAATGATTAAGAATAGTTATTTATCCTAAACACTCTGCGGTGCATCAGTATGATTGGGTCCAAAACCTTTAATTAAAACAAGCGGCTCAACAGGGCTTGTGTTTGTAATTGTAATTCCATTTTTTGCCGCATCTTCTGACACAAAAAACTCGTCGGCGCTTTGCTGGCCGAAACGCAGCATTCCCGGGGCTTCGCAGTGATGAATGCCGAACTTGCCGTGTCCCTGAGTTAATATAACGCTATATGCTGCGGGTTCTTTTAAAGTTATTGTTTTGCCGGGATTAACAGATAATTCTTTTGCGCTGAAGTATCCTTCGTTTGCGTAAGAGATCCATTTTTCTTCGTAGTCTGAATTTTTTACAATAGAAATTGGAGGTCTTCCGAAACGTTTTTTGTAATGCGGATCTGTATTTTTTTCCCAGTCAAGCAAGCTAAAGATATAATCGATATCATCTTTTTTGTCCGCAGGGCATTCGCCGTTCATAAATTCTTTCGGGTATGTTACGCCTGAAACAACATTTTCATGAACAGAGTTAACATCGCCGTTCCAGTTAAGTTCGTATGTCATTACAGAGCCGGGCGCATGAATAACACCGGCAGGTGAATACCAGCCTGATCCAAGTTCAATGCGCCATGCTCGGGAAAGTTCTGTTATGCGTGTATCGCCTTTATTGTAATCGCGTAAGCGTTGTTTTACTTCTTCCGGTTTTGTGTCGGGGTCGTAGCCGAAATATGTCGCGTTCATCTCTCCTGTGTGGCTTGCAAACTGATGGGGAAAATAATAACATTCGGGTTTTCCAAGTTTGCCGACTCTTGCAGCAGCTTCCATATCAAGATGCAGATGATGGAATAGGGGAGTATTAAGATCGTAGAACTTTGAAAAAACAGGAAAACCGCCGTATTTGTTCATCAGTTCTTTGCCGATTATGTTTTCACCTAACACTTCAATTGCTTCTTTTAAACTGAACTTTTCATCGCTATTGTAATCGACAGCAACAAAACTTAATCCTTCTGTAGGACCTGCAAGGGGTCCGTTTTGGGCGATATTGGTAGAAGCCATCCAGCGTTCTTTAATGGAACCGCGTTGGAGCCCGTATGCAAAATAATCATCAGGATGAAGGCGAAGCCGTCTTCCTTCGACACCGAATGGACGCGGTATAAAATTGGGGTTAAGGCGGAAAATGCCTTCTCCCTTTTTTAATGTGGTTTCGATTAAGTTTTTATCCGCCATATCATCCTCCAGTTTTTTACATTATAACATAGATTTCGATTTATATATCTTCAAATCTGATACCTTCGCCTGATGGAATAAAGTTTTGTGCAGTTCTTCCTTCGATTTCTTTTTCCCAAACAGGTTCAAGACCCGGGCGAAGGATTTTTTCTGTTCTTAAAACAGCGTAATCGCCTTTTTTAATTATTTCGTCTTTTTGAATATCTCTAAGCGCATGAATCGAACGGTTTGTTAAACGGTAATTTGCTTCCTCTGAAGGAGCCAGTCTTTTTATGCCGTTTCCTAAAATTTGCTGTATCAGTTCTTTTCCTCTTTCGCGGCTATAATGAGCAATTATTTCGTTGGAGTTTAACTGAGCTGCATACTTAACAGCTTTTGTCATTTTAAGGAAATCAACAGGTTCCAAAGCTATAGGGTCGTCTAATCCGGGGTCGTTTCTGGAAAGACAAAAATGCTTTTCGATTACACAAGCTCCCATACCTGCCGCCAGTGCAGGGACAAGCTCGGGGTCTAAGCTATGGTCGCTAATCCCGACAGAAACACCAAAGATTGCTGAAAGATTAGGTAAAACCCGTAAATTGTAATCAGTCTCCGGCGCAGGATACGATGTGACACAATGGAGGAGACATACATTAAATCCTTTACTTAACTCTGTGCCTCCGTGTCTCCGTGTGAACTCTTCTCGAAAGATATTAATTGCTATTTCTATGTCAGCCAATCGGGAAACGCCCGACGAAAGCAATACTGGTATTGACATACCTTGCACATCCCAAGATGCGACATCTTCCAATAAACTTGTAAAATTTAGCTCCGGAGATGCGATTTTTACCACTTTTGGCTGCATATTTCTTAAAATTGAAGCGCTTTTTATACCAAATGGGGTGCAAAGGAACAAAAGCCCCATATTTTCGGTATATTCTTTGATTTTTATGTAGAACTCATTCGGCATTTCCAGAGATTTGAACTGGTCGTATAATCTAATCATTCCGCCGGGAAGGGGGACTAATCCTGTGTTTGGATGGAGAATTTCATCAGCATATACCATCTGAAACTTGACACAACCGGCTCCGGCTTCCGCTGCTGCGGCTGTCATCTCTTTTGCTTTTGATAAGTCGCCATTATGGGAAGTACCCAATTCTGCTATAATAAGCGGCATTTTGGGTGAATAGCTTTTTCCATCGATTTTCAGAGAAAATCCATCATTTTCTGTCATATAAGTACTCGACATATTGTAAAAGTTTTTGTATACTATAGCAAGCTAAATTAATAGGAGGCTTTATGATAAGCATAGCTTGTGACATTTGCAAGAAAAAATTGGATGAAGTAATAACCGATCGTACGTTCTTTTATTATGCTAATCGCAGTATCTGCGAACCCTGTAAGGACAATCTGGAATATTCAATTAAACCTACTGTCAGAAACAAAGAACCTTTTTCAATGGAATGGTACGAAAAAATGGTTCGTGATTCACTGGATAAAGCAGTTCAAAAAGGCAGAATCTAGTTTTAATGTTCCAGAGGAATTAATATTTTCTCATCCTATATGTTAAGGAGTTATCATGTCGGGCCACAGTAAATGGGCAACGATTAAACACGCTAAAGGGGCCGCCGATGCAAAACGCGGTCAGATGTTTACAAAGTTAATAAAAGAAATTTCCATCGCTGCACGGATGGGCGGCGGAAGTTTAGACGGCAATCCTCGTTTACGTACTGCAATTCTTAAAGCCAGAGGCGCAAATATGCCCAAAGATAATATCGACAGGGCAATTAAAAAAGGTACAGGCGAGCTTGAAGGTGTAAATTACGAAGAACTAGTTTACGAAGCGTATGCACCGGGCGGTGTGGCGATATTTATCGAAGTTCTAACAGACAATAAAAACCGAGCTGCAGCTGATATTCGAAACATTCTGACACGAGCTGGCGGACAGCTTGCTACATCCGGTTCTGTTTCAAGGCTTTTTAAACGGCAAGGTGTCATTACTATTGACGGTGAAAAATATACAGAAGACGCTGTAATGGAAGTAGCGCTTGAAGGCGGAGCGGAAGATGTTTCACAAATGGAAGGAATTATCGAAGTTACTTCTGCGCCTGAAGATTTTGAAAGTGTAATGAATGCGCTTCAAACCAAAGAGTTTGAAACAATGAGTGCGCAAGTCAGCATGGTCGCCGAAGCTGAAGTTACTCTGGACAATGACGGAACCGCTAAAGTTTTAAAGCTGATTGATAAACTTGAAGAAAACGATGATGTGCAAAACGTTTATACCAATATAGCAATTCCGGATGGATTTGACGCAGCTTAATGCGGCGTATATTGGGTATTGACCCCGGTCTTGCTAGTACGGGCTGGGGTGTTTTAGATGATATAAACGGAACTATTAAGTACATAGACCATGGTATTATTATTACAAAGGCGGACTGCAAAAGAGCAGATCGCCTTTTTTTTATTTTACAGTTTATGCGTTCAATTATAGAAAAATATAAACCAACCGAAGCTGCTATCGAAACATTGTACTTTGGTAAAAATGTTTCCAGCGCTATTCCTGTTGCAGAAGCACGAGGGGTAATTTCCGCTGCAGTAGCGGAAAAAGGTATATATCTGCATGAATTTACACCTAACACAATTAAAACCGGTGTAACAGGTACTAGCAAAGCAGACAAAAAACAAATACAGCAAATGGTAAAAATAATTTTAGGACTGGAAGAAGTTCCAAAACCCGATCATGCCGCAGATGCTCTTGGAGCGGCAATATGCGCAATTAACTACAAGAAATTATCTTAATGACCTTAATAAAGCGCGTAACTCAGGGTTTGCTGCACTTTCAGTCGGCGGTCTGTTTGCTCTGTTTACCTGCAGGATTACTTCGTCACCAGGTTCAATTCGATCGAAAAAACCGTGCCTTGCTAGGTTTCCAATTGCTATTTCTTCATCAACATTTGTAATTGTCAGCCTTCCGACAAGTTCATCATCATTATATACAAGTGCGATTCCTTCGTTTGCAACCTGAACACGTCCGCGTTTTACTATATCGTATACTACATTTTGCTGTATGCCGTCGGCTCTTCCTTTATTTATAAGAGCTTGTCCCTGTCTTCTAACCAATAAACTGCCTCGAATAGGCATTGAAGAAGAAAGCTGAGTAACAATACCCCGTGATGCTTCCCGCAGACGGTCGGTTCCTGTTCTGAAAGTGTTAAATGTTCCCGCAGGAGATCCTGTTCTTCCTACAAAAAGATCAGCTTTTATTGATATGTCGCGTTCGTTTTCATTTACTGAAACAAGCATAAAATAATCAGCGCCGTTTTCTCTTGCCATCCTGAAAGCCTGCGAAAAAGACGGCTGGCGGACTTCAAGCTGCAGCGGAATGATATTGCGATCATGAATTAAAAGTTCTCTTACAACACCGGCAGCAACAGAACCGGCGTCGGCATGATAAAAACTGGATTGACCATCCAGAGCAAAGACTGCGACTTTCCAGTACCGCTGCGATACATCAACAGGATTAACCTGCCATTGCCTGAAAAGAGCGTTGGATAAAAGTGAATTATATGCTTCCACAGCATCATTGACAGCTCTGTTTGCCAAACCTTGATCCTGGAGGAAAAGTAGTTCTTCAAGATAACGTGCAGGGTAACCTTGCATCCGAAGTAATTCGGCGTATTCACGTCTGTCTTGAGCAAATGGATTTAATCTTAATCCCCTGCGGTATTCAAAAAGCGACTGATCAATCAGATTACGCTGACGGAAATTTCTTGCCCTGTTAAAATGCCATGCTGCAAATCTGGCACGGCGCGGATCTTCAAGATTGGTTGATGAAATTAAAGTTTCTTCCAAAATAGCACGGATAAATTCGGCATTTTCATTGATTGTGATAGCGGTAGAAAGAATTGTAATTGCTTCCTGGGCTCGTCCCATTCTAATGAAAGAAAGTCCCTTCAAGTACCATGCGCTCATATCCTGCCTGTTATTCGCTATGGCAATATCGCATAAGCGGGATGCTTCATCATATTCCCTGTTACGGTAACGAAGAGATGCCATAAGTGATTGAGATGCCGCATGACCGGGTCTGTAATAAAGAGCTCTTTGCGCATAACGAATGGCTTCTGTGATGTTGTTATTCATGGAGTAGATGTAAGCTGCGTAATAATAAACACGGTAATCGTCCGGGTGCTGCCTTAAGGCATTATTTATATATGTAATGGCTGCTTGATTGTCGCCAAGAGAAAGAGTAACAAGCGCGAGTGATATTAAAAGACGGCGATCATCAGGGAAGCGCCGTACTGCGTCTCTGTAGCGCAGCATTGCCTCAGATGGCCTATTTCTTGCAATATCAAGCTCGCCTGCGGCGAATAATGCTTCCCTGTTATACGGCTCTACTGTTAGTATTTGATTTACAAGAGTTGATGCTGTATCAAGATGACCAAGTGCGATTAAAATAAAGACTTCAAGGTTTGCAATAGACATATTGCTGCGTGAAAGCTGCCTTGCTCTTCTTACCCATGTTAGAGCTTCGTCAAATTCTGACAGTTCGTAGTAACATTCGGCTAAAGCAGCAGTTCCTTCTGCATGAGAGGGGTTTAATCTTAAACATTCAAGGAAGGATTCAATGGCAGAATACCAGTTTTCGTCTGCCATGTGGGATTTGCCGCGTTCAAAATGCGCCGCAGCAGCAGGTGTCTGCGCCTCAATAGAGATTGGAAATAATGAAATTATAAATAAAATAGAAATCAGAATTATCGGAAATTTAATCACACGGAGACACGGAGACACGGAGTTAATTAATAATGATCTTTGTGTTCTCCGTGCCTTTGTGACTCCGTGTGAAGTTATTCTACAAAAATTCATTTCCCCCTCCCTTAATTAAACAATCATTCCTTCTTATGCGTTACGATTTTAATGGAATTGATTTTATGCCCATCCATTTCCTGAATGATAAAATCATAATCCTTATATTCAATTTTTTCGTTTTTAACAGGTATTTTGCCGAAAAGATCAAAAACAAAGCCGCCAAGCGTATCAAAATCATCAACAGGAAGAGAAAGCCCTGTTTCTTCGGCAAGGAACCCAAGATTTACCCTGGCATCGCAAAGCCATATTCCCTGTCCAAGTTCAACGACATCATCGGTTTCGTGATCAAACTCGTCCTGTATATCGCCGATTATTTCTTCGATTATGTCTTCCATGGAGACGATACCGGATACTCCGCCGTATTCGTCAACTACTACAGCAATGTGAACTTTTTTCCTGCGTAATTCACGCAGAAGATCATCAATATGCTTTGAAACAGGAACGAAAAATGGTTTTCTAACCAAAGCGTTTATATCAAATGGCTTATCATCAACTAGAATTTTTAATACATCCTTAATATGCAAAATGCCGACAACATTATCCACAGTATCCTTATATACAGGATAACGTGAATGTTCGCTTTCACTGATTCGTTTAAGCAGTTCTTCTTTTGAATCATCTATTGAAATGAAAACAGTATCTGTTCTGGGAACCATTACTTCTTTGACAGTAGTATCAGATAATTCCACAACACCGCGGATCATCTGTTTTTGATCGTCTTCAAGTTCTTTAATTGCCTGTGAATTTATTTTAAAAGGAGTTTTCACTTTTTTACTCCATTATAAAATGATTCTATTTTTTCATCCTTTAACTTAATCAGAATTTCCTCCTGTAATTTTAGCATTGGCTCATTTGAGTCCAAAGTTTCATGATCCATTCCGTCTAAGTGCAGGATACCATGAATTAATAGTCTGCGTAACTCCTCATCTTGCGGTATTTGGAAATATTCGGCGTTTTCTCGTAAGGTATCAAGAGAAATAATTATATCTCCCGGTAAATAGACGGTTTTACCGTCTTCTATGATAGTTTCACCAAGGTTAAATGAAAGAATATCGGTGGGTTCGTTTTTATCCCTATATTTATTGTTTAATTCAGTTATTTTATCATTACCGCAAAAAAGGATGGATAATTCCCAATTATCACGCTTCAACTCTTTAAGTACTTTTAAAGCATAATTACAGGCGCTTGAACTCCATATTGGCAGAATACAGCCGTCAGAGTTTATTGCCACATTATTCATCTTTATTGTCCTTATTTTCCTTTTGCTGTTTTGGATATTCAATTCTTGAGTGATAATAACCTGCAAGCACCCTTACAAAAGACTTTTTTATTATTTCAAGTTCACGGAAAGACAGATCAGAATCAGAAAGCTGTCCATGTTCAATTTTTGCTTCAAAAAGCTGCTGAATAAATTTTTCCATTTTCGGCGCTGTGGGTTTTATTAAAGTTCTTACTGCGGCTTCGGTAATATCGGCAAGCATTACAATCGCCGACTCTTTTGAATGCGGAGGAGTACCGGGGTAAGAAAAGTCTTCAGAGTTCACTGATACTTCATTTTCTGTGGCTTTATTATAAAACCATGAGATGATTGAATTACCGTGATGTTCTGCAATTATGGAAATTACATCATTGGGAAGACCCAAGCTGTGCGCTTTTTCTACACCAAGTTTTACATGGCTTCGTATTATTGTAGCTGAAAGACGAGGAGCAATTTCATCATGTCTGTTATGATCTGTTTGATTTTCTACAAAATAATCAGGGTTTTCCATTTTACCAATGTCATGATAATAAGCTCCGACACGTGCAAGCATTGCGTTTGCTCCTATGTCCTGACATGCCTGTTCTGCCAGATTTGCAACCATAAGTGAATGGCTGTAGCTGCCGGGGGCTGTTGTAAAAAGTTTGCGTAAAATTGGAGCGTTTAAATCCGACAGTTCCATTAATCTGAAAGGAGTTACCGCATTTAAGACATGTTCCAATGGCGGCAGAAAACCGAGTGTAAGCATTCCCGATATTACTCCGTTTAAAGCTGCCCAGAAAAGCAAAGCCGGATATTCAAAAATATTAGCCTGCCTGATAAGCAGTACAACAATTACTGCAAGACAATTTGCCGCTGCAATTATTAAACCGGCTTTTATAAGGCTCATTCTGTTTTGAGCTTTGTAAAGTACTGTAGAAGCTGTTACTCCGTTTACTAAAGCGATTATAAAAGAATAATTGTCAAATGATCCTGCGATATAAACACCTAACGGAAGTGCGATTGCCATAATTAATGCAAGTCTTTTTCCCAAAAAGACAGCAAGCAGCATAATAAAAAGACCTGTTGGAATTGCCAGAGCAGAAGGAAAACCTTCAAAACCGGGTGAAAGGTTATTTATTAATACTGCCGCAATTATATAAGAGCCGGAAATGGAAGAAAGCAGATAACTTTCCCTGTTGCTTAATTCTTTTCCCAGATTGGTACGGTTTTGAAGTATAATATAAATTATATATATTAAAATGAAAAGCAATATAGTTCCTAAAATATTCCTAAAACCGTTTATAGATTCATTATTCTGACTTGCGATAATTACGAATATTGAAATTATGCATAATACAAAACTGAAAAGAAAGCGGCTTGAGCGCAGATATTTAAATATATTTGACAAATTATTTTTAAATGGTTTAGTTTTTGTTTTCATTATATGCCTGTATTATTTTTTTTATTAAAGGGTTACGCGCTACGTCAACCGTGTGTAAAAATGAAAAATGCAGTCCTTCAACTTCTCTTAAAATATCAAGAGCATTTAATAACCCCGATTCTGTTTTACGCGGAAGGTCTATTTGCGTTGAATCTCCTGTGATAATGGCTCTGGCTCCCGTTCCGATTCTTGTAAGGAACATTTTCATCTGTTCTTTTGTCGTGTTTTGCGCTTCATCAAGTATAACCATGCAGTCATTCAGGCTTCTGCCTCTCATGTACGCAAGAGGCGCTATTTCGATTGATCTTGTTTCTTCCATTCTGTTTATTACATCATAAGGAACCAGTGATTCCATCGCATCATAAAGAGGTTTTAAATAAGGATCAATTTTTTGCGAGAGATCACCCGGCAGAAATCCTAAGTTTTCACCTGCTTCTACAACAGGACGGGTAAGGACTAGTTTGCGTATTTTTTTTGACAAAAGCATATATAAAGCGTACGCAATTGCAAGAAATGTTTTCCCGGTTCCAGCAGGACCTACGCAAAAACAAATTTCATTATTTATCATTCCCTGTATATAGTTAGCCTGATTTTTACTTCGCGGATAAACCCGTTTAAATCCATGCGGTATTTGAATCATCGAATCATGGAAAAGCTCTTTAGATTTTTCTTCATGTGTCTCTTGATTGGGAATAAATTCATCTGCGAGAGCTTTAATGTAATCAGCGGAAGGCTGTTCACCTTCTTTTACCGCCGCTATCAGGTTATCCATCATTGTTCTAAAGCGTTTGACTCCGTTTACATCCCTGCTTTCAAAATGAATTTCATTTCCTCTTGCTGTTATAAAACCGCCAAGGGAACCCTCAATAATCCGTAAATTACCGTCATTTGCTCCGCAAATACCGGAAAGTAATTCCCTGCTGTCAAAAGCTATAGTTAATCCTTCCTCCAAAAAAACCTCTTTATTTAATTTTATATCCTGCAAAATGAGCTCGTCAAGTGGAGAAGAAATGATGATATTATCTTGTTACCCATCTGTTATTTTTCCCGTCATAGGCAATATCAGAATAAATTTCTGTAATTGGCGTCCATCTGACTGTAAATGATACATCAGCTACAATAGAAAACATATGAACAGGTGAAATTGTATTGCGGTGCGGATACATAGATATATCCAGTTCAGCTCTCCAATCACCTAAAAAGTGAGTTAATTTAAAATCAAATTTTTGCATTTTAAAACCTGAGCGGCGGCGTTTATCATCATCAAAAAAATTAAACGAATCAAATAAATCAGTAAATATATTGTTCTGCGGACCTTCTGGATACATAAATGTAAGATTATCCATACCAGGCATTCCTTTAAAGTAACGCATTATTACAGAATTTTGGGTTGTTGCCGAAAATTTTAATTCGAGAAAACCCGGTATATTTAAATTTAATCCAAATGATAATTGAAAATTTGAATTTGTATGCTGGCGTAAATTAAAGTTTAATGATGCATTTGTATTAAAAGAAACAAACAAGCGGTTATTGATTAATTCGGTGCTTGGAGTAGTTTGATTATACGAAAATAATAATTCTTTTGGATTTAATATCTGATTTCCGTATTCTACCCATTCACCTCCGAATACAGGAAGTGTTTCAAACCTGTATCTGTAGGACTTATCGGCTGTAAATGCTGTTCTGAAATTCCATAATACCAATGATGTTGATATATGTGTAATATCGTTATCTTCTTCAGGTTTAATAATCATATTGTATGTAAATATACATTTATCATTAAACTTAAGAGCTTGCGTAAAATTAATTGGTTTGAATATCCAATCGCTTTCCGGCGGTCTTTCTGTTCGGAAATTTAAATTTGTTTCGGAAATCCAAAAACGCAATGCAATACGGGTTTCAATCATTCCGTCAAGAGGAGGTAAATCGGCGCTTATAGAAATACTTTGAACTTTATCTCTTATATTAGCAGCTAATGATCCTGTAAGCCTGTGATTGTTAAGACCGTATATATCGATACCGTTTATTCTTTCTTCTTTTGCCCATGAACCCCACTGCGGAGTAAGTTCAGGACTGTCTCCGCCTGAATATCTTTTTGATCTTACCAATGTTCCTCTTAAACTGTATTGAATGCTGGATTGGCTGAATATTAGATTATCATGAAGCGGGCGAATAGAACTGTTATATGCATAAAATGTTGAATAGTTTGTCTGACTGTATTGCTGTCTTCTGGCTTCCATCATTCTGTTTTCGTCAACATTGCCGCTGCCGTCAAGGAAAGCGTCTTCGTTTAAATAACCGTAATCTCTCCAAGTACCATTGCCGGATAATGTAAAAACATTGGAAAATAATCCGCTTGAATGATCTGCACGGAAATTTAAAGCGCTGTTTCCGCTGATGCTGGTAAGTATTGATTGAGTTTCATCCCAGGAAACCTGATCGAGGGTTTTCCAGTTTGCTGTCATAAATTGAAGCTCTGTGGAGCTGGCAGGACTTATCTGGTAATCAATTGATAATCTTGTATTTCCGGTTCCGGGAATTCTAAAAGTTTGCGTTAAAACAGGAGGAGTTAAAATATCTTTTGAAGCTGTATTATTTTCGGTATTTTCTTCATCAGCAGTCCACGGAGAAATCGGATTTCCAATTCCTTCCAAAGGATTTATTCTTTCACGGGTAGATAT
The DNA here is from genome assembly GCA_009781475.1 of Treponema sp. Classification (GTDB taxonomy): domain Bacteria; phylum Spirochaetota; class Spirochaetia; order Treponematales; family Breznakiellaceae; genus WQXQ01. The sequence goes on from WQYB01000001.1 coordinate 106,086, forward strand.
ATCATTTGGTCTGGTTAGGGATTGCTGTCCTCCAAATGAATATGGAGTTCCGGATATTACGCTTGACAGATTATATATTGTAAATTTATCGGGCGCAAAAAAGAAACGAGCGGGATTGTTATTATAAAATGAATCATTTCTGATAGTAAAATCTTCAATTGTTCTGAATGTTAAAGTTGTAGAAATATTTGTTATTGCAATTCTGGAGATAAAAGGAGATACAGAGGAAGTCGGAATATTCAAATTTCCGTTAACATGCCATTGATGTGTTCTTATTTCATTTTGAGTTAAAGGATCATCTCCTAATGCAGACCCTTGCTGAATCATATTAATCCAGTCCATGCTTTCTGCGCGGTTTAAAAAATCCCTATCAACAAAGGGATCAGAATAGAAAGGAAAACTCCATGAAATATTTCCCCTAGTACCGCTGATTGAACTATTAAATGTCATTCTATAACGGAAAGGAGCTGAAAAAGAAAAAAGATTGGAATGATTCCAGTCATAAGAGCCGTCATAATCAGGTGCATAAGGAGTATAAACACCGTTAATCAGAGAAATTGTTCTTGTAAAACCAACTCCCAGTGAAAATTCTACCGGATTAAAAATCCCTGTTTTGGGAACAGTTAGATCAAGACCGATATACATTCCAAGATTAACATAATAATCTATAAATGCTTTTAAGCTAAGTTCATTGGGATCGACAATTTTTCTGCCTGTGCTTCTTAAGAATAATCCTTGCAGTTCTTTTTCAGTATCATTTGAATTAGCCAGAAGTCTGCTTATTGAATTTGATTCGTCCGGATTGGAGCGGGGCTGCCCGAATATATAAGTAGTTGTTTGAACAAATCCGCCTTCACGGCTGCGGTATCCGATAACAGGATGAAAAAAAAGTTCGTCACCCGGAAAATAAAAGAAAGGAATATAAAGTACTGGTATTACTCCAACTCTTAATACAGCGTTTAAAATTGCAAAATCAGAACCGGGTAATAGCCAAATCCTTGATGCGCTTATAGACCAAAGCGCTTCTTCATTTGATCCATTTGTAATTTCTGCATCTCTTAGAATTGTAACATCCTGATCTGTACGTGTAATAACCGAACCTGAAAAAAGATATGTAGTTTCGTCATTTTCAATACTTCTTGTAGAACTTCCGTCAAGAAAAATACTTGCCCAATTATCAAGATTAACAGTTATATTTTCTCCCCTGAATGTTTCAATTCTGTCGCCGTCATCCTTTTCATAAAAAACCTGCCCTGATGCGGTAAGTATATTTCTGGTTCGGTTAAAAAGTACTTCATTCGCTCTTATTTTATGGATTGTATTGCCGTCTTTTAATGAAATAAAAACATCGCCTCTTAAACGGGCATACTCTTCATCGATTACATCAATTGTAAAATATTCAGATACTTGCGCTGATTCAATAATTATTACTTTTTGATTATCATTATTTTGTGATGTTTGCGGTAAATCAAAATAGTTCTGTAAACGTCTGGAAAGATCTTCTCTTGAGCCGCTTTCCGAAAGTCCGAGTGTGCGGCTCCAAAGAGCAAGTTCGCTTAAGGTTGAAGTTCTTATCTCCATTTCTATACGCTGTCTTTCCGGAGAAAGTGAATAATTAAAATCGGGTTCTTCAGCTTCCTGAGCTTGTAATATTGAAAAAGAATTTAAGAAAATAAAGAATAAAAAACCACAGAGGACACGGAGGAACACGGAGGTTATGGTTCGAAAACTCATTCTTCCTCCGTGAAACTCCGTGTACTCCGTGGTAAAATTTCTTGTATTTTTATTCTTCTTATTTTCAAATCTCATTTTTTTCCAGTTTTTCGGGCGCGCTTTAGCATGTCCGCAATATAAAAACCAGTGTAAGATGTTTCACATTTTGCAATTTGCTCGGGCGTACCAGTAGCTATTACATATCCGCCTTTTTCGCCGCCTTCAGGACCTAGATCAATAATATAATCGGCTTGTAAAAGGACATCAAGGTTATGTTCTATCATTATAACTGTATTTCCCTGTTCTACCAAGCGTTGTATAACTTCCATTAACTGTTTTACATCAGCAAAATGAAGCCCCGTTGTAGGTTCGTCGAGGATGTACATGGTTCTGCCTGTAGAGCGTTTAGAAAGCTCCAGAGCCAGTTTAACACGCTGAGCTTCTCCGCCGGAAAGGGTCAGCGCCGATTGTCCCAGTTTTACATAACCCAAACCTACAGAAAGCAATGTTTCCATTTTTCTGGCAATCTGCGGAATGGGAGCGAAAAAAGCGGCAGCTTCTTCGATAGTCATATCAAGGATTTCGCTTATATTTTTGCCTTTATAGCGGATTTCCAGGGTTTCTCTGTTAAATCTTTTACCGTGGCAGACATCGCATGTTATGTATACATCCGGCAGAAAGTTCATTTCGATTTTTTTTGTTCCGTCTCCTTCGCAATGTTCGCATCTGCCGCCTTTGACATTAAACGAAAAACGTCCCGGTTTATAACCTCTCATTCTGGATTCGGGTAGATTAGCGAACATGTCTCTTATGGCAGTAAAACCTTCGACATAGGTGATCGGGTTTGAACGGGGAGTCCTTCCTATAGGACTTTGATCGATGTCGATAACTTTGTCGATATGTTCGTAGCCGTCTAATCTTTTGTGTGCGCCTTCTGTATGGTTTGAATCATAAACCTTGTTAGCAAGCGCGGGATATAAAACATCTGATAATAATGTAGATTTTCCCGAACCGGAAACTCCTGTAATACAGGTAAAAAGTCCAAGCGGAATTTGTACATTGATGTTTTTTAAATTATGCTCGCTTGCTCCTTTTATTTTTATAAAAGCGCCGTTGCCTTTTCGTCTTTCTTTTGGAATATCGATGCGAAGAAGTCCTGCCAGGTATTGACCTGTAAGGCTTTTTTTTACTTTCATTATATCTTCGGGTCTTCCCTGCGCGACAACGTGTCCGCCATGAACACCAGCACCCGGTCCCAAATCTACGATATGGTCGGCTGTTCGCAAAGTTTGTTCGTCATGTTCGACTACAATTAAAGTGTTGCCAAGGTCGCGCAGGTACAATAATGTGTCGATAAGGCGTTGGTTGTCTCTTTGGTGAAGCCCGATAGACGGCTCGTCTAAAATATATAAAACACCTACAAGACTTGATCCTATCTGCGTTGCAAGCCTGATACGTTGGGCTTCACCACCGGAAAGAGTAGAAGCCTTACGCTCAAGGCTAAGATAATCCAACCCTACATTTTTCATAAAGCCAAGTCGGGCGTTTATTTCTTTTAAAATCTGATATGCGATTTTATTTTCGCTTTTATTTAATTTTATATGTTCGAAAAACTTTAAAGAATCCGTTACAGAAAGTTTTGAAAGTTCCCAGATGTTTTTCCCCGCGACAGTGACAGCTAACACTTCCGGCTTTAAACGTTTTCCGCCGCAATCTTCGCAAGGTTTGTGACTCATAAATTTTTCAAGCCAGTCTTTTACACCCTGCGAAGAAGTATCGATATAACGGCGTTTTAATTCTTCCAGTATTCCTTGAAATTTTGACTGGTATTCAAAATGGCTAGTGCCTTCTTTGTTCACGTAACGCACCTTTACTTCTTCATCGCTGCCGTAAAGAATTGCGTTTACTATTTTTTTCGGCAACTTGTTAAAAGGCATATCAAGACTGAATTTATGGTGTTTGGCAAGACCCTGAAAACGGCTGCGGTTCCATGCGCTGTCGGGGTTATATGGAATAACTCCGCCTTCGTTAAATGACAAACTGCGGTCTGGAATTACAAGGTCAGGATCAAATTCCAGCTTTGCGCCAAGACCTGAACAGCCGGGGCACGCTCCGAATGGATTGTTAAAAGAAAAAAGCCGAGGTTGCAGTTCAGGAATCGAAACACCGCAGTCCGGGCAAGAGTTTTTCTGCGAAAAAATTTGTTCCGAGTTTTTGCCGTCTTCTGTAATCAAAACAATCATTAAACCGTCTGTAGTCTGTAAAGCGGCTTCTACCGATTCTGCCAGTCTTGCGCGGATTTCTTTTTTTATTACAAGCCTGTCTACGATAATTTCGATTGAATGTTTTTTTTGTTTATCAAGTTTTATATTTTCGTCCAGGTTAACTGGAACACCGTCTATACGCGCACGGGCAAAACCTGCTTTTCGGGCATCTTCGATTATTTTTTGATGTTCACCTTTTTTCCCGCGGATAACGGGAGCTAAAAGCTGTACTTTTGTTCCTTCTTTAAACTGCATAATTGTTTCAATTATTAAATCTACTGGTTGCTCGCGGATTTCCTTGCCGCAGATGGGGCAGTGGGCTATGCCGATTCGTGCGTAAAGCAGGCGGTAATAATCGTAAATTTCTGTTACAGTGCCGACAGTTGACCTGGGATTGCGATGCGTAGTTTTTTGTTCGATGGAAATTGCCGGGGAAAGCCCTTCGATATAATCTAAATCAGGCTTGTCCATCCGCCCCAGAAATTGACGGGCATAAGCGGAAAGGCTTTCTACATAACGGCGCTGTCCTTCTGCGAAAATTGTGTCAAATGCCAGGGAGCTTTTGCCGGAACCCGAAAGCCCTGAAATTACGATAAGATTGTCACGAGGCAGTTCCAAATCGATATTTTTAAGGTTATGCTCCCGAGCTCCCTTGATGATAAGTTTGTCCATAATTTACAAGGATAACACAAATCATGACCGCTGCCTAGTAACTGCTAAACATTTGTTTAGTTATACTAAAATTATAAATAGTTGCTATATATTTAACAATAAAGTAATATATTAAGAATATGAGTATTGGTTTATCCTATGTTTTTGTAACTCCATACACCATCGCAAAAAGCAGGACTGGAGGGGTACTTTCAAGGCTGCTTTCAAGAACCGGTTTAGATTTGATTGGGGCTCAAATATTTACGGCTGATCAGCAATTTGCCGATGATTTTGCCGCTTCTTTAAGAGAACGTTCTCCTAAAAATCAATTAATGCTTTTAGCAGATTATGTTAAGCAATATCTGGGTCCTTCAGGCGGCCGCCCTCATAGAACACTTATGCTTCTGTTTAAAGGGGATAACCCCTGTGAACAGCTTTTAAAAGTATGCGGGCATTTGTACACACAGCATGTAGAAGTTAATTCACTCGTCGGAGAAACAATAAGGGATACATATTCAGATCTTATTTTTGATGCTAATAATCCGGAAGAAGTACGCTACTTTGAACCTGCTGTTATTACTCCAAGACATCAGGAAGAAGCCAATAAAGATTTAAAGTTTATCGCCAAGTTTCTTGAAGGGAAGGAAAATCTTGTTCAAAATGTTGTATATGATGATCCTTCAAAGATTGAAAGGACGCTTGTAATAATAAAACCCGATAACTGGACTCACAATTCATCAAGACCGGGAGCCATTATCGATATGTTTTCACGAACAGGATTAAGAATTATTGGCATAAAAATTCACCAATTTTCCCTGGCAGAGGCTTTAGATTTTTACGGTCCTGTAGAAGCCCAGCTTAAGGAAAGGCTTGCTCCAAAATACGGAAAGCAGGCAAGGGAACTATTGGAAAAAGAATTTCAATTTCCATTAAATGATAATATTGAAAAAATACTTGCAGAAAGTTTAGGAATAGAGTGTGCAAAAAATCAATTTAGCCATGTTGTTGAATTTATATCTGGAAAAAGACCCGGATGCCATACAGCGGAAGAAATACAAAAAGCCGGAAATGTTAAATGTATGATTTTGGTTTATGAAGGACAGAACGCAATTAATAAGATACGTGATGTATTAGGTTCTACAGACCCCAATAAAGCAGCCGACGGAACAGTACGCCGTGAATTTGGAAGCAACATAATGGTAAATACAGCTCATGCTTCTGATTCAACGGATAGTTTTGAACGCGAACAAAATATTGTAAGGATTAATCATAATCCTGTTGTTTCATTAATTAATGAAAATATAAAGTAAGGAGGTTTGTCAATGAAAAAAGCAATATATATTTTATTATTTATTATTTTAATTTTTTCAGGCTGCGCGACCAATCCTGTAACAGGAAAAACATCAATAGCTATAATTCCAAATAGCATGCTTTTTCCTATGTCTTTTACTCAATATGATACTTTTCTGCGGGAAAATTCTGTCGTAAGAGGCACTGCCGAAGCTCAAATGCTTACAAGGGTAGGTATGAGGCTTGCGGATGCTGCTCAGAAACTGCTTGCTGCTGAAGGACAGCCGAATTATTTAAGTGATTACCGATGGGAATTTACATTAATACGGGATAATTCAATAAACGCATGGGCAATGCCGGGAGGCAAAATTGTTTTTTATACCGGAATTCTTCCTGTTACACGAAACGAAACAGGAATAGCAGTTGTTATGGGACATGAAATTGCTCATCAAATTCTTAATCACGGGCAGCAGCGGATGAGTGCGGACTTGCTCCAGCAAATCGGCGCTATCGGAGTAGCTGTAGCTACATCCAATCAATCTCCTGAAACTCAAGCGCTTATAATGACAGCTTACGGCGTTGGCTCGGAATTGGGAGGCACTTTACCTTTCAGCCGTCAGCACGAATATGAAGCAGACAGATATGGTTTATTATTAATGGCAATAGCAGGGTATAATCCCGATGAAGCTATTGTTTTTTGGGAAAGAATGTCTTCGATGGGAGGAGGCAGTGTACCGGAATTTTTAAGCACACATCCTTCTGATGCAAACAGAATAAGGAACCTTAGAAATTTTGCACCGGAAGCAAAACAAAGAGCAGTTACGTTTGGCGTAACGTTTAATTAAAACTCAGATTAATTAGGAGGTCTTTATGAAATTAAAAATGCGTATACCGTTTCTTTTTGGTTTGGTTGTATTAATAACCGCGTTAGGTATGGGAATTGTAATGTATTTAATCAGTTCTTCAAATCTTGAATCAGTTGTCGTCGAATCAATAGGCGATAGAAATGAATCCAATGCTGAACTTATAAGCGTTACTTTGAATGGGCAGCTCGATATTTTACAGGAAATTGCAAATAGAGCAAGATCTAGAACAATGGATTGGGAACAGGTACAGCCGTCATTATTGCCTGATATAACCCGTATTGGCGCTACTGATATGAGTTTGATTTACCCAAATGGTATTTCTTATGATGTAAGAGCAGGTAATACCCTTGACCTTTCAGACCGTGAATATTTTAAAAAGGCTATGACGGGAGAAAAAACTATTGAAGTAGTATTCAGCCGTCAGTCAAACAGTCTTATGGTTATGTTTGCTGTCCCTGTTTATCCTAATGACCAGCCTGGCGCTCCTGTTATTGGTGTAATAGTAGCAGCAAAAGACGGCAGCCGTACTTTATCAAATATAGTAATAAACTTAAAAAGCAGTATGCCAAGCGCCTACAGTTATCTTATAAATAATCAGGGAACTGCAATTGCGCATCCGAATAATACACTGGTAACAAATGAATTTAACCCGATTAAAGAAGCCGCAAGTAATTCTTCCTATAGAGCACTTGCAAACCTTGTGGAAAATGCTTTGATTGAAAGAAATGGATTTGGACTTTATACATTCGATGGAAAAGTTTTAATCGGAAAGTATAATGAAGTCCCCGGTTATCCCTGGCTATTATTCAGCTCGATTGAACAAGATGATATTAAAAGCTATTTGATTTACTTGCGTAATGTCGCCGTAATAGTCGGTTTAGCTTTTTTTCTGTTTGGAATAATTCTTGCAATATTTATAGGCGGAGCAATAACAAGACCTGTCAGAGAAGTTGTAGATACTTTAAAGGATATTTCAGAGGGTGAAGGAGATCTGACCCATGCTATTCATGAAGTAGGAAAAGATGAACTTACAGAATTGGCATTTTATTTTAACAAAACATTTGGAAATATCAGAAACATGATAACGATAATAAAACATAAAGTCGGCGCTCTTACCAATACCGGTCATGAGCTTTCCGTAAATATGACAAAAACTTCAAATTCAGTTGATGATATTTCAAAGAATTTTGAAAACATTCAGGATCTTGAAGAAAAACAGCATCAGGGTTCTATTGAAGTAGACAAATCGCTCAATATTATCAGAGATAATATTGATTATCAGGCAAAATTGATCGAAGAACAGACAGAAAGCGTTAATACATCATCTTCCGCAATAGAAGAAATGACAGCTAACATTCATTCTGTTAACAAGTCACTTGTGGAAAATAACAAGTGCGTTGAAAATCTTGCAGACGCTTCCGAAGAAGGAAGAACAGCGCTTCAGGGAGTTGTACAGAAAATTCTTGATATTGCCAAAGATTCGGAAGGTCTATTGGAAATTAACTCTGTAATGGATAATATTGCAGCTCAGACAAACCTGCTTTCCATGAATGCCGCAATCGAAGCTGCACATGCAGGAGAAGCGGGAAAAGGGTTTGCCGTTGTTGCGGATGAAATACGAAAACTTGCCGAATCTTCATCACAGCAGTCAAAAACAACAGCTTCTATGTTAAAGAAAATTAAAACATCCATAGACAGTATTACAAAATCATCTAACGATGTTTTATCGCGCTTTGAAGCAATTGACAACGGCGTAAAAACTGTTACCGAACATGAAGTTAATATCCGTAATGCAATGGAAGAACAGGCTATCGGAGGGCAGCAAATACTTGAATCTGTTGGACGTTTAAAAGAAATTACAATATCTGTTCAAAAAGGTTCGGAAAAAATGTCTGATTCCGGTACTAATCTTATAAGAGAAACAGATTCCTTCATCAAACTCAGCAGCGATGCCATTAAAGGAATGAACGATATAGTAAACGGCGCTTTAAAAGAAATAAAAGTTGCTGTAACTCATGTAACGGAAATGAGCGAAAAGAACAATCAAAACTTCGGCGATCTTAAATCTGAAACATTAAAATTCAAAGTAACAACCGGTAATGAAAAGAAAAAAGTTCTTGTTATCGATGATGACAGAAATCATCTGACAATGACAAAGAGCTTCCTTGACCAGGATTACGAAGTTATTACTGTAGAAACCTGTGAAGAAGCCTTAAGAAGTCTATTCAACGGACTTATTCCAAACTTTATCCTGCTCGATCTTATGATGCCTGAAGTTGACGGATGGGAAACATTTGAAAGATTAAAAAGAATTACCGTACTTAACAAAACTCCGCTTGCAATATTTACATCATCAGATGATCCTGCGGATCAAAACAAGGCAAGGGAAATGGGCGCAATTGACTATATCAGGAAACCATGCAAGAAGAGCGAACTTTTGGAAAGATTGGATAAACATATTAATAAATAATGGTTTATTCGCTGTGGTAATCTATTAATGTAGTTATAGGAGTGGGGTCTAAAATTTCCTGATAATTCAGAAATGGAAGCCCCACTATCCCGAAAATTTCCGGAACTATAGCGCCGCCTTCGATTAAAATCGATCTTGCGGCGTTTAGTGTGCCTCCTGTTGCAATTAAATCGTCTGTAAGTAAAACTCTTTTGCCTTTGGGGACATCGGCGCTGTGAACTTCTATTTCTGCTTGTGCATATTCAAGTGAATATTTTTTAGAAAGAGTAATACCCGGCAGTTTTCCTTTTTTTCTTATAGGAATTAAAGGAATGTTAAGTCTTTCAGCAAAAGGAGCGGCGAATAAAAAACCGCGGGCTTCAATTGCAGCAATTCCTTCAATTTTTTTATCTTTATATATTTCAGCCATTTTATCGATGCAGTATCTAAAAGCAATAGGAGCTGCAAGAATACTGGTAATATCATAAAAAAGAATTCCTTTTTTCGGAAAATCCGGTACTTTTCTTATATAATCATCCAAATTAAATTCTGCCATATTTCCCTCTTTAAATTATAATATAAAAAGGCTTAAGAATTTAATTTTCGGTTATATTTTTAAGCCATTTTTTTAAATTAGCATTATCGATTACGGTTTCATTATCATTTTTTTCGGCAAGAAACGGCGGAGAAACTGCAGCATCGCAAGTATTTAATATTTTTGCAAGATATTGGGCAGCTTTTTCATTTACAGAAAAAATACCGCATTTTCTGGAAGCCAGGTTTATATGTGAAAGCATTTTTTCAATATAGGAAAAAGATTTTGGACTGTGTCTTTCGCAGCCTATAAAAAATGTATCTACAGGAAGCAGCATTGTTGTGCAGAATCTTTTTGATGGAATGATTTTTATTTTATATCCGGAAAGCGACTGCGAAATTGCAAGTGCAATCGAACGAATTGATTTTTTTCCGTCTGTAATAATTAAAACTTTCTTGCTCACTTTTATCATCCTATACGAATAAAATATTGATGTCAATTATTTGGAATGGAGCCCATACCCTGAACTGTATAATTCACAATTGACCAGAAATTATCTTTTTTCTCAAGAAAATATGTATAATGCCTTAATTCTGTAAAGGCAGCATGCCTGTATCTTTGAAGGACTACTACAGTTCCTTCATCATTATTATATACAGTCCTTAAAATTTCAAATGATGTAGGGATTTGATGTATATCTCCGTCTACAACTGCGTTTTGCAGGTTTGCTCTGTATTCGCTGACCATTCGCCGCCTTCCGGCTTCATTTTCAGCAGTATACCTGCGTCTTTGAGCAGGGTCTCGCTGAATCATTGATTCAATATCCAGATAAAGAAAAAATCTTTCCCACTGCGACAGTTGACGGGCTGAAAGCATGTAAGAGATTACTTCATCGGGAGGAATTCGCTGTTTTACCAAAACAGCTCCTGTAGCGACATCCATTTCAAGCGGAATACCGTCAGATCCCTGAATTAAAGCAGGGCGCAAATTTAAACTTAAAAAGTTGGATTCAACAGCAGAAACTGCATTTGAACGGAATAATTCAGGGTAAACCAAAGCCTTTACCCTAAATGAACCGGGCTGCTCAAAACTTATATATTCACGTAAATCCTCTACAAAAGAAAAGGATTCGCCGCTTTCAATGGCAATTTCTCTGAAGAAAACATGGTTATTTGTAGTTCTTTTGCGCGTCAGCATATCAGCTTGCGGTAATGGACGATTAGACATTGTTCTTATATCAAAATCGATGGAAAATGCCCGATCATCTGCAAGTTTAAACCTGTAGGGAACAGGGCTATTATTAGTAATGGTAATTTGTATATAAATTGGGTCAGATTCCACATAGTAAACACGTCTGTCAAAAAAACGGATGTTAAATTCGACCTGTCCGGCATCTGAAGCGTACAAAGTAAAAAGACCGGTAAAGATAAAAACAAAAACAAACCAATAAACTTTTCTCATAAAATATCCTGTAAACTAAAATCGGGGTGTTCAAAATGAACACACTTCTATATTATAGTAATCGGTAGATTTGTATGAATTCCTTATCTTTTCATGAGCTTTTACAGAAAGTGAAAACTTCAAAAGAAGTCTCTATTCTAAATTCTACGCTAAAAGAAGGGAAATTTCCAATAGAAATCGAAGGAAGCGAAGGGTCTTTAAACGCTCTATTAATAGCTAAAATTTACCTTAATTTTGAAGGTATTTCCAAAGATAAAAACCAATGTTTTGTTATTGTTCCTCATGAAGATACCGCAGATGATTTATTGCTGGATTTGGATAGTTCCGGTATTCCCTGCCATAAATTTCCATGGTGGGGTTCTACCGTATACAGGGAACTTACCCCCGGTGCGGCTGTTTTTAAAGACAGAGTAAAAGTTATAAGCGATTTATCCCGCGGGCAAAGCGGTATTTACATTATTCCGCAGCGGGCATTACTTACACCAATATCCCCTTTAGATTATATAAATAATCTTTTAATTACATTAAAACCCGGTGATCAAATTGATACTTTTTACCTTTCTGAAAAACTTTCTTCATACGGATATACCCGCGTTCCTAGTGTACAGATAAACGGAGAATATGCGCTTAGGGGAGAAGTGCTTGATATTTATATGAGCGCAGATCTGATATACAGGGTTGTTTTTGATTTTGACAAAGTAGAGACAATAAAACCCCTTGATCCTGTAATGCAGGGAACAGCCGGTAATAAATTACAGGAACTGACAATCTACCCCATGAAAGAAGTTATATGGTCTGATGACAGAATTGAAATACTGGAAAAAAATCTGTCTTTTTGTAAAGAGTTTGCTGACGGCGGAAAATCAATTATTGAAGAATTAATTTCGCGGCGTTGTGTAAAAGGCGAAGAAATGTTTTTTCCTCTTGCATTTGAAAAAACAGGCTGCCTTTTGGATTATCTTGGCAGAAACGGAACTTTAATATTGGCTGACAGGGAAAGGCTTGAAAATACTTATGATAGTCTGATGCGGGAATACCAGGGTTTGTATTCAAGAGCAGTAAAAGAAAAGCTAAATTATCCAATGCCGCAGCGCCTTCTTTTTAATTTTAACGGCATTCTGGAAAAGAACAAGGAAAAAACTTCCCGTATAATTTCCTTTAGAGCTATTAAAGGAGAACCAAAACCCGGAGTTTCTCATATCGAGTTATCAAGCGAACCCGGCAGAAGTTTTTTTGGCAACATAAATTATCTGATAGAAGAATTTTCAATGCTTATCAGTAACGGCTGGTTCATAACAGTTGCAGCCGAATCGCAGGTACAGGCAGATCGTATAAAAGTGATGCTTGAACCATGCAAAAGCATTAATCTTTCGATTATGGCAGTTCCGCTGACTGCAGGTTTTTCATTGCCCGACATAAAGTTCATGGTTGTTCAGGAGAATGAAATTTTCGGAAGAAGAAAAAGAGCACCAAGATCATTAAAAACTGTGCGTTCAAGCCCTATTGATACATTTTTGGAAATTAACCCCGATGATTACATTGTTCATGTAAATCATGGTATCGGACAGTTTAAAGGCATCGAAAGACTTACTTCATTCGGACATGAAAGAGATTATATAAAAATTGAATACGCCGGAGAAGAAACAGTTTTTGTTCCTGTTGAACAATTAAATCTTGTTCAGCGTTATATAGGAAATGAAGGACAGGCTCCCAGGCTTGATACGCTCGGTTCAAAAAGCTGGGAAAACCGCAAAAATAAAGTTAAAAAATCTGTAGAAGATATTGCCGAAAAATTAATCGAACTATATTCAAAGCGCAAACAGGCGCAAGGTTTTGCTTTTCCAAAAGATACCGAGTGGCAGCTAATGTTCGAAGCCGCTTTTCCTTTTGAAGAAACTGAAGATCAGCTTAAGTGCATACAGGAAATTAAAGACGATATGGAAAGTATATCACCTATGGACAGGCTAGTATGCGGCGATGTAGGTTACGGCAAAACAGAAGTTGCGCTGCGTGCCTGTTTTAAAGCTGTAATGAGCGGCAAACAGGCTGCTTTTTTAGCGCCTACAACAATTCTTGCCGAACAGCATTATGATAATTTCCTGGAACGCTTTTCGCGTTTTCCTGTAAATGTAGCCATGCTTTCGCGATTTGTAGACAAGAAAAAAACCCGCATTATTCTTGAACAGATAAAAAAAGGCGAAATTGATTTATTGATAGGCACTCATCGGATTATTCAGAGGGATGTAATTTTTAAAAATCTTGGTTTAATAGTTATAGATGAAGAACAGCGCTTCGGCGTTAAAGACAAGGAAAAATTAAAAGAATTAAAAACAAATGTCGATTGCCTGACTCTTTCTGCAACGCCGATTCCGCGTACATTACATATGAGCCTTGTTAAAATTCGTGATATGAGTCTTTTGGCGACAGCTCCTCCTGGGCGTCATCCAATAGAAACTTATGTTGAAGAATACGATAATTATCTGATAGCGCAGGTTATCCGCCGTGAGGTTGAAAGAGGCGGACAGGTTTTCTTTCTTCATAACCGCATTGAAACGCTGAAAGATACACGTTATAAACTGGAACGGCTAATACCGGAAGTTTTAATTGAATCTGCTCACGGGCAAATGGAAGCGAGAGAATTGGAAGATGTTATGCGGCGTTTTGTTCACGGGGGATTTCATGTTTTAGTTTCAACTACAATTATAGAAAACGGAATCGACATCCCTAATGTAAATACAATTATAATTGACAGAGCCGACATGTACGGAGTTTCGCAGCTTTATCAGCTTCGAGGCAGGGTAGGAAGGTCTGATCGCATTGCTTATGCGTATCTTTTTTATCCTGAACAAAAATCACTTTCAGAAATAGCCATGAAACGGCTGCAGACAATTTCTGATTTTACAGAACTTGGAAGCGGTTTTAAAATTGCAATGAAAGACATGGAAATAAGGGGAGCCGGAAACCTGCTTGGTAAAGAGCAATCCGGCGATATTTATTCTGTTGGTTTTGATTTATACATAAGATTGCTTGACGAAGCTGTTAAACGTCTTGAAGATTCCAATTATGAAGCGGAAACAGAAACATTACTTGAACTTGAATACTCGGGTTTTATTCCAGATTCATATATAGATTTACCGCAGCAAAAGATGGAAGTTTATAAAATGATAGCAGCAATCCGTGAAAAAGATGATTTAGACAGAGCTTACATCGATTTATTGGACAGGTTCGGTCCGCTTCCTGATGAAATACAGTCTCTTTTAGCATTAGCCGAAATAAGAATAATCTGCCGTCAGCTTGCAATTTCTTCATTAAAAGAGAGAGCAGGTGTTATAAGAATTGAATTTGCAAAAGTTTCTAAAATAAAAGTAGACAGGTTAATTCGTCTTATGCAGGAACAATCCGGAAAAATAAAACCAGATCCCAAAAAGCCCAATGCGCTGCTTTTAACGGCAGGCAACATTGGCTTAAAGGAAAAGAGCGAATTTTTAAGAGAAAAACTGTCAGCCCTGGCAGGCTGACGGTTTACTAAAAATTAGTCTCGAACAGTAATATCGACGTTACAAGATGCGGCTGCATTGCGGCTGCTTCTGGAGATTTGGAAAAACCTGTTGTATTCTCTGATGCAGCAGCAAAACTGTGAGTTCTTGCAACCGGCAGTTTTTCATAAATCCATAAATAATAATTATAGTTTTTTACACCGGTTTCAGGATCGATAGATTTTTCTTCATAATGCCAGGTTACAAAGTATTCTTTACCTGCCTGAAAATTATATGTAAATTGACTTCTTACATATTGTCCGCCGTATCCTGGAAAAAAAACTCTAACATCAATATCAAATGTAGATCTTCCGGCAGGTAATGTAACTAATGGAGTTAAATATCCATAACCATGCCAATCATTATAAACAAAAATACCATTGTATCTGTTTACCTTTGTCCAGAATAATACAGTTGCTTTTGGGTTATCAGGAAACTCAGGGTCAATTACAACATGATTAACCGTATCAAATGATACTGTCAAACCATCTGTTGATATACATGATCCAAAAACAAACAAAAAACAAATTAAACTGGAAATCATTAGCTTTTTCATAACGTTCTCCTTAAAAACCCACAGTAATTGTAATAGTATTCCACTTTTATAATCATTGATTTATAAAAAGAACAAAATCCAAAAGGTTTTCTCTATCTGGAGTACCAAATGAAGGAACGCTTTGTTGATAAATATCAACACCCCATTCTCTTTCTTTATAAGCAACCAAAATTACGTATTCAAGTCCAGGTCTAAAATTATACCTAAATATAAAGTTGCTGCCTTTCCAAATAGTATTTCCGCTGGCATGGAGTACATCTACTGTAAAATTTGCTACACCTGCTGGAATAGCAACATATTTCCATTCTGATTTAGTATTTCCAAAAGATTTTTTATGAGGAACCGGAATGCCGTTATATTCTGTTACTTCCACTCCAGAATAAAAAGCAATAGTAGCTGATCGCTCTAATGGTACGCTTTCATCAAAAACAATTAACATGCCTTGAAGCATTTCTGTTGTTACACATGATCCAAAAATAAACATAACACAAATTAAACTAAAACCGATAAGTTTTTTCATAAAGAACTCCTTGTAAAAATAAATTTATATAAAAACCATTTGTTTTTAAAATGGCATTTACCAAGAGAAAATAAAATATAATATAAACAGGATAAAAAAATAATATTTTCCGGTAATTTCCGCTATATTGATCAAACTAGCCAGAATATGATAAAATGCTGGAAATGCCAAAAGATACCAAAAAAATTGACTTTTTCGACCATGTTCAGGTTATTACTGAAAAATACCTGTCTCACCGGGCAAAAGTACGCCGTATTAAAAAGGAAAAACGAAGAGCAAAACACTTCCTTTTAGACTGGATCGAAGCGTTTATATGGGCTGCCTGTATGGTTCTATTAATTAACCAATATTTGGTTCAGGCATACCGTATTCCTACAGGTTCCATGATAAATACGTTGAATATAGGGGATCAGATATTTGTAAATAAATTGATTTACGGACCTGAGTTATTACCCGGTTTTATTAAACTGCCAAGCCCGATTAAACCCAAAAGGAACGATATAATCATTTTTGAAAGCCCTGCATATATTTCTCAGGGGACTGTTTTTGATATTGCACAAAGAGTTATTTATATGCTTACCCTATCTTTAGTGGATATTGATAAAGATGAAAGAGGGCAGCCAAGGGTTCATTTTCTTATAAAAAGAGCGGCAGGGCAGGCTGGAGACCGTTTTAAGATTGAAAATGGCGAAATGAAGATAATGTTTGCAGGCGAGGATCGCTGGGTAGATGAAAGGGAATATAATGCAGCCAGGGGATGGAATCATAATATCAGCAGATTAGTGTCTCAGGAAAGCTATTCTGCAATTAATTCAGCGGGGAAAGCTGCCGGCTGGTCTGATGTATTGATCCCTGTATCACAGGAGCTGATTTCCAAAACAACAGCGCTTGACAGAATGCAGAATATTGACAGTTTCGCCTACTACAACGCAAGATATGAAACACAAAGAAAAGCTGCCGTAAACAATACACGTTATGCTTCCCGTCACGCAAGAGATCACATGCTTGGCTGGTATATCCCCGAAGGAAGGATTTTCCCGATGGGAGATAACCGGGACAGTTCTAACGACGGGCGTAATTTCGGACCTGTAAGGATGTCAAAAGTGCTTGGCAGCGGAATGTTTATTTACTGGCCTCTTTGGCGGATGAACAGCATTGATTAATTTATGATATAATAAATTTAAGGAAGTTTATGTTTGATAAGTCAACGCAATATTCATACAAAGCCCAGAAATATCAGCGTTACAGAATACTTAAGTATTTGATAATTTTCTTTATTTTATACATTGTTTATAATTGTCTAACCGCTTTTTTCTTTTCTGTTTGGGTAGTCGACAATAATACAATGCACCCCGGAATTAGCGCAGGCGACAGAGTAATTTTTTCATCTTTCAAGGCTCCCTGGAGCATAAACGATGAAAATCCGTTTCCGTACAAACGAGGCAGTGTTGTATTGGTCGATATGAGGCATGAAAGAAATCAAAGTATGCCTTTGCGTGCTGTTGATGGAATTGTCAGATTTTTTACTGCACAGCAGGTAAGTATTTTTTCCGGCGGGCAGTATTATATTAAAAGGGTAATAGCACTTCCCGGTGATGAAATTACAATGAACAATCATATATTCAGGGTAAAAGCATCCGGCAGTATGTACAGTCTTACAGAATATGAGTTATCTGACAAACCTTACCACCCTGCAATACCGCAGGCTTCTGATCTATGGGATGATTCAATTCCGTTTTCCGGAAACATGGATACAATATTACTGGGACCTGATGAATATTTTGTTATCTCGGATGATAGAAGTAATACAAATGATTCAAGGACATGGGGAGCGATATCATCATCTATAATTACATCAAAAGCGGTAATAAGAATTTGGCCTTTAAATAAAATTGAATTGTTTTAATAATGCATCAGTTTACATTCATATTCCGTTTTGCGCCTCTCTTTGCGATTATTGTGATTTTTTTTCTGTAAAAATAAATGATGTAAATGACGGATATATTGATTCATATTTAAATGCGCTTTTTACCGATATTAATTATCAGATAGAGTATTTTAATATAAAAAATATTCCAACGGTTTATATAGGAGGCGGTACTCCTTCTGTACTTGGAAAAAAAATAAAAAAACTTTTTGACGCATTAAATAAGATTCCGGATTTTAAACCAATTGAGTTTTCCATAGAAGCAAATCCGGAATCCATTACAGAAGATTTTCTTAAGTTATGTAAGGATGGCGGTGTAAACAGATTAAGTCTTGGCGTGCAGACTTTTTTTGAACCATCGAGGGTTGCTGTTAACCGTAATCCTAAAAGAATAATAACCACAGAGGACACGGAGGGACACGGAGTTATTAATACTAAAAAAATATACTCCTCCGTGAAACTCCGTGTACTCCGTGGTAAATTTTCTTATTATTTAAAATATAAAAAGCAACTTGAATTAGCGGCAAAATATTTTCAGGATAACCTTTCTATAGATTTAATTACAGGGCTGCCGTTTCAGGATGAAAAAGTAATAATCGATGATATAAAAAAAGTTTTGGAATATAAACCAGCGCATATTTCTCTTTACAGTCTTTCTGTAGAAGATGGAACACCATTACAAAAAAAAATAAAAAAGGGTAGTGTTAGTTTACCAAATGAAGATAAGGCAGATTCATTGTGGCTTACAAGCCGTGATACGCTTATTAATGCCGGTTTTGAGCAATATGAAGTTTCCAACTTTGCTATTGACAGCAAAAAATGCCTTCATAATATGAATTACTGGTTAATGAATAATTGGATTGGAGCCGGTGCTTCTGCTTCCGGTACTATTATAGATGAAAATACAAAAACTGCCAGACGCTTTACGTATAACAAAGATATAAAAAAATATATAAATAATCCTTCGCTTCATTCTGCAAATTTAATTGAACTTGATACTAAGACATTAATAAAGGACTGTATTTTAATGGGATACAGATGCAAAGAAGGTCTAGATAATGAATTGTTCTGCCAGCGTTTTGGCTGTTCAATCGCGGATTATATTCCCAAAACTCTGGAACGTTGGAAAAATAAAGACAAAATGCTTTTTTTAAACAGTTTTATTAAAAATGCGTTTGCAGAATTGGATGAAAAATCTCATTAATTTTCATTATTTATTTTTTGCGCATAATCAACAAGATTTATTTTTATCGGTAAAGGCGGTGTAGCAAAAGAAAAAAGAGATTTTCCGTTGCTATTTGAAAGCATAAAATCTCCTGTTTTTATTATATCCATTCCAATAATAAATTCCAGATCAGGCGGACTAAATATACATACAGCTGGTTTAATATTTTGTACAAGAATCATATTTGGTAATCCAATATGAACTAATACTTGATCACATCGTTCGAGACTATTAATTCCTTCAATCATTATAGAATCAATTGGTTCTAACCCTAGTTTTATTAATGCATTAGGTGAAATACAAGATATTGTGGCTCCCGTATCCCAAATTGCAAATGTTTTAAAATATCTATCCATATCTGCCGGATTAAAAAGTTCAATCTCTGTAGGTAATTCAAGTGTTAGTTTTTTATAATCAATAAAAAACGCGTCATGATTTTTACGCATGAACAAATCTTCTGATAGGGCTTATACGCGGATGATCTTCTATGTATGCATCATTTGGATCTACCGGGATGTTTTTTAAGCAAAATGTACCTGGCGCTTTTACTCTGATTGTTTCTTTGTAAGCATCTCCAATATTATCATAAGCACCTATTACCGTATCACCTACAATTACAATCGCTTTGCCAATATATTTTTCTCTTAGAATATCCCTATTTTCTTGATAATATTTATTCTCTGTTTCGAACATAATATCTCCTATATTATTATATATAACATAAGAACAGTTATAAAACAAGGTAAAATGATGAAAAATATTAAGAGTGTCCACAGACACTTATTTCACCTTTATTAATTCTTTGTGCCTTCGAATCATTAATCAGAATGTTCGTCATAAATACTTTCA
Organism: Treponema sp.; assembly: GCA_009781475.1. Classification (GTDB taxonomy): domain Bacteria; phylum Spirochaetota; class Spirochaetia; order Treponematales; family Breznakiellaceae; genus WQXQ01. Next base: position 125,928 of record WQYB01000001.1, read on the forward strand.
AAGACATCTGTAATTGTTTTAAAAACTTCTATTAGGCTTGGATCAAAATGAGTTCCGCTTTGCTCAAGTATTTTTTCTACAGAAATATCATGATTCATTGCTGGTTTATAGCAGCGCTCCATACGCAGAGCATCGTAAACATCAGCGATTGTGACAATTCTTGCTGCAAGCGGAATCATTTCGCCTTCAAGCTGAAATGGATAACCGGAACCATCCCATTTTTCATGATGGGAAAGGGCAATTTCTTTTGCCATTGGGTTTGGATAAGTAGAAAGAAGGTAAGCGCCGTTTTTAGTATGATCACGCATAACAGACCATTCAAAATCGTTTAACGGACCTTTTTTATTTATAATATCATCAGGAGTGCCTATTTTCCCGACATCGTGCATTGCAGCCAAAAAAGCGATGTTATCGATAAAATCTGCGTCTATGCGTCTGTATGTTTCGCCGCCGTTTTTAAAAAGTTCCAGTGCAAGCCGTCGTGAATATTCATTGACACGTACTATATGTTTGCCTGTATCATTATCTTTTAGTTTTGATGCTTCCAGTAAAGAAACGAAAACAGAACGCAGCAGTTTTTTATTTTCTTCGGTAAAATCATCAAACATTACAACAAAATCACTGTGTGAGCTGATATCCATTTCCAGTGTAAAAATATAAACTTTTATCTGAGCTGTTACGGTGTCCCGTGTTTTTAAAAGAGCAGCTCCTTTCCAGGAAAATCCATGCTCGCCGTTAATAATAGTTTCTCTGATCATTCTGGCATCATCTATCGAAAAAGCCCTTCCGAATAAATCAAAAAAATAATTCCCTGTAAGACCATGAAAACCGCTGAACATTTTCTGGCATGATTCATTTGCATAGATTATTTTTAATTGTTTATTAATTATTAAAACAGGCAGAATGCTGGATTTAAACGGAGTATATGACGGCGATAAAACCTGTTCTTCATCATCCTGCTCTGTCAATTCATCAATGGATTCAAGTTCATCTTCATTAATTGGGTTCATCGTTAATACCTCGAATGTATTGCGGTCCGGAATATAAATATTCTGTAAAATCATTATCCTGTATTTTAATGGCTTTTGCAATGGCGATTAGCTCTTTGGCATTCCCTTTATTTTCATATTTTAAAGTTAATGTATCTTTAATTTCCTGCGGCAGAGTATCATATAATTTATCACAGCCGTATCCTGTTAAAATTATATTTTTCTTATTATCTTTATTAAATTCTATTATTTTCTTTGCAAGTTTACCTGAATCAGCTTCAGCATCTTCAATAAGACGTTCGTTTCCGTTAAAAAATGAATAATAATATGCATTTTTTCTGGATTCTATAACTGCCAGTATAATATTATTTTCACAAAGATTAAAAGCGATACAATCCAAAGTAGGAATGGGTAAAAAAGGTATTGAAAGAGAAAGAGAAAGCCCTTTAGCAATTGAATAACCTATACGAAGTCCTGTAAATGAACCAGGTCCCTTCATACATAAAACCGCGTTTAAGTCTTTTGGTTTTAAACAGGCTTTTTTCATTGTACTGTCTATACAATCCATTATTGTCTCGGATTGCATCATTTCACTGTTTGATAACGAGTATTGTAATTCATCACCGTTTGAAACAGCGACAGAAAGTATCCGGCATGCCGAATCTATGGCAAGAAGATTCATAAAACATTACCTCTTTTATGGTTCTAAGGATTTTTTTAAACCGGTAATATTTATTTGCCTTGAAAAATCTCCGGTAATTTTCAATGTAATTAATATTTTTTCTTCCGGTAAAACATTAATTATTCTTTCACTCCATTCAATTATTGAAATTCCATTTGAAAATACTGCTTCCAATCCTCCTGTATTTTCAAAATCATTTTCATCATTTAAGCGATAAACGTCAATATGAAAAAGGGAAGGAAGACCGGTTCGTAAATATTCATTTATTATTGTATAGGTAGGACTTGTTATTTCTTCTTCTATTCCAAGCCCCAAAGCAATACCTTTTGTAAGATATGTTTTACCGCTGCCGAGAGTTCCCTGTAAAGCTACAACAGAACCGGCACAAAGGATATTTGCTATTTTTTTTCCTAAATCGATTGTTTCTTGCGGTGATTTTGAAATTATGGAGTAATCCTGTTTAATCAGGAAGCCCGCCGTTGTTATCTAATTCTGATATATATGTTTTTAATTCCCTGTTTACAGGAATCAGCGGATAATCAATTGTATCAATAAAAGAGACTGCAATTTCTTTATGTCCTGTAGGTTTTGATTCGATAGAAAAATCAATGCGGAAATCTGTTGGTCTGTCATTTAATTCGATGACAGCAACACCTGTATATAGCCTTCTGTAATAGATTGGAACATCTTTTCTGATCATGTCTTTGATACTGATAATTTTCATTTTGCTTTCCTCACCTTTACTCACGACCGTATTCATAAACAAAAGAGTTGATAGTATTCATGGATTTCTGGGAAACCCTTAAAAATCTGACATGAATAACAGTATTTATCCCTGTTTTGTTTGATCTTAAAACCTGCCCTAATGCCGCTACTGTGGCATCTCCCTGAGTAAACTCAATCTTGAATCTGGCTCCAACTTGTACCGGAGCCATAACTTTGATTGAGCAGCCGCCAACCGAAATATCAGCGATGTTTCCGTTAAAACGGCGTTTATCAACAATAAGGCGTTGTTTTTTTCCGCTACCTTCAACATACACTAAATTCATGGTACAGGCAATAGTCGCATGCCTTCTGCGGTATCTTCTTTGTGACAGAAATCTTAACTGATTAGAATGAGCAAGCTGCATCGCAGGGTGACCATCTCTTGTTGCATGACCTATTACCCGTGATTCAAAGGAAAAACCTTTATTGTTTTTTGTAAAAAACATTACGGAGGTTCTGGTTCCTTTTTGTATTTTTATCTGGCTTCCCAAAACAGTTTTTGGAGATTCAACTACAAGATTATCACCTTTTGCAGATAACAGATTTACATTTATTTTATCCCTTCCGTAGCTGATTATAAAAACAGTATCTTCTTTTATCTGCTGAGTCGAAGTTAATCCTCCGATAATTGTATTTTCTAAAACATTTCTTGTTGAAAAAAGTATAGCAAGTTTACGCTGAGTTTCATTTGGAGACTCTTTTCCGTTTTCTATAAGACGGAAGGCGCGTCTGAAATGCCTGTCTAGTAAAGCAGGACTATTAATGGATTTTTCAGGTTCTGTAACCATATCTGTTTTAAAAACAAAATCCAGCATTCTTGTCTGTTCATGATTTAAACCAATATTCCTTGCTATGCGGTGTAATGTAAAACCGGAGAAAATACCGGACATTCCGCCGCCGCCTCCGCCGCCTGAGCCGGATTTTTTACTTCCGCCGCCGCCGCCTTTTTTACTAGAATTATTTAAAATAACAATAACTGCAATAATTACAGCAAAAATACCAAAACCTACAATAAGACTTACAGGAGAAGTACTGGAATCCATATTAAAATCTGTTGCGTTTATTTGTAATGGAATTAATGAAAGAAAACTACCTGTCATTTATTACCCTGTGTTTTTTCCTGTTTATGAATACTTTCCATTACTGCATTGTATAAATCTTTTAATTTCGGAGATGCTTCATACTCTGTAAGATCTCCTACTAAAACAGAATCATTTTTTTCATACGCTTCCAAAAGATCTTTTAACACACATCCAAATTCAGTTAATAACTGGGTAATAGGTTTTTCTCTATTTTCAGCGGCAGGTTTTTCTCTGAATAAATACCCCTGTATATCAAGCTGCTTTATTATTCTGAATATTTTTTCTGTTACGGCGGAGAAAACCTGAATTGTCTGGGCAGCCCTTGAATCTTTTCCGGTTTGAATATCCAAAGGAAGATCTACAAGTCTTTCACAAATTTCATTTAATATTTGTTCGATATTTTCCAATTCTTTTTTTGGATCATGTACTTCACGCTGTATTTCTTCTGTTATCGAAATTAAGGTATGAGCCGATACTTCGCCGCTGGAAAATGTATTTACGCAAAAAGCGTAAAGATCAGGTATTTCGACGGAAATAAATTGAGCAGTAGCGCTTTCTTTCCATTTGGAAAAATAATTTGTTTTGTCTTCAAAATTCAAACCGGAGTATTCATTAATGTCTTCCAGAAGATTGATAATACTTGCTGCTGTTAATTCTGCAATTACATTTGTTTGAACATCTATGCGTTTTACGGATTTTATATCTTTTTTGAATAATTCTTCGATCATTGAAGCGCTTACAGTTTGACTGTCAATTTTTATTTCAGAGATTCGATGCCCTGAATCTGTAAGCCATTGTTCAAGATTTGTTAAAACCTCACCTATTGTACTTTCATTATCCAAACTTGCGTCAAGTATTTTATCGTTGATTTTTATTTCCATGATTTACCGGTTACCTGTTCCTGTTTTGCTGATTAAAATTATCCAAAGAATTAGACAACTGTTCCATTCTGGCGTATGCAGCTTCCATTCTAGCGTATTGAATGCGAAGTTCCTGTTCTTTTGCAGCAAGCTGACGATCAAGATTGGCAACACGTCTTTCATCCTGATTTATACGAGAATCAATTGTATTGGTTTTTAAAGAAATTATTCCGCCGGTTTCTACAAAAGGTCTTAAAAGAGCGTCAACGTTAAACGCAACACCTGTATCGGCAAGTAAATCACCTGTAGTATCGCTTGCAAAAAGTTCTCTTATAGCTGGAACTCTGTTTTCAAGCGCGGCATCAAGAACTCTTTCGTCAATTTCAAGATAACCGCGAAGCTGTGCCGGATTGTATCCAACACTTCTTGAAGCGTTAGTGCTTATGCCGATTTGAGCCAAAAGAGTCAGTTCACGTTCAAGGCTTGTAGGGTAGGGAGCGGATACAGTCCGCTGAAGATTGTTTTTTAAGTTGCGTAATGTTGAATCACCGGAAAAAGCGCCGAGTCTTTCCCTCATTGCAGTTGCTTCTTCTGCAGTTAAATATGTTATTTCATCGACAATTCGGGTATCTCCGCGCTGTGTATTTGTCCGAATATCCGGCATTGAAGAAGCGCTTGTGCTTGTAAGGACATTTATTTCAGTCATAAGCCTGTTGTAATGCCAAACAAATGAAAAGATAGCGTCTTTTACGGCGTCAACATTGGCAACAATATTTAAATCTACAGGTCTTTCAGAAACACCTCTTACATTCAATGTAACACCGGGTATAAGATCGCTTATTTGATTGGAAGGACGTGTAATTTCGATACCTTCCATGGAGATGATCGCATCACGCGAAGTAGAAACTGCGTTTAAAGGTCTTAAACCTCCGCTTGTAGAAGTAGGGTCGAGTATTTCAACTTTTCCGATTGATATTTCACGATGAGTGTTTGAATTTTCTATACTAATTGATGTTATTGTTTTTCCTCGCGCAATATCGGAAAGATTATATTGTCTTGATGTAAAAGAAGAAGAATCGCTGATTGCAGGCAGTTTTGCCGTAGTACCGTCGGAAAAAACAAGGTTTAAAACTTCCATGTTATCCTGACGCACAGGAGGAGGAGGCGGAGTAAAATCGGGAAGCGGTGCGTTTGACGGCTGGTTTTGAACTGTAATTCCGCTGTAAGTTACAGAACCTGCAGGAACATCAGGTCCCGGCGGAGGCTGCGGTATATTATATACATCACCTGTTTCTACTCTTGTTTGAGTTTCCAATCTGAGAACCAAAGGTGAATCAGAGCCTATAGTCATATTTACAGGAATAGCTGCTGTTGTACGCGGAGCCAGTTTCAAAATTCCGTCATTTACTGTTACGTTTGAAGCAGTTGCATTATTTCCGTCGATAGTGCCTGCGCGAATATTATTTTCTGTTAAACTGATGTTTCTTTGAGTATCGTTACTTATTTCCATCATGCCGGTATTTGTGGCAAGAGCAATTGAGTCGCCGGAAAACGAAAGCCTGTTTTCCGAACCTGTTACTTTTGATTCAATGAGTAGTGATATAGTACCTGGTTGTACTGCGATAAGCGAAGCGCCTAATTTATCACGCCCGCGGTTATTTAAAACACTGACAAAATCTCTTAATGTTCCGCCGCGGTAATTAATAGAAATTTCATCATTTCCTACTGTAAAATTATATGTACCGGCTTCAACTCTCATTCTTTCATCAAGAGGTCTTGATAAAAAACGATCAGCCTGGGCTGTTTGCTTAACTGTAAATCTAAAAGACTGTTCTGCTGCTTCTCTTGTTGTGGTAGCAGTCATTACTGCTTCGTCCGAAGATCTGCTTATTCTTTCGTTAAAAGGGTTTTGAAAAGAAAAAAGAAAACGTGCGCTGTCACGCAGTGAAGTAATTCTACGGCCTACTTCCTGCCAGTAACTTCTTTCATTTTGGAGATTATCTATATTGGTTAGGACTCTGTCTCTGGGGATCTGTTCAAGACGCATAAGATCCTGAACGATTTGTTCTGAGTTAAATCTGCTTCTGACACCAGGTATATAAACATCTGACATAGACTTAAATCTCCCCTCCAACAAGTATTATAGATTCAAGAATCTATACCATTTCATTAAATAATAGACCGATAGCATCCTTAAGATAATTGTGCAGCCGCTGCAATTCTTTGGGCGGAAGCTCTTTAATCACCTTATCGGTATCCTTGTCAATTACCTTGACAATCACCTGATTGGAACCATGATCTACCACAAACTGCAGTTTCTTATTCAGCGTATTGCTTATACGCTGTATATCCGCTGTAGCAGTTTGGATGATTTGAGGTTTTGCTTTTTTTTCCGGTTGAATATCCTGCTGACTTACAGTTTGCAGGTTTACATTTCCGTAGACCGGTGCTGGCGAGACTGGAGTTTGTCCCACACTTGTTAAAGTCATATTATACCTCCGTGTATAAACATTCCTTCCGCCGAATCCTTAATATATGTGCGTTTAATAAACGTGCATATATTTGGTAGAAGGAAAAACAGTGGAGGCGCGAACTCCACTGTTTTCTTTCCCGGTATCTAAACTTAGATGCCGGATGCGAACAAAAGACGACGTCCAGAAGTCTCTTTATCCGCAAATGCTAATCCAAACAGAATTACGATAAAAGCGCTAATACTGCCTGGCTGCGAAGGTTGGCTTGCGCCAGCATCGCTGTTCCAGTTTGATTCAAGATGGAGTCTCTTGTGAAATCTACCATCTGTGATGCCATGTTTGCATCCCTGATGCGGGATTCAGCGGCCTGGATATTTTCTGCCGCAATGGCTACGCCTTGAGCTGCCATTTCAAATCTGTTTTGATATGCGCCAAGGTCAGCACGTTGTTTTGATACGAGCTTTAACGCTGAATCTACAGTGCCGATTGCCAGGTTAGCTTCTTGCGGGTCGGTAATGGAAATCTTACCTGCGTTACCCTGTGAATCTACCAAACCAAGCGCTGATGCAGTCATATCGCCTACATAGACTCTTGCGTTTTGATCCATGTTTGCACCGACCTGTAATTGCATAATTCTGCCTGATGGTGAATCAAAAGAAAACGCGCCAGTGAGCATGTTCATGCCGTTAAACTGGGCATGGCTTGCAATACGGTTTACTTCATCAACCATCTGCGAAACTTCGACCTGGATCTGCATACGATCTTCATCGGTATAAATACCGTTAGCTGATTGTACCGCCAGCTCTCTTAAGCGGTGCAGAATATCCTGTGTTCCCTGAAGATAACCTTCAGTTGCCTGGATAAAAGATACACCGTTTTGAATATTACGTTCGGCCTGCTGCAATCCGCGAATTTGGCTTCTCATTTTTTCGGAAACCGCTAGTCCGGATGCATCATCACCAGCACGATTGATCCTCATACCGGAGCTTAATTTCTCCATGTTTTTGGTCAATGAAAGCTGGGTTACGCCGAGTTGACGATCGGCGAACATGGCACTCATGTTGTGATTAATAATCATAATTAACCCTCCATAGTTTAGCTTGCTCCTGCTATCCTTGCCGGAGCCGTTCCGCGGGAGCAGATTTCTAAAGAAGGTCTCGCGCAGACTTCTTTAAATTCCGCTAACAGAACGAAACGACTGATTTATAAATAAATAGATTTATGAATAAATACATTGTCGTTTCGTGCCGTCCCGCGCATCTGACAGATAAAATCAATCAGAGGCTTGGAGAGTGTTTTTCAAAGAACACTTGTCCAGAACCCATATAGGGCGCTGGACAGAAGAGAGAGAAGGGAGCCTGATTCTTTTTCCACGGTTAAGCCTCAGGCTGCCCCAGTGTCAGTATAGTCCTGACAAGGTGACAAAAAACATTTCGTCACCTTGTATTATAGTACATTATTGCAATAATGACAATACCGAAGTTGCTCTCTGGTTTGCTTGAGCTAACATTGCGGTTCCTGCCTGATTCAGGATTTGGTCACGAACATAGTCTACCATCTGGTTTGCCATGTTTGTGTCTCTGATTCTGGATTCAGAAGCCTGCAAGTTTTCAGCGCCGATATCCAAGCCGCGAACCGCGTGTTCCAGCCTGTTTTGATATGCGCCAAGGTCTGCTCTTTGTTTGTTGATGACTTTTAATGCTGCGTCAATAGTGCCAATAGCTCTGTTTGCTTCATCTGGTGTTTCAAGTGTGATAAAGGTATCATCACTTACATTGCGAAGACCAAGTCCTTTTGTTGTCATAGTGCCGATAAAGACCTGTGTTCTTTGGTCCATATTAGCGCCAATGTGGAGCCACATAGAAGCGGTAACTGTGTTTTGTCCTTCGAAACGTGCAAAACGGCCTGTGAGCATGTTCATGCCGTTAAACTGGGCATGTGATGCAATTCTGTCAACTTCATCGATAAGAGCTGAAACTTCAACTTGGATGTACATTCTGTCTTCTTCGCTGTAGATGCCGTTAGCTGCCTGGACTGCCAATTCTCTAAGACGTTGTAAAATGTCTTGAGATTCCTGTAGATAACCCTCTGATACCTGGATGAACGAAATACCGTTTTGGGCGTTCGTTGATGCCTGGTTAAGACCACGAATCTGGCTTCTCATTTTCTCAGAAACTGCCAATCCCGACGCATCATCGCCGGCACGGTTGATTCTAAGACCCGAGGAGAGTTTCTCCATGTTTTTGGTGAGGTAAACTTGTGTTACCTTGAGGGACCTATCCGCAAACATTGCGCTTAGGTTGTGATTGATGATC
>WQYB01000002.1 GCA_009781475.1 Treponema sp.
AATGGAAAGTGCTCTAAACCGTCAAGTGTTCTTAGAAAAGAAACAGCAGCAACGCTTAAAACGAATATTAATCCAAGTATAAAACGTACCTTGTTTATCAGTTTTTCACCTTCGTATTCGTCTTTAGTGATTTTTTCATTAATTTCCAAATTAGTCATAATTTACCTCTTTGTTTTATTTCTATTTATCAGTTAAAGTTATAACTCCATCCCAATTATCAGGCGGTGGATTATTTTCATAATTATTTACTCTTTCAATATACAATTTAGAAAGAAAATCATTGCTATCTGCTTCAAGAGCTTTTGTAAAATATTCCCTTGCAAGTTTCCATTCACGCATATAAAAAACCTGAAGCCCTTTATTGTAATTAATCAGTGTTTCCCTATTAATTAATAATGCAGAAACAGATGGCAATTCGATTAAATCGCCTGATCGCAGTTTATTTCCGTCAGTACCCTTAAAACCGGAATGTACAGCATAAATACCTACAGGTTTATTTTTACCTTTTACACGAACATTGTCGATTTTCCTGAATAAGAATTTATCTTTAGCCGCTTCGTGTACATTTTCTGTTACAATTACCGGATAACGGTAAACTTTTGAAAGACTTTCTACACGAGAAGCCAAATTTACGGTATCTCCGATTATTGTAAAATCCATTTTGTTCTGAAAACCAATATTACCTAAAATACATTCGCCGCAGTTTATTCCGATGCCTATTTCTATTTTTTCTTTTGACAAAATTGAACCTTCATCGTTTATAACTTCCATTGCTGCTATCATTTTTACTGCCGCTCTGATGGCATTTTCCGGAGAATTATCAAGAGTTTGAAAAGCTCCAAAAACAGCCATGATAGCATCTCCGATAAATTTATCAATATGACCGCTTTCTGATAATATTTCGTTTCCCATCTTTGAAAAATATGTATTCAAAAAATCTACAACGCTTTGAGCGTCAGATTTTTCAGAAAGATCCGTAAAATCTCTTATATCGCTGAAAAGAACAGAAATATTCCTGTTTTCACTCATCTGCGCTTTTCTGTATGTATCGCTTATTATTTCATCCATTACGTCAGCAGGTACATAACGGGCGAACGCAATGCGGGTATTTTTTTGAAGTTCGTTTATTTCAAACATGGAAAGAGCGTTAGCGATAACCGGAGCAGCAGCGCCGCAGAATACATTAATATTTTCCATGATAATGGGTGAAAAATAATCGTTTAAGGTATTTGCAATATGAATTGTAGCGAAATTATCTCCGGCTATTGTTAAAGGTAAAGATACATAAGATACAATATTTTTTTCATTATTTCCGTTAGAGTTAAAATTTACTGTATTATTGGATGTAAATTTATAATCTGTAAAAATATTATTAAAATCTGACATGCAAATGCCGGAAAAATTATCGGATATTTCTTTTGTAAAGCCGCTGAAATTTGATGAGTATGTATACAAGATTCTATTGTTTCCGCGTATTAATAAAGAAACAATTTCAGTTTCACATACAGTACGAAGAAGATCAAAAATACCGTTTGCTACCATTTCCATGGAATGAACTTTGCTTGACAGTTCAGTTAAAAGACCGATAATAGTTGTTTGAAATAATTTATTGTCCAAAAGATTATTTACAATTTCTATTATCGAATCATTATTAATTTTTTTACTTTCACGTTCAATTGCTTTAAAATCAATTTCTTGGGAAGAAGAAAGAATTTCATCTGCAGATTTTAATAAAGGAGCAAGGTTATCAGGTGATTTTTCGATATAAAGATCAGCTCCTGCCTGGCTGCCCCAAAATTTATCTTTTGTTTCATCTAATGATGTAAACATTATAACAGGAATTGTTTTGGTATTTTTACGTGATTTTAATAGTCTTGTTACCTGATAACCTTTAAAAAGAGGCATTTCAATATCTGTTATTATAAGATGGGGAAGAAATGAATAAACTTTTTTTATGCCTTCAAAGCCGTTTACGGCTCTTTCAATAATATATTTTGAAGTATCAAATGAAGTAATTAGCATATCTGCGAAAATATCAGAATCTTCAAGTATTAATATTCTTTTTTGCTCAACGTTCATTTACACCTCCGATTAGCTGCTGTACATTTTCAATTAAATTATTATTATTAAATGAATTTTTTAGTATATACCGGGAGGCTCCGAGACTAAATGCGCGTTTTTGCTCTTCATCATTGGCAATGGAAGATATAACAATAATCGGTATTTTAGACAATTCTTCGTTCTTTTTTAAATTTTCAATAAGCATAAACCCGTCCATTACAGGCATATTTAAATCTGTACAGATTAAATCATATTGTTTTTGCTTGGCAGCTTTTAGAGCCTGCGCTCCGTCTGCTGCTGTATCAACATAATATCCTTCCGATTGAAGAATTTCACTTTCAATTTCACGGGTGGGAAGAGAATCATCAACAACCAAAATTGATTTTCTCAGTTTTTCATATTCGATATTACGTTTTTTAATGTCCAAAGCCTTGATTCTTTTTGCCATTTTTATAACTGTCGGAATATGTAAAACACTTACCATTTCATAATCTTCATTTAGTACGATACCGGAAAACACATTAATATTTTCCATAAATGCTGGCATTGTTTTAAGGATAACAGATCTCATTGAATCGATGTTATCAACTGCTAATGCGGCGATGTCATCGTAAGAACGGATGATAACTATAAAAAGTATATCATTAGGTGAAATTATATCTTCCTTAATTTGCAGTATTTGGCTTAAATAATATAATTTTATTATTCGATCGTTGTATTTAATCTCGGGACGATCAACAACTGTAATAATATCTTCACGGTTTAAAAGAAGTATATTATCGACAAAGTTGGAAGGTATTATAAAATTAATTCCTGCGCATACAACCGGAAATCCCATTAAAGCGGCTATAGATAAAGGAACCATAATTGTGAAAGTAGTGCCTTCACCCTGAGTGCTTTCTACAACAATACTTCCTTTTAATGCTTCAACGCTTTCACGGACAACATCCATTCCAACGCCTCTTCCGGAAACATTACTTACATTACCTGACGTAGAAAATCCGCTTTGAAAAATGAAGTTTGTAAGATCTTCTTTTGAAAGGCCGGCTGCAGCAGCTTCTGCGATAAAACCTTCCCTTACGGCTTTTTGTCTTATTTTTTCATGATCAATACCTCTGCCGTCATCGCAGATCATAATCTTCATACTTCCGCTTTCACGGGAACATATTATGGATAGTTTTCCTGCTTCATTTTTACCGCATGCGATACGTTCCTGAGGTTGTTCGATACCGTGATCAATTGCGTTACGAACCATGTGCATAATAACTTCAGATAATGATTCGATTATATTTTTATCTATTTCATTTTCTTTGCCTTCGATGGAAAGCTGAACATTTTTATTTAATTCTTCCGATAAATGATATATATAACGCGGATAACTGTCAAAAATTGTAGAAATGGGAAGGGTACGCAGTGATATTACGCTGTCATAAGCTCCTCTTACATGATTTCCTGCGTCTATTGCGTAATTTCTTAATGAAGATGATAGTTTTTCACTTGATCTTTCAATTTTTCTGAATTCAGAAGATAAAACCGGATCAAGTTTTGCAATTTCTTTTAATTTTTTTGAAAAAACTTTTATATTACTTGTAATTGATGCGCTGTCCTGTGAAATACTTTTAGCTGAAATTTCCAAAACTTGTAATGAAGCGATACTTTTAATAATTCCGTCAATTTTATCAAGAGAAAGACGGATTGATTCTGATTTTGCTTCTTTTTGTTTTTTAGATTTTAAAATAGCGTTTATTTGCTCTTGATCCATAAGTTCATCAGATGAATCATCATTTTCTATATTTTCTGTTTGCTCTTTTTCCTTTACTGATAATTGGAAAGATGTTTCAGTGCCGGTATTTGATTTAGGAATTGTAAATTCTTCATTTGAGGAAACCAAATTCAAATTCTTTACAAATTCATTTACATCTATATCATCGTTTTTTGTTTGTAATAATTCTACAAAGCCGGATTTTAATAAGTCTAAAGAAGACAGAACCAGTTTGACAATATTTTCTGAAAAACCGATTCTCTGTTCTCTTAAAGCTACAAAAACATTTTCCAAAGAATGAGTTAATTCTTCCAAACGCTTAAATTCGAGCATTCTCGATGATCCTTTAAGCGTATGTAAAGCTCTCAATACAGTAGCAAGATCATCATCTACGGATATACCGTCTTTTATATCAAAAACCAAAGATTCGACAAGGCTGATATTCTCAAGACCTTCGTCAACAAATTTCCTGATATATTTTTCTTTATCTATTGCCATATATCTTTTCCGGTGTTTATTTTATTTTTTATCAATGATTCAAGTTGTTGCATCAATTGAACAAGCTCTTCAGCAGATGATGTTACAACTCTTGTTGATTGAATAAAGTTCGTAAGTCCGCTGGCGATATCTGTTATGGCGATGTTAATTTGTTTTGTTGATTTTTGCTGTTTTTGGCTTGATATTGTTATTGTCTGTGCCTGATTTGCTGTTACTTCGGCTCCATTTCGAATTTCCCTGAAAATATTTTCCAGTTCTTTTATTAAGTTGTTGCCCTGATTAATTTTGATGGAACTTTCTTTACTGGATTTGATTAATGAAGTTGAGGAGTTTTGAATATCATTTGCCTGTTTACGAATTTCTTTTGTAAGAGCGGAAATATCATCAGCAAGACGGTTAACTTCGGTTGAAACTACAGAAAAACGTTTGCCGTGTTCACCTGCACTGGCAGCTTCCAGTGCAGCGTTAAATGCAATTACTTTTGTTTGATCGGTAATTGCGTTAATTGTTTCGATAATGTCGTGTATTTTTGTTATTTTATTTCCCAGTGTATTAATACCGGAAATAACATCGTCATTTTTGTTTTTTATCTCTTCAAATTGCCCTACATTCTGTTCAAGTAAGTTAAACCCGAGATTTACATCATTCTCCATTTTTGTCGCAATAGATGAAACACTTGAAGTTTTTTCTGCTATTTCGATGGCTATTTGAGTGTTTTCATTTATCGTACTTTCAATTTCCTGAACACTTGCTGCCTGATTGTTTGCAGTAGAAAAAATTTCTTTGGAAGATGAAAATATTTTATCTGTAGTATTTTGAATGGTAACAGCCATACCTTGAGTTTGTTCATCTGTTTTTGCTGCAGCTTCTGCCGCTTTGCTGTGTGTATTTACATAAGTGCTGAAAAGTGAAATGTGGCGTTTGCAGGCAAAACCGGTGATAGTTCCTGCTATTATAATACCGAAAATATGAAACAATTCGTTGTAAAGCGGAAAACGGAAAGTTACTACATTAGAATTAATAACAGCCGAGTAAGGAAGGTCGAGTGCACTGCCGTTAGCAAAAATAACAACCAATAAACAAATACCTGCATATATACCTGAAATAACAGAACAGCGCACGCTGAACCTGAAAGCTCCAAGCAAAATAAGCATTATATAAAACTGAATTTGAATGGAAAGATAAATGATAGGAGGGCATACTTCAGGATAAGTGCACGTAACCCATATACAGGCGCTGATACAGGTCATGTCAATAATTACAAATATATATTTAAATGTACTGTGAAGTTTTTCTCTTTTCCGTAAAATTAAAAATAGGAAAATTGAGTATATAAAAAAGATTACAGTGCTGTAATGAGCCCGCATGGGAAGATGTCCGTAGCCTTCCATATCTCTTACAAACGAAATTGCAGGCAGACTGAGTAAATAAATAGCAGAAAGCATTAAACGGAAAACACTTATCAGTTTTTCGCCTTTTGAATCATCAAGGTTAATTTGGTCTTTAAAATTTCTACTGTTCATAAATAATCCTTATTTTTCAGTTGTGTATTTCATTAAAGTTTCTTTTAACTCTAATGACATATTGTTAAGTTTATCTACAGCGGCAGATGTCATATTGGTAGCTGATACAAACTGGTTAACGCCGGTAGATATTTCTTTTAATGCTGTAAACACTTGAGCAGAAGCATATTCCTGCTGTTTGCTTAAGCTGGATATTTGCTGAGAACGTATTGCGACATTCTGAGAAACATCAACAATGCTTTCAAAGACTTCTTTTTGTTCAACCATCCTGTTATAACCTGTATCAATGGCTTGTGTTCCGCTGTTTGCTTCTGTTAAAAGAGTCTTTGACGCTTCCTGTAATTCCGATATTTTTTCTTTTATTTCAGATGCTGATGCTACAACGTTATCTGCAAAACGCCTGATTTCGCTTGCTACAACTGAAAAACGCGATCCTGCTTCGCCGGAAGATGACGCTTCCAATGTCGCATTAAAAGCTATAAGTTTTGTATGGTCTGCAATAGTATCAATAAGCAGAATTGATTCATCAATTCTGGAAAGCATGTCTGTAAGGTTTCTTATAATATCGATTATTTTTGCATTTTGATTGCGTATATCGAGCATCATGTCTTCATTAACATCACGAAGATCAGCTCCTCTTCGGCTTAGTTCCTGGGTTTGCGCAGCAAGGGACGCAACTTCTTCTGTTTTTTCCGATGCTTGAGCAGTAAGATTTTTGTTGTTTTCCATTGTGCTGATAATTTCTGCTACGCTGGCTGATTGTTCGTTTGCTGTTGTTGTTATTTCTATTGCTGAGGTTGACAGTTCCAATACAGCAGATGATACCATCGAAGTATTACTGTTAAACGCATTAAATGTTGATTTTAACCTTGTTAAAAAAACATTCATAGCATTCATTAAATCACCCATTTCATCATTGGATACAGCATTAAGCTGTACGTTAAGATCATTGTTATTAAGCTGTTTGAATATTTTAAGAATATCCTTTAATGGGCGGTTCAGCATGAAATATGTAAAAATAATTGAAATGCCGATTGAAACTGCAAAAATTAAAACGAATAAAAGAATTATATTCCAAAGGATATTATTGGGTTCGGCATAAATAGCGGAATCAGGCGTCATGGAAACTAGCTGCCAGTTCGCATAAGGTACTGTTGCTGCAAAAAAATTATAATTGCTTTCCTGAAAATGAAGAGTATCATATAAAAGAACTCTTTCGTAATATTGTTCAATATTTTTTTCTGCAAAGAAATTATCTAACATTATTTTTTGCTGGTTTGGATTGGTTATGTACAAACCTTTATTGTTAAGGAGAAATATTTGCTGCTCCGGGAAAACCAGAGTACGGTTTATTTCTTCATTAAGTTTTGTAACAAGCATATCCACAGCTATTACTCCGATGTCCCTGCCTTGTCCGTCAAATACAACTCTTGATATGGAAATGATAGTTTCGCCTGTTTTTGCATCAAGGAAAGGTTCAGAAAAAGCTATATTACCAGCAGCTTCTTTTGCATTTATAAACCAGGGACGAACTCTTTGATCCCATTCTTCGTACTCAGGTATCCAAACAGGACTTGCTATCCAGTAACCGCCGCTTTCATTCCATTTATTATTACTGGAAAAATACAATAAATCTATTTCCGGCATTTTATCTATTAAATTACCAAAATAACCGGACATATCTTCTATATTGTTAAGCCCCTGATCAAATAATGCGCCTATTCCATAACTTGCATTGTCAAGCAAATCAGCATACCTGTTCAGCATAGAAATTATTTCGCCCCTGAAATTTTCTATACTTTTTTCAACATTGGTTTTTGCCAGCGTATAACTTATCGAAAATAAATTATATAAAAAAATGGCTGAAAAAATACCGGTGTTAAGAACTATAATCAGAAGTACAACAAGCGTAAATTTTATTGTAAATGTAAATCTTATCTTTTTATTTTTCATATACACCTCGTTTTATGTTAATTTTTTTTCAAGAATCCTTAAAAAGTAATCGGGAGAAAATCCTCCCATAAAACATTCGTAATTATGTTCACCTGTATGCTTTTGTTTTAATAATAATTCAATGCTTTCAATTGTTTTTTTAATTTTATATTCATGTCTGGTTTTATTGCCGTCAGATGTTAGGCAGGAAATTCTATAAAAAGCAGGCCAGAAAAATTTGTTTTTAATTGCTGCTTCATAATAATGTTTTTCGGCTTCTTCATAAATATTTTGTAAAAAATAATATTCTCCCCGTAAAAAATTTGTGTAAGGCGATGTATTATTTTTTTCCAAAAGTGATAAAATAATACCGGCTTTTTTAAAATCCTGTTTATTTAATAAATTCATAATACATGCTGCAAGGCTGCTTCCTGAAACAAGATTTATTTTATCGCTTTCCAATGCATTAATTACAGATTCGGTATTCTTTACACCTTCATCTGTTTTAATTATTTCAGTAATTTCTGCGCAATTTACAGATAAAGTTTCAGTTTTTTTTATAATATGTATTTTTTCATTATCAGTTTTTTCTGGTTTTAATTTAGTTTTGGTTTTAGTTTTAATTTCTACAGTTTGTTTTTTAACTGGTTTAAATTCATATCCGGAATTAATACTTGTTTTTTGAAAATAAAAAACATCTGATGAAAAACGGTTTAAAAGAAGAGGATGATCTACTGATGCAGTTTCAGAAACTCCAAGGAAAAGAATTCCATTATTAAAAAGTGATTCAGCAAGATTATTTAATACAGACAGCCTGTTTTTTGTAGAAAAATAAATTAATGAATTTCTGAAAAATATTATATCATATTGTTTTTCAAGACCGCGCATAATATTATGGGAAAAAAAATGTACTTTACTGCGGATACTCTGCGATACTATAAATTCATTGTTATCAGGTATAATATATAAGTCCAGAATATGTTTCCAGGGAGTTATATCTGAACGTATAGTGTTTAATGTGTATCTTGCGCTTTTTGCTGTTTCAATTGCATCTGCGTTTATATCAAAAGCGTCAATGGTAAAGTCAAAGTTATTTTCTTTTTTTGAATAATATTCAAGGAGCATTGCTATACTATACGCTTCACATCCAATAGAAACAGCGGCACTGCATACTTTTAAAGGACGTCCTAATTTTGCAAAGTCAGGCAGCATATTTATTAATAAATTAAAATGCGCTCCTTCCCTGAAAAAATAAGTTTCATTTATGGTTAAATATTTAGAGATATTATATATCTGCTCGCGGGATGTAAGCAGGTATTCATAAGCAGCAGGATTTTCAATAAATGAAGCGCCGCAATAATTTATAAGATAATTATTAAGATTTTTAAGGCCGTCGGCTGTTGCTTTTATTCCAAGTATTTGATCAATGCGGTAATAAAGAAATAATAACGCAGGATTAGAAAGAACTTCCGCGGGAACATCAGAAATTAATTCGAAGGCATCTGTTGTTTTTAACAAAGGATCAGATGAAGGCAATATTAATTTCCTCCTGTTAATAAAATAAGTTTTTGCGCTATTTCACCTAATGGAAGAACCAAATCTACGTTTCCTGTTTCCACAGCGGCAGCCGGCATACCGAAAATCATGGAAGTAGCTTCATCTTGTGCAATTGTTAAACCGCCTGATTCTTTTATAAGTTTTGTACCTTCAGCGCCGTCATTACCCATTCCGGTTAATACAATACTAATAATTGAATTACCGTATTGAGCAGCTGCAGTTTTAAATAGAATGTCTGCGGCAGGTTTTTGATTATTAACAGGTTCGCCGTCATCAAAAGAAAGTCCTGCAGCTCCTATAGTCAGGTGTTTGTCTGTAGGAGCTACATAAACATTTCCTTTTAAAGGAAAAACACCTTCTTCTGCAAGCTGTACTTTTAAATGAGAATAACCGTCTAGCCATTGGACAAATCCTTTGTCAAATCCGGAAGTATTATGCTGAACAAGTATTATAGGAACGGGGAAAGAAGGCGGAAGTCCCGAGCATAACTGACAGAGTGCCATAGGACCACCTGTTGAAGATGCAATAACAACACAATTAATTTTATGCGCTGCCGCAGTGATATTATTTTTTGTACCTTGTACAGAAACTGTTTTATTTTTTATTTTAATTATTTGCTTTAAAGTACTGAATATTTCGCAGCGCTGCCTTTCAGTCATTTGTGATGTGAAAATATCCTTTGCAAAGAATTCATGAGCGCCTTTAACAGTAGCTTCGTAAGCCATTTTTGCAGTATCATGAGTGCTTATAACGACAATACCGCAAGAACTGAACTTTCTTATTTCAACAATGGCTTCAAGTCCATTCATTACAGGCATTTCAAAATCCATGGTAATTAAATCGGGATTAAGTTCTCTTGCTTTGTTTACGCCGTCAGATCCGTTTTCAGCTTCGCCTATTATTTCAAAAGATCCTTCGCCTTGCAGAAAGTCTTTAAGAATTTCTCTGACAACAGAGCTGTCATCTACAATTAATGTTTTAATCATATCTTTTCCTTTTTAACATATTGAATTAATTGATTTGGATTGAGTAAAAGAATTAAATCGCCGTTTGATTTATTTGTATATTCAAAATTAAATAAAAAACCGTTAAATATATCTGAAAAGAGGAGGGTACTGAATGCTTTAGGTAAAGAATAAAAGTTTCCATCAGGTATTTCTACTTCGCTGTCAATTTCTGTGGTAAATAAAACTATATTTTCATCATTAATTTTATTAAGGATAATTCCATGACGGACATTTGCATTGGAGCAATCAAAAATTACGGGAAGAGAAACATATACATTATTATTTTCAGTATTATTATAAATAAAACTACCGTCAGAAAAAGTCTGTTGATTGAATTTTAAATCTTCTTTTGATAACAAAAAAACGGAGGATATATTTTCCATTGGGATTGCCAGCGAAAAACCGCTGTCAGCGTAAGAACAAAGAAAAACACGCATATTATACCGAATCCTGGACAGCACAGTTTAAAATACGATAAATATCAAGTACAAAAACATTATTATCATCCCAATCAAATGAAGAAGCTACAGCGTCGGTTATATCATTAGAATCATGGCTTCTTTCCATTGAAACAATTGAATCAGGATTTATTTCCGCTATGCCTGTTACATCATCAATAACAATTGCGATTTTATCAATTTTATCTTTAAAAATAAGAACTTTTTTATGAGGGGTGGGTGTGTTGTAGAGTAAAAGACCAATATCAAATAAAGCATAAGGAACAGAGTATCTGTTTACTACCCCAAGTATATATGACGGCAAAAGCGGCAGCGGATAAACAGTATCAAACATTGAAATTTCGCTGATATGGCGGGATGGAAAACTGTATAATTTATCATTTATGGAAAAAACAAGGTATTTTTCTGTATAAGTACTTTCTACCGAATCTGACATTAATCCTCCAAGTATATTTTTTGATATTGTATAATTGTAGCATTAATATAAGAAGTTTTCTATATCTTTAATAATATTATTCAATTCGCTGAAACTAGTTTTAGTTTCCGGAAGAGATTGTAAAAATAATTGTCCGTAGGATTTTTTAAACAGGCGGCCGTCTAGAATAACAACTATACCGCTGTCCTGGCTTTTGCGCATAAGCCTGCCAAAACCCTGTTTAAACTTCATTATAGCCTGGGGTAAAGAAAGTTCCAAAAATGAGTTTTTATTTTGTTTTTCAATCAATTCACGGCGGGCTTCAAATACAGGGTCGCCGGGCATTCGGAAAGGAAAACGGCAGATTATAACCAGTTTTAAGGTATCACCGGGCGCGTCAATTCCTTCCCAAAATGAATCAGTGGCGAAAAGACATGAACTTTCATCAGAAAGAAAGATTTGCAAAAGACGGGTGCGATCATCATCTCCCTGTTTTAAACAGCGGATTCCCATAGGTTCAAGTTCGATTTTTGCCGCATTATATGCGCTGTTTAAGGACTGGTACGAAGTAAATAAAACAAGCGCTGCCCCCTGACTAACCTCTAAAAGTTTACTTACAGCCTTATTAACAAAGAGCTGATATTCATCTTCATCCGGTAAAGGAGCGTCAGATGGAGCCGCCAAAAGAACATTACTGGAGTAAGGAAAAGGAGAGGGAAAACAATCTGAAAGAAGATTGCGATTTTCTGTAAGAGTTATTCCGCACTGATTTGCCCAATAGGAAAAATTGTTGTTTATAGCCAGCGTCGCAGAAACGCATACGACCGTTTTATTGGGAGAAAAAACACTGTCTTTTAATAATGGAGCTAAATCCAAAGGAGTTTTTGTAAAAACAACCCAGGAATCTTTTGATGATTGTGATTTTGAAGAACGTATTTTTTCGATCCATAAGACATTTTCTAAGACATTTTCTAAAACTTCGTTTTTTGGTTTTTTATATTTACAAAAAGAATCGCAAATATTTGCAGCGCTTTCCAATCGTTTAATAATGGTTTTAATCTCCCAAACAACAGGATCAGCAGATTTTTCATCATTTAAATTTTCAATAATATCCCGGATTAAATTAGTAAGGCTTAGTATATCTTTGCGAAAAGTTTTTAAATACGGAAAAAACGCTTTTTTTAAAAACGCTTCATCAACAGCAGGCGAAAGCCTGAATATCCATTCCGGTCCGCATAACTGCATCGCATGTTCATCGAGTTCGTCCATTGATTTGCGGATTTTATTAATTGCTTCAATTAATTCATCTAAAGGTTCCAATGCAGACGGCAGCATTGCACAAAGTTTTAATAAAAGTCCATGCTGATTCGCTCTGCGTTTATGGTAAAGTCTTCCTAGCTGTTTATATATACCTATTTTTGAAAACTCTGAAGAAAAAAATGAAGTTGCGGCATTTTCAATTGTATGAGCTTCGTCAATTATTAAACGGTTAAAAGGCGGCAGAACAACAGCGTTTTCATAACCGGCTCCGTTATAACGAGCTGCTAAATCAGCGAAAAGTAAATGATGGTTTACAACGATAATATGAGCATTACTTGCTTCTTTTCTAAGTGTTATAATAAAACACTTTTCAATCCATGGACAGTGATTTCCTAAACATAAATCAGATTCTGAACAGATACTTGACCATACAGTTTCTGATGGCATGAAACTAAGATCTGCTTTTGCTCCTGTTTTTGTTGTTTGCGCCCATTTTGCAATATTATTTAATTCTCCGCTGTCAAAATCAAAAAGAGGCGGTTCTTTTATACTGTCATCAAGCCTTCTTAGGCATAAATAATTTCCTCTGCCTTTCATAATCACAGATTTAAGTTTTTTATTTTGTTTGTTGTCTGATTCATCTGTTGTCAGGCTTGATTCAACAAGAGGAATATCTTTTTCAAATAACTGCTGCTGCAGTGTAATTGTTGCGGTTGATATTACAACTTTTTCTTTATTTAAAAGCGCGTGATGAACCGCAGGCAGAAGATATGCAAACGATTTTCCCACACCTGTTCCGGCTTCTGCCATAACAAGTGCATCTTCGTTAAAACCCTGTATAATAAGAGAAAGAAGATCCAATTGCGCTTTACGCGGTTCATAAGAAGGCAGACGGTTTGCGACAGAGCCGCCGTCACACAAAGAAGAAACTATTTTTTTTGTGTCTAAATTTTTTGACGAGATATTATTTTCCCTCCCCTTTATGAAAACCGCAAGCTATTTATTTATAAACATTCCAGCTTGTTTTAATTATTGTTTTCATATCTGAATGTTTTGCTTTCCAGCCGAGTAATTCAAAAGCCAAAGATGCCGAAGCTGTAAGTTTTGCAGGGTCTCCGGGTCTGCGTTCTGCTATTTTACACGGAATGGGTTTACCTGTTTCATTACGTGTTATATCCAGCACTTCTTTTACAGAGCTTCCTGTTTCGCTTCCAAGATTTACAACAATACTTTTATTGTTCTTTATAATGTAATCTAAAGCTATTACATGTCCTGAAGCCAAATCATTTACATGAATATAATCGCGGATACAGCTTCCATCCTGCGTATCATAATCATCGCCGAAGATTTTCATTTCTTTTCTTATACCGCAGGCAGTTTCCATTATTATAGGAATTAAATTTGCAGGGTTTTGCTCAAGTCCTTTTATTCTGCCTTTAACATCGTATCCTGCTGCGTTAAAGTAACGCAAAGAAGCATAACGAATATTTTTTAACTTGCAGTACCAGCTTAAAATGCGTTCTATTTCCAGTTTGGTAAAACCGTAAAAGTTTTCAGGCACTGTAGGGTGCTTTTCATCGATAGGCAGGTACTGAGGCTCGCCGTAGACAGCGGCGCTTGATGAAAAAACAATGTTTTTAATGCCGCTTTCGCACGCTGCGTTTAAAATATTTATAGTGCCGCAGATATTGTTACGGGAATATTTTTGCGGATTTAACATTGACTCTCCTGCAGCCTTGGAAGCGGCAAGATGAATAATTGCGTCAAACCCTTTTTTATTTTTCATAACTTCTAAAAGAGAGCAGTAATCATGAATGTCACCGTGAATAAATTCAGCTTGTGAAAAAAGATTTTCCCTAAGTCCGCTTGAAAGGTTATCATAAACAGTGCAGCTGTGACCATTGTCAAGAAACTCTCTTGTTACATGGCTTCCGATATAACCGGCTCCGCCGATAATTAATATATTCATATTTATCTCCAAACAACTTCTAAACCCATGGCATTACACAGGTTTTTATAATTTTCCATGAAGTTTCTTTTTGCATATTCAAAATTAACTATTTGGGTATTTTCGCTCATTCTTTCAAGTAATTCTTTTTCAAGTTCGTTGATAGCCCGTAATGTATGACCTTCCAAATCTCTTGTTAAAACAAAAAAGTTACTGGTAAAAGTTTTGATATGTTCAAAATTATACACTTTTTGATCCAGTACTGCAATTTCTATAGTTGATTCTTCGACATAAATTGTATTATTAACTCTCTCAATTTCTATTAATTCAGGATTTTTTACGCCAAGGCGGACATAAGAATCGTAATTAATAAAAATAAAAACTGTCCCTATATTAAGCCGCCACCATTCTTTGGCGCTTACTTCTATAACGCTTAGATTTTTTTGAGAGGATATTTCTAAAGATACAATTTCAAATGCGGGAATTATATATTCCTGCCCAAGATTAATACGTATATCGGATAGTTCAGTTCCGCCGAAAAAACTGTTAAAGGCATCTGATACTGTAAAATTAAAAAGCACCTGAACTAAAATGAGAGAAATAAGTATGATAATAACAATGATAGCTATTCTTAAGAATAATCTCATACTATAAACTCCTATAACTTAGTTAAAATTAAAAGCTCTTAAAATAAGTATGACAATTAAAGCTACAATAATAACTATACCGGCAATTCTCAATACTTTCATTATATACCTCCTTATTACAATTTAAATATATGATTTATTTTTTTGTTCGTCAATAATCGACCATTCAGCCGATTTTTCATCGATTTTTTTTATATAATCATCCAATTTTTGTTTTACTTTTTTTGCTTTTTCTGCATTAGAATAGACATCAGGCAAAGACAGCTCAATTTCCAAAGCAGCTTTTTCCTTTTCAAGGTCTTCCAGCTCGCCAAGTATTTGCGTTTCTTGTCTTTCCAGTCTGCGTTTTAAAGCCTGTTTTTGCTTTTCTGAAGCGCGCCTTTGCTCATTATTAAGTTCATTTGAATTTAACCACGGAGTATCACGGAGTGAAGAATCGCTTTCTATTAAAACCTCTGTGTTCCTCCCAGCAACTTTAGTTGCAGTCCTCTGTGGTTTATTATCTTCTTCATTTTCTCTATTAATTCTGTCCAGATAATAGGCGTAATTACCGTAAAATAATTTTGCCGCCGCTGGTGCTGTATCAGTACCTGGCATCAATTCAAGGGTTTTTGTAGAAAGATCCTCCATAAAAGACCGGTCATGAGAAACAAAAATAATAGTACCTGTATATTTTTTTAGCGCTTCAAGTAAAATGTCTTTGGAATAAAGATCAAGGTGATTTGTAGGTTCGTCCAAAACTAAAAGATTCATGGGTTTTAAAAACATTTTTAAAAGAGCAAGCCGGCTTTTTTCACCGCCGGAAAGAACATTAACATTTTTGTAAACATCATCACCTCTGAATAAAAAAGCGCCTAGCATATCACGTAACTTTGGAATTAAAGCTGTAGGAGCTTCTTCTTCCATAAATTCAAGTATGTTTTGTGATGAATCAAGAGCTTCAGCGGCATCCTGTGAGAAATATCCTGCGCAAACACCGCTTCCGTATTTTACATTTCCTTCAAATTGATTATCAGCACCTGCGATTATCCGCAAAAGGGTAGTTTTACCTGCTCCGTTAGGACCTGCAACAACAAGACGTTCTCCTGCATCAATATTCAAATCAAGCGAAGAAAGCACATTACGCTGTCCGTAACTTTTTCCAATACTTTCAAGTGTTAGTGCTACATTTCCGCAATGAGGCGCAGGCGGAAAACTGATATTTATTTTTTTTAGAGATTCGGGGATTTCTATAATTTCCATTTTTTCAAGACGTTTAACTAGATCCTGGGCAAAAGCCGCTTTGCTTGCCTTATAACGAAAACGTTTAATTAGAGCTTCGGTTTTTATTATTTCTTCCTGCTGCTCATTATAACGTTTAACAATACTTTCAAGTTCAATTTGCCTTATCTTTTCAAACGATGTATAATTTCCGGTATATCTTTTTAAATTTCCGTTATAAAGTTCATACACTTCATTAACGCTTACATCCAAAAAATATCTGTCGTGTGAGACCAAAAGATAGCCGCCTGTAAAATCTTTAAGCCATTGTAAAAGCCATGTTCTGGCTTCTATATCAAGGTAATTTGTTGGTTCGTCTAAAAGGAGAATATCAGGTTTTTCCAAAAGAACTTTTGCCAAAGCAATACGCATCTGCCAGCCGCCGGAAAATTCTCCTGTATCACGATTAATATCATTTAATGAAAAACCAAGACCGCATAAAACAGAACTTACAAGACCTTCACGCCTGTAAAAACCTGTTTGTTCAATTTGCTCCTGTAAAATATGATGTTCGTCTATTAAAACCTTTACATTGCCGGATTGTGATTCATCATTTTTTACCTGAGCGAGCAATTCACCTGTCTTTTCTAGTTTTTCTATAAGGCTGTGAACAAAACTAAAAGCCGATTCAACTTCATCACGCAAACTCATGCCGTGATGAACAATACCTGATTGAGGCAAATAAGAAATACGGGTATTTTTTTGGACAGCGCGTTCGCCGGAATCTGAATTTAATTTTCCGGCTATTATTTTAAGTAATGTAGATTTACCGCTTCCGTTCGCTCCGGTAAGACAGCAGCGGGAACCGGAAGCCAGGCGAAGTGATACATCTTTTAAAATATCTCTGTGACCAAAACTAAGATTAACACGTGAAAATTGGACAAAGGACATTTAATTTTGTGAATCTATGAAAAAATATAAAACAACCGGGGATGAATCACGCCGTGTTACGGTAATATCTTCGATACCGTAAGCAGGAACAAGTTCAAGGCGTAATCCCTGATTATCAAGATTGTACAAGAAAAAACGAGTGTTGTTACTTCTTATATCTGTATATTGCATGGTAAAAGCACCGTTAAAACGGTCTTCATAAGATGGAGACATATAAAGATCCATCAGTATTCTTCCTCTTCCATTTGTATCAGCGGGAATTAATTCAGGAACAAGGTGTTCGAAGCCGGTCCATGTAAAATCACCTGTGCTTAAAAATGTAATAGTCCCGTAGTTATTACTGGAAAAGACAGGACCCTGGTTAATAATATTCAAATATTGATTTTCACGTCTTGCATTTTCCTGGAGAATAAGAGTGTCTATATCTGTTGTAAGGTTTACAAAATTAAATGTTCGCCTAGTGCCTGCTGTATCGGTAAATTGAACCGCTAAAGAAGAAGCTGAACGTAATATTATCTGAAGATTAGCGCCTTCAAATGTCCATGCGCTTTCTCCGTCAGAGCTGATTCTGTCATACGAAAATTGCCTTTCAAAATCCGGCATTATAATTCTTGCAACTCCGGTTTCGTATCCGGGATCAAATCTGTATTTTCTTTCCATTTCCTGGATATTAATTCGTCTTGTGTTAACCATTTGTAAGTATGATTCTGCATGCCATGTTTTTGCCAATACTGTTTCAAGTTCAGGATCGATTGCGGTTTGAGTAATGCTGGCAGTTAAAATAGGTCTTTCATTTTGATCGAACATTTTAAGCCTGTACGAAAAACAAAATCCTATAACACCTTCAGTTGTCATTACTCTGTACCAATCGCCTGGAAGAGGATCACCTGTTGTGCTTATTGGGGGAACCCCTTTTGCAAGACCGAGAACTTTTATTACTTCTCCAAGGCGTAAGCGGTATACACGGCGTGCGTTATTATCAGGATTTTCACGTATGGGAAGTCCGTCCTGCAGGTTTTCAGCATAAGTCATTGCGTATGGAGCAAACTCCTGAGCCCACTGAATTGCGTTTTTTTTACTGCTGAAAAATTCCAGGTTCGTAAGAGGTACTTCTATTTTATAATCCCTATCTGCTCTGACATTTTCAGGAACACCTATTACCCATATTTTTTCGATATTTGATTTTATATAAACAGGTACAACAGTGCCTGAATCAATAGGCGGTTCATCTACAGACCATAATAAAACACCATATCCCATTCTGGAACATGATGCAAAAAACAGTATAAAAAGAGATAAAAAAATTAAAAAAGTTTTATATTTGATTTTCATAACAAATAAACCACAGAGTTAAATAACGAACCCGAATAATTTAATCTCTGTGGCTGATATTTTTCCGTTTATTCAACAACCGCTATAATGTCGGCCATTTTAAGGATTAAGTGTTCTTCCCCGTCAACTTTAATCTGGGTTCCGGCGTATTTATCGTACATTACTTTGTCGCCGTTTTTAACAGTGATTGCTACTTTTTCTGTTCCAGTTCCAACAGCCACTACTGTTCCGGTTTGGGTCTTTTCCTGCGCAGTATCGGGAATGATGATTCCACCGGCTGTTTTAGCCTCATTTTTTTCTAGTTTGACCATGACCCGGTCTGCCAAAGGTCTTACTTTCATATAATCCTCCGAAATTATTGTTTTTAATGTAATTAATGATACAAAAATAGCTCATTATGGTCAATAGCTTAATGAGCTACCTGGCTCTGTCAAGCTCAAGTCTGACAGTTAGGTTTTGCGGGTCTAGTTCAAGAGCGTACAAAAGAGCTCTGCTGGCATCATTATGGCGGTTTAATGCAGTAAAACACCTTGCGATCCGTACTTGTACTCTAGCTGCGTCTTTTGGATTTTGCACTTTTGCCGCGGCTTCTTCATATTGTTCCAAAGCCTTTGTAAATGATTGAAAAGTTTCCAATAGTCTTCCGTAGTTGGCATGTGAAGTCCAGTTGGTATTTTCTGCCGGTAATGAATTAAAAATATT
The DNA here is from genome assembly GCA_009781475.1 of Treponema sp. Taxonomy (GTDB): domain Bacteria; phylum Spirochaetota; class Spirochaetia; order Treponematales; family Breznakiellaceae; genus WQXQ01. Next base: position 19,254 of record WQYB01000002.1, read on the forward strand.
TTCGGCTGCGTCAAGATAACCTTCATTCATTAAATAGATGGCTCTGTATTCATCAATCCAGGAGGCAGATAAATTAAGCAGATTAAACCGATCTAAAATAATTTTTGCTTCTTCTATACTTTGCTGGAAAAAGAAATGCCAAACAGCCCATTTGTAAAGATCATCAATCATTTCATGGCGATCCAAAAGCAGCCATGTTTCAGCTATTTGCCGTCCGAGTATTTGACTTTGCGCATGACGCTTGCAAATTTCAAGATCGATATATGGAAACTCAAGCGGAGAAAAAGATAAACTGTTTTGAAGCAGAGAAATTGCACTGTAATAGTCAAAAGTCCTGCTGTATCTGATTAATCCAAACTGCCTTGCTAAAGCTGATCTGGAATTTTTGTCCGGATCATTATCAATATTATTTACAAGTCTTTCAAGATAAGAAGCTGCTTCAGCCGGGTCGTCAGTTAAGTACGAAATATTATAAAGGCTTGTTTCATTTGAATATTGCGATAAAAGTCTCCAGATTGCCGCGGCAATATCTGTGTAACCTGCAAGATATAAAGCATCTGCCTGGCGGGATAATGCCGATTCAATAATATTATTAACCTGTTCGGATGGAATTTGTTCATTAAAATCCGAAAAAATTTCCACTATATTTGAAAAAATTTCTGCGCTTCTTAAAAGATCGCCGAAATCATAATGGTATTCTGCCGCAAGACGTAAAACTGGAACAGAAAGAACTCTGTTATTTTGCGCTGTAAAAAAGTTTAACATTGCATTTATATCAGATGCAGCTGCACGGATATCATTTCTAAGTAATTTTAGTACTGCCAGATTAATGGAAATAGATTCAGTTCCGTCAGAAAAAAGAGAGTATGGCAGGGCAGAGGCTCTTTGCGGATTTCTAAAATCACCTAACAATACATGAATCGAAAGACGCAAATTATTTAAAGCAGGATCTGTGATTAAAGGAAGCCAGTCGCGCAGCTGCTGTTCTGTTTCATTATTGATAGCTGTATTTTTAATAAGATTTGCCGCAGCTACGGCTATAATCTGCTGTGATGAAGGATAAGCTCTTAAAGCATTTTCAATTGAAATACGGAAACTTACCATCGAAGGAGGATGAATATCGGCAACAGCTTTTCGGCGTTTTAAAATTGAAAGCCACGATTCAACGGTAACAGCTCTTCTTTCTAGACGGTCAAGCTCGCTGTTTAAAATATTAAACTCGCTTTCAGTAAACATTAATTCACTAAAGATTATATCAAAATCGCGAAGAGATCTGTTAAAATTATCCTGCTGTCTTGTTGATGAAAATATATTTCCTTCAACCAATAATATAAATGAAAAAACACCGCCTGCCAGAATTGTCAGAATAAAACCGGCGATTAACGTTATACGCAATAAACGGATACTGCTCATAGGTTTTCTTCTTTATTTTTTTGTTCCTGAAGCGTTTTTCGGATGCTGTCAAGAACTCCGTTTATAAATTTAAATGAATCATCAGTTCCGTATTCTCTGCAAATGCCTATAGCTTCGTCAATAACAATTGAAGGAGCTATATCATTTTGATACATTAAGGTAAAAACTGAAATTCTTAAAATGGCAAGATCTACACGATTTAAACGTGTTATATCCCAATTTTCCAAATGTTTTATTATTGCAGAATCAATATTTTTAATATTTTCGATGGTTCCGGCGATTAATATTCTGGAGAAAACTGCCAAACCTTCATCCAGGTTTTTTAATTTATCATCATCAAGCCAGGCGAAACTAACAAGCTCTTCTATTGGAACTCTTTGTTCTTCAGTTTGAGACGAAGAATCCCAAAAGTATAAAGCCTGAAAAGCCAGGATACGTCCTTTCCGCCTGGATGTCATACCTTTTCAAATTACCATCTTATGTTATTTTCAAATATTGTAAAAGTTCTGGACGATCTTAATTCTGCAATAAGCTCCTGAGTAGCACGGGCTACAATCAATTGCTGTCTATGGTTTAACATAGCTTGTCCGATATATTCTCTTACAGTTATTCTTGTACCAAGCTGAATTATATCGTTAAGTTCAAGATTTCTTTGAGCGTAATTTTCGGTAACCTTGATAATTTGAAACCCTAGAGGTCCTTCGATTAAACGGGAGACTTGTCCCTGTCTTAAACCAAAAGCTGCATCCATAAATACCTGACCGACTGCATTTCTGACATCCTGGGTTCTTGGAAGATAACCTGCATCTCCCGCTTGATAACCTGAGTTAGGTGCAACACTGCGGGCTGCTACTTCATCAAATTTTGTAGCGTCATTATTTATTTCTCTTACAAGATTGTCAGCAAGTGTTCTGGCTCTCTGCCTTGAAGCGGCATCAGGACCATAAGGAATTTGTATCAATGTAAAACGAATTGTTTCAGGACGGATAAGACTTGTTCTTGAAAGGTTGTATTCAGCCAAAATTTCTTCTTCTGTAGGAGGTCTTAATGTATTTAATAAATCACCTTTTTTATGAAAAAGATATTTTTGAGCGATACCTGTTCTTCTAACCTGTTCTCTGTAGGCTTCTAATGTAAGACCGGTTTCTCTTAGAATTGCATCGGCGAATTCGGCATCTGTAGGCTGGCGTCCAAATTGCTGAGTAAACTGCTGTGAAAATGCGGTTCGCAGCTGCGTAAGCTGCTGGTTTATTTCATTGTCGGTTACAATAATTCTGTCACGTTCAGCCGCTTGCAGAATTAACCGCTCATTTATCATTACATCAAGAACCTGAAGCCGCTCAGCCTGAGTCAAAACACGGCCTGCAGATTGTTCCATACGTGTAACTTCTGTACGGAGCTGTCTAACCGTTATAGCTTCTGTTCTGATAAGGTTGACAGTTGCCGCAGGTTGTAAATCCGCCTGTGAATAAACACATACCGCTGTAAATAAAGCCAAAATTGCAAATATAAATCGTTTCATAATTATCCTTCCGTATTAATATAACACAAATTAAACAAAAGTGAATAGCGTGAAGTTACTAATTTAAAACCGCTCTTATACGCCTTACACCTGCCGATGATGATTGTTCTTTTTGGATTTTAAATATTCCAAGGGTTCCGGTTCGTTCAATATGGGGACCGCCGCATACTTCTTTTGTAAAAAAGTCATTAATTGAACTTCCAATTGTATAAACCTTTACTTGTGCCTCGTATTTTTCCCCAAAAAGAGCTATAGCGCCGCTTTTTTTTGCATCTTCTATACTCATGGTTTCCATGAAAATCTGCAAATTTTTGCTTATTTGTTCATTAACTAAATCTTCGGTTTTTTTAATTTCATCGGCTGTCATGGGAGTATCATGGGTAAAATCAAAACGAAGCCGTTCAGCCGTTATATTACTGCCTTTTTGAGCGGCATGATCTCCTAAAACGGTTTTTAAAGCCTGATGTAAAAGATGGGTTGCTGTATGGTATTTTACTGCCATTTCTCCCTGGTCGCCAAGCCCGCCTTTAAATGCCTGACCGCTCTGTGATCGTGAAAGTTCCTGGTGCTTTTTAAAAGCCTCATCAAACTCTTCTTTATTTACAGTCATCCCCGATTCGGCGGCTAGTTCTTCTGTTAATTCGATTGGGAAGCCGTAAGTATCGTATAATTTGAATGCAAGACGGCCTGACATGATTTTTCGCGGATCTTTTAATAAATTGGGAAGGAGTTTTTCAAATTCATGTTCGCCTTTCTGAAGCGTTTCCATGAATTTTGCTTCTTCCTTATTAAGTTCGCCAATTATAAAGGTACGGTTTTCTTCAAGTTCCGGGTAGGTATTTTTAAAAATATCAATTACTACCTGCGAAATGGGAGAAAGGCTCATTCCATCGGGATTTAATTTACGGCAATGACGAACAGCTCTGCGGATAAGCCGGCGCAAAACATAACCTGCTCCCACATTGGAAGGGCTTACGGCTTTCGGGTCGCCGAGTATAAAAGTAGCAGACCTTGTATGATCGGCAATAATTCTGATCGATTTATCAGCTTCGATATCCGCTTTGCTTGTATATTTACAATTTGCTGCTTTTTCAATTGCTGCAATTATCGGTTCAAAAATCGTTGTGTCATATACGCTTGATTTTCCGTTAAGTACTGTGACGGTTCTTTCTATACCCATGCCTGTATCAACACATTTGCGGGAAAGGGGTTCGTAAGCGCCCTGTGCATTTTTGTTGTACTGCATGAAAACATCGTTCCAGATTTCCAGCCATTTTTTGCATGAACAGCCGGGTTTGCAATCGGGACTGCAAGGGGAATCTCCCATGTAATAAAACATTTCGGTATCAGGACCGCAAGGACCTGTTGTTCCTGCGGGACCCCACCAGTTATCTTCTCTTGGAAGGTATGAAATTCTTTCGATTCCTAAACTTTTCCAGATTGCGGCGGATTCATCATCACGCGGTATTTGGTCTTCCCCTTCAAAAACCGTAACTCCAAGTTTTTCGATAGGGATATTCAGCCACAACGGCGAGGTTAAAAACTCAAAACTCATTTTGATGGCTTCTTCTTTAAAATAATCACCGAGCGACCAGTTGCCAAGCATTTCAAAAAAGGTTAAATGGCTGGCATCCCCTACAGCTTCAATGTCGCCTGTGCGGATACATTTTTGAAAATTTACAAGTCTTTTGCCCGCAGGGTGTTCTTCGCCAAGAAGATAGGGAACCAATGGATGCATTCCGGCAGTCGTAAAAAGAACAGTCGGGTCGTTTTCAGGCAATAGGGACTTCCCCTGTATTTGCGCATGCCCTTTGGACACAAAAAAATCAACATATTTTTTACGTAATTCATCAGCAGTCATGAAAATATAATATCAAAACAGGATAATATATTCTACCTCATTTTGGTACGATAACAAAGAACAAGTTCGTGTATTTTCGTGTGGTTTGTGGTAAAAATTTCTTAATTTTGTGTTATTATATTTTATATGAAAATGAAAGTATTATTTTTAGTTATTTCAGTAATTCTTGTCAGCAATGCTGCTGTTTGGGGGCAAGTTAATCCGCTGTCGGTTCATATCGAAAAAGCTATAAATCACATAATGGATGATCAATATGATCTTGCTATTAAAGAGTTAAGCGAAGCTATCAATATAGAACCCGGTTTTGAATTAATTTATTTATTCCGGGGAGAAGCATATCGGGCTATGGGGCAGTATGATTTGGGGTTAAGGGATCTTAACGAAGCGATAAAATTGAATAGTAGTTTTGTAAGCGCTTATATCAGCAGAGGCGATACATTTCGCATGATGAATCAATTTGATGCTGCAATCAGGGATTTAAATACTGCTATAAGGCTTCACCCTAATGATTACTTAGCTTATGGCGTTAGAGGTTCGATATATCATGATCATAGCCAGTATGATTTAGCATTGCGTGATTTCAATGAATCCATAAGACTTGATCCTGAAAATGCTCAAGTTTATTCTGTAAGAGGTTCTGTTCATTGGAGGCAAGGAAGATATGATTTAGCCTTAATCGATTTAAATCATGCAGCCAGAGCCAATCCTGATGATTCTTATGCGTTTTTAAACCGCGGTATAGTTTATCTAAGAACAAACCAGTTAGAACTTGCGGTAAGGGATTTAAATGAAGTAATCAGAATTAACAGCGACAGAATAAAATCCAATAGAAGTGCTGCCTGGAACTATTCAAACAGGGGAGAGGCTTACAGATTATTGGAACAATTCGATAACGCTATCGAAGATTTTAATGAATCACTTATTCAAAGAAGTGATGACGGTTCATCATGGACTTACGGAAGGCGTGGATTGGCATACATGGCAATCGGACAAAGGGAACTTGCGATAAGTGATTTTCAAATGGCTCTAAGTATGAACCCCACACTTGATTGGGTTATCACAGCACTTGAAGAAATACGCGGGTCTTTACAATGAAAATTAAATTTATATTATTTTTTGCAGTAATAATCATTTTAGGTAATTCTGCTGTTTGTGGGCAGGGAAATCCAAGAACCGCAGAAGATTTTTTTTACCGCGCGTATGAATATTACTTTGATGGTCAATATGAGCAGGCAATAAAAGATTTCAGTGAATCTATAAGATTAGAACCTGATATACCATATGCATATCATGGCAGAGCTAATGCTTACAGTATGCTTGATCAAAAAGATATGGCAATAAGGGATCTGAATGAAGCTATCAAATTAGATAATAGTTTTACGGATGCTTATATAGATAGAGGCGATATCTACCGTGTATTGAACAGGTTTGATTTGGCAATCAGGGATTTGAATGAAGCCGTTAAAATTGAACCTGATTATTATTATGCTTACGGAGTAAGAGGAGCGGTATATCACGATCAAAGTAATTATGAAATGGCACTGCGTGATTTTAATGAAGCTCTAAGACTTGAACCTGATTTTTCATGGGTCTATGCAGTTCGCGGATCTGTATTATGGAGATTAGGTAATTATGAAGCAGCTCTAAATGATTTATCTGAGGCTATCAGTATCGATCCTGAAGATTCATACGCATTTTTAAACAGGGGAACGGTTTATCAAAGATTAGGTCAGCAGGAAGAAGCAATCAGAGACTTAAATGAAGTAATAAGACTTAATAGTGAAGATATAAAATACAACAGCAGTTTTGCCTGGTATTTTTCAAACAGGGGAGAGGCTTACAGATTATTGGGAGAATATGAAATTGCAATCGAAGATTTTAACGAATCAATAAGATTAAGAAACGATTATGCTTCTTCCTGGACTTACGGCAGGCGGGGATTAGCATACATGGCATTGGGGCAAAGAGAACTTGCGATTAGTGATTTTCAAATGGCTCTAAGTACGAACCCCACACTCGACTGGGTGATAGCAGCATTACAGGATTTACAAAGAAATAATTAAAGATAACCACAGAGGACACGGAGTTTCACGGAGTTTATGTACGAAAACTCTTTCTTCCTCCGTGTTACTCCGTGTACTCCGTGGTAAATTTATTAGTTTAAATTTTTATTTCTTTACCTGTTTTACAGCGTCTTCGATGTTTGTAAGTTTTACATCGTCACAATCCGTATGAGTTTTATCCGTGTACGCCGTTGTCGGCAGAGCGATGTTATCACGAGGAGTAAGCGCACCTGTGGGACATGTCGAAACGCAAAGACCGCAGCTTGTGCAGCTTTTTTCTTCGCCTAACGGAAGACTGAACGGCGGCTCGACAGTTGTTTCAAATCCTCGTCCTACAAAGCCGAATACACCGGCTCCTGATTCGATGCAAATGCGTACACAGCGCGCGCAAAGAATGCACTTGTTTCTGTCCCTTACGATATACTGATGGCTTCCATCGATTGAATGTATTGTCTGTGATGTTTGCAGGCTCTCTCCGCTGAATGCCTCCTGTTGCGCTTTATAGACAGTTGCATACTGGCGCAGCTTACATTCGTTGGCATCGGCGCATCCGCACTTAAGACACCTGCCCGCTTCTTTTTTTGCCAACTCCTGTGAATACCCAAGTTCAACTTCTTCAAAGTTATTGTGTCTTTGCTGCTTTGTAAGCATTGGCATTTTAACTTTGTCGGCTTTTTCGATGGGTTCATTTTTTTCGTTTAAAAAAGTAACCGGGTCTATCTCTTTATAATTTTTTGCTTTTATGTGGTTGTAGCCCTGAAAGCTGGTTTCATAGGAGAGCATACAGGGCTCTTTAATACCGTTCATATATTGAGACATAGCGTAAGCGGCTCTTTTTCCGCCAGTAATCGATAAAATTGCTGTTTTAGGACCTGTTACAGCATCCCCTGCGGCAAAAACACCTTCGATATTGGTCATAAATGTATCTTTGTTAACCGACAAACAATCACGGTTAATAGAAACATTACAATCATCGTTTATAAAACTTAAATCCTGAGTTTGCCCGATGGCGGAAATTACATAATCAACATCGATATTATATTCAGAACCGGCAACCGCTCTAGGCGATCTTCTGCCGGAAGCATCTGGCTCGCCAAGTTCCATCTTTGTAAGTTTCATTGTTACGATAGAAGTATTTTGCGAAACGCTTAAAGGGTTTGTCAAAATATTAAACTCGATTCCTTCCAGTTGAGCTTCTTCAATTTCCATTTCGTCAGCCGGCATTTCTGCTATAGTTCTTCGGTAAATTAATTTTACATTTTCAGCGCCAAGGCGGATGGCAGTTCTTACACAGTCCATCGCTGTATTGCCGCCGCCTACAACGGCTATTTTTTTACCGTTAAAGTCGGGCTGTTTTCCTCTTGTAACATCGCCAAGGAAATCTACGCCTATTAAAATATTAGAACAATCAGCTTCGCCGTCTATGCCTAACGGATAACCAACCTGCGATCCTACGGCAAGAAGAATCGAGCTGTAGCCGTCTGCCTTTAAACTTTTTACAGTAATGTCTTTGCCAAAATCTTTGTTATATATAATTTCCACACCAAGAGATTTTATTATATCTACTTCTTTATCAAGAATGTCACGAGGCATACGATATGACGGAATGCCGTATCTTAACATACCGCCGGGATTTTCCTGTCTTTCAAAAATAGTAACGCCGTGCCCTTCCTGCGCCAAAAACCAGGCGGCAGTTAGACCCGCGGGACCCGCTCCAATAATTGCCGCTTTTTTTCCTGTTGCTGCTTTTTTCTGCGGCAGGTAGGGAGCGTTTTTATTCATGTCGATATCGGCGACAAATCTTTTTAAATAAGCGATTCCTATTTTACCTTCGAATATATTTCTGCGGCATTTCGCCTCGCATGGGCGTGCGCAAATTCTTCCGCAAACTATCGGCAGGGGATTTGTTTCTTTAATTAACTTTAACGCTTCGTCATAGTTGCCGTTTTCTATATGGTTGATATAACCTTGTACATCGGTGTGAGCGGGACATTCGATAACACAGGGAGCAGTGCAGTCGCCGTAGTGCTGAGAGACAAGCAGTTCAAGGCATGTTTTTCTTGCTTTGTTAATCGAGTCGGATTCTGTTGTGATAACCATGCCGTCTCTTATTTGCGCTCCGCAGGAAAGAGGCACGCCTCGTTCACCTTCGATTTCTACACGGCAGATCATACATGAGCCGAAAGGTTTTAACCGAGGGTCGTGGCAGAGAGTAGGGATAACAATACCGTTTTGACGGCAAGCATCCAAAACAGTTTGATCGCTTTTAGCTTCGTATTTTTTTCCGTTAATTGTTATGTTTATATTTGTACTCATAATTTCCTCAATTTTTCCTAGTCAACCAGAACCGCGTCAAATTTACATACAGCTTTGCAGATACCGCATTTTGTGCAGGTTTCGTGGTTTATCGTATGCACTTCTTTTACTTTACCGTCAATCGCTTTTACAGGGCATTTTTTTGCGCATAACGTACAGCCTGTGCATTTTTCGTTTATATCAAATTTGATAAGCGCTTTACACTGCTTAGTCGGGCATTTTTTGTCTTTAATGTGAGCGATATATTCGTCTTTAAAATAGCGAATCGTTGTCAAAACAGGGTTAGGAGCAGTCTGCCCAAGACCGCAGAGCGCGTTTATTTTTATCTGCTGGGCAAGGTCTTCTAGTTTTTCTATGTCGCCTTCCTGACCTTGACCTTTTGTTATTCTTTCAAGGATTTCCAGCATTCTTCTTGTTCCTATTTTACAGAATGTACATTTGCCGCATGATTCCGACTGCGTAAAGTTTAAAAAGTAACGTGCAATGTCTACCATGCAGTTGTCTTCGTCCATGACGATCATGCCGCCCGAACCCATGATTGCGCCTGTTTCAGCTAACGCCGCGTAATCGATTATTGTGTCTACTTTTTCTGCAGGAATACAGCCGCCCGAAGGTCCGCCCATTTGAACAGCTTTAAATAGTTTCCCGGAACTAGTGCCGCCGCCAATGTCAAAGACAACATCTTTAATTGTTAAACCGATAGGTATTTCTACAAGTCCGCCTCTTTTTACTTTACCTGCCAGAGCAAAAACTTTTGTGCCTTTGCTTTGTTCAGTGCCAAGTGTCGTAAAAGCGTCAGCGCCTTTTCTGATTATCCAGCCGATGTTCGCCAATGTTTCTACATTGTTGATGTTCGAAGGTTTGTCAAAAAGCCCTTTGGCAGCAGGGAAGGGCGGTCTGATACGAGGCATTCCCCTGTGACCTTCGATAGATTCGATTAACGCAGTTTCTTCGCCGCAGACAAACGCGCCTGCTCCTTCTTTTATATATAAATGAAAGTTGATACCTGTTCCTAAAATATTATCGCCGAGGTATCCTCGTTCCAGTGCTTGTTTGATCGCTATTTTTAATCTGCGAATGGCGATAGGATATTCGGCTCTAGCGTAGACATAACCTTTTGTGGCTCCTATCGCGTAACCGCCGATGATTAATCCTTCGATTACGCTGTGCGGATCACCTTCAAGGATACTCCTGTCCATGAACGCGCCGGGGTCGCCTTCATCGGCATTGCAGATAATGTATTTTTGTGAAGCCTCGTTAGCGGCGGCGAACTTCCATTTCATTCCTGTAGGAAAACCCGCTCCGCCCCTGCCTTTGATGCCCGATTTTAAAACTTCATCGATTACCTGTTGCGGTGTCATGTTTTTAATGGCTTTTTCCAAACCTTTGTAAGCGTCCATTTTGAGCGCGTCATCGATTGATTCAGGATCAATTTCGCCGCAGCGTTCCAGTACAATTCTTTTTTGCCGTGTCATAAAACTTGTTTCAGATCCGGTTCCGCTGGAATTTAAAACGATAGAATCTGTAAGAGGAGTATTATTTACAACATGGCTTTCAAATATTTTTTGTGCTTTTTTAACATCGACGTCACCGTAAATTGTGCGGCTTCCGTTTTCATCTTTTATTTCTATCATGGGTTCTTTGTAACACATACCCATACAGCCTGTTTCGCCAAGTGTTACATCGAGTTTTGATTCTTTAATAAGTGTATTTAATGTTTCTTTAACCAGCATTCCGCCGGATGCAATCCCGCACGAACCAAGCCCAACTATAATTTTTTTCATAAAAAAACAATTTCCTTTTTATTTTCCTTCATTACAACTTTGCGCCTCTGCGCCTTTGAGAGAACTCTTCTCCATGAATTCCTTGATGGCTCCTCTTGCAGTATCAGGGGTAAGGCGGCCGTGGGTTTCATCGTTAATCATTATTACCGGAGCCAGAGAGCAGCAGCCAAGACAAGCGACTGATTCCACTGTAAACAATTTATCCTGTGTTGTATCTCCAAGTTTAACGTCGAGCTCCCTGCAAATAGCGTCAGCGACATTTTCCGCTCCAATAACATGGCAAGCAGTTCCAAAGCAAATACGCACGATATTATCGCCTACGGGCTGTAATCTGAACTGCGAATAAAAGGTGACAACACCCATAATTTTGGAAACAAAAATACCGGTTTTTTCCGAAAGCCGTTTTATTACTTCCTGGGGCAAATATCCGTATTTTTCCTGTAATTTTTGTAAAACTGGGATTAACTGGGATTCTTCAAACGCCGTTTGCGAATCTGTAAAATCTTTAAATACATCGTCAAATAAATCAAGGCACTTACACATTTTTATATTTTATAGAAAATATAAAAAAAAATAAAGATATTAATGGTATAATTATAAAATGATTTTTTCAAAAAACGAAACTGTATTTCCCTCTGTAATCCATCAAGCAGTATGGAATTCGGCAAGATTGATATTTCCATTGGAAAAAAGCCTTTCTCTTATTAAAGATGAAGCAGTAAAAATAGCCTGTTCGGATTTATATAACCTGATAATCGATGGATATGAAGATATTTATAATAATCCGGATATATATGGCTTGGAGCCAGCAGATGCCGAAGATTATTTATCAGGACGGGTGTGGAGTAAAGCTATAATTTTAGCCTTAAATAAAAAAGACCAGATAGCATTGGATTATTTTAAGTGCGCAGAACAGCGTTTGCATTTTTTTCGATTTATATGCGGTAAATTTTCGGCAGACAATACAACGGATATTATTTATATACAAGACAATCATGTTCGTTTTTCAAAAGATGGATACAAAAAACTTTTAAGTCTGTTAAAAAAACATCATAACTTCGATAAAGAAAGTTTTTCAAACCTTATGCAGCGTTTATCTTTTGTAATTATTCTGGATAACGATGATTTAGTTATTACAAACACAAAATACCCCAACATGTTTAAAGCGTTGAAATTATTAAAAGGTGTTGATTTAAAACAAAAAATAAACAAAACAAATACACTTAGTACAGCTTGCCATTTTTTCGACTTTCGCGTACTAACACCGGATTATAAATGTACCTTCGAAGATGCGTTGTATTCACTTGACGATGTTAATAAAAAAGAGCTTATTCGTTTGGACTCATTTTTTGCCTCACTTAATATGAAACGTGAATGTAAATTAAATCATGTGGAATGGAAATTCAAAGGTAAAAAAATTGTCAAATACGAAGGTACAAAAGTACATTTTGATATAAACAAAAGCGGGAATGCAAATAATTTAATCACAGTTTTTATCAATAAAACGTGGAGTTTCAATTGGCCGCTGATACCGCCTAATTTTGGCGGTGAAAAAAATACGGAAAACAGGATAATATTTGAAAGCGCTGTTGAAAAACTGCCTAATGCCGATGATATAAAAGTTTTTTGTTTAAAACATGTCAAACGCTGCCGTCAATGCGGTTGTTTGTATGCGCCTCCTCCGCGCGGTCATCCCAAGGTGATGTTTGGAAAAATATTTTACACATGCGGCGGCGGAACGAACTTTGGTGTAGAGCATTTAACAAGTGATAATTTTAACTTTATTTGCGATTTAGCAAAAATAAGTACAGAACAATATTAAACCATTGAAACAATTCTTTCTTTTAATTTATCCAGCCCCGTACCTTTTTTAGCGGAAACTGCGATGCTGCCGGGAAAACGATTTAAAAGATCTTCAACTGTAGTTTCTGAATCTGCGGTTAATTTATCAATTTTATTTAACAATGTAATTACTGGTATTTCCTGTGCGCCAAGTTCTCTAAGAACCGAAAGTGTAGTTTCGTGATTGTTTTCGATGTCGATCTCAGAGGCATCAAGAATATGTAAAATGATATTTGCCAGTGCCGCTTCTTCCAATGTCGAACGGAAGGCTTTAATTAAAGTGTGCGGAAGATCGCGGATAAAACCAACAGTATCTGTAAGCAGGACTGTTACTTCAGGCGAAGGCTGAAAACGGCGGGTTACGGCATCAAGGGTGACAAAGAGTTTATCCTCGGCTTGAACATCCGCGCCTGTAAGTGTATTTAAAAGGCTGGATTTCCCGGCGTTTGTATAACCGACAATCGCACAAACAGGCACATTATTACGCTCCCTTTGCCGCCTTTGGTTCTGTCTTTGCTTGCGTATCTGTTCAATTTCTTTTTCAAGTATGGTTATGCGTTTTTCGATTTTGCGGCGGTCGGTTTCAAACTTGGTTTCACCCGAACCTTTGGTTCCGTAACGCCCACCCCTCTGACGTGATAAATCAATATATTTATGTGTTAATCGCGGTAAAAAATACGAAAGCTCCGCCAATTTTACCTGTAATTCGGCTTCTCTGGTGCTTGCCCTGTCCGCAAAAATGCGGATTATCAGCTCCTGGCGGTCTAAAACAGGAATCCCCGATAATTCTTCCCAGTTTCTTTGCTGAGAAGGGCTTAAATAGTCCTGAGCTCTGGAATTTTGAGCCGTTTTATGCGAATTCCAGTCAAAAACTATCAAATCTGTGCCTATTTCAGCTGCTTTTTGCGATATTTCTTCGGCTTTTCCGCTGCCTACACCGAATTTTGAGCTTTTTTCACGGACACGCACCTTTATGTGATCTGCAATTTCAAGATCGAGCGTTTGGCAAAGCCCAACAAGTTCTCTGCACCGCGATTCATCGGTTTTGTCACCGCAAATAATGCTTACAAGAAGAGCTCTTTTTTGTTTATCCTGTGTTTCGTATAGCTTCGCCATATTATCATTCTAACATAGGATGAAGATTTTTTACCACAAACCACACGAACTCATACCTGCGGTATGCACACGAACTTGCAATACGATATCAAAGCTAACTTTCGTGCTTTTTGTGTGGTTCGTGGTAGAATTCTTTTTGTTTTTTATTGAGAAAAGCTGAGTTTTTTAAAAATCACTTGCCAATTTTTTCCAATTATATTAAAATAAGCGAGGAGAAGTAAATGGCTGAAGACCTCATGGACAAAGTTTTTTCATTTTTTTCCGGTGACGGTTTAACTGATGAAAAACAGAATATGCTCAAAACTATCGGCAAAGAGCTGAGCCAAAGCAAATATTCTAAATTTTTCCGTTTAAGGTCAGAAGAAGCCGACCCTTCATTCCTGTCCTTCCTGTTTTCTGTGTATAAAACCATCTATCCTATCAAATTATTCATGAAAGACGAAGCAAAAATGGCTCAATTCAGGCATTTGACTGTCGAATCATGTATCGATAATAATATAAAAGAAACCTTAAATAGGCTGAGTATTCCAAATCTTGATGAAAAATCAAAAACAATGACAGGAGAAGCTGTTATAGCTTCAATTCAGGCTGATGTAGAAATATTAAAGAATCAATTTGATCAAAACCATATAAAGAATGTAAATCATCGTTATGAACTTACTGCCGCTTTAAATCAATTCATTAAATACAATTTTGCCGGTTTTTTCAAGAAATTTGACGCTCATTTTGCTGACGGAAGTTTTATTGTAGAGCCAAAGTTCCAGGCAGTTAAGGCTATTTTAATTATTGACCAGATTGGGGAGTTTTTGACTGTTACTCAGCCATTAAAACCGGAAGAAGACTGGAATAGTATATTAGATTTAATTAAAGGTATTGAAGGGCAGGATTTAGTTATACCGGAACAGTTTAATGCCATGATAAAAACATTAAGAGAAATTCATACATCAAAAATACTTGAATTAATGGTTCAATATACTCTGCGAAACCCTGTATGGCAGTGGAAACATTCGACTATAAATGAATCTGTAGGTGAAGCCTGGCTTGAATCAAAAAAAGCAGACGCGCAAAGTTATATAACAAAAATTAACAACGCAAAGAAAAACAGTCAAATTAACGCTCTTACAAAACAAATTTTTGAATCGGCAGACCTTACCAGGATGGAAAATTATACAGTGCAGCTTAGTGAAGCATTCCGTAAAAGAAATGTTGAATATTATGTATATGCAGAAGGTATAAATTATTTAAAAGCATTCATGGAAGATTTTATCGAAAAAGAACTCAAGGAGCTCTGTGATCTTCTTATTATAAGAGGTCAGTGGACTAACAATACAATGTCAAGGGAAATGAGTGAATCTTTGCATAAAATTTTAAATCAAACTACCGACATAAATGATTTGGATATAGTTTTATCCGAAGAGGGTTCAGATGGTTCTCGTTTACGCGCCGCTATGTTAAGAATTGATCGTGATCCTACGCAAGCGAGGTACATAAACAGTATTGTAGGTAAGATTAATACCCAGGCTGTGGAAATAATTAACGAAGCAGCTCAGGCATTAATAATAATTGGTAAACACCTTAAAAACCTTATCGAAGATTTACAGAAAAAACATCCTGAGCTTTTAATAAATTGGAGAGAGGTCACTTTAGCATCAAAAGATCCTTTGCCGCAAAGAATGGTGCAGGATTTTAAGAAAATAAATTATTTTGTACAGCTGATGCGTTTATGTACACAGCCGTAGAAAATGAGAAGGAATTATTTCTTGAAATATTTTAAGTAATATTATATAATGTTACGTTCAATAGGTAATTTTTATCAAAAAAAGGGGAAGTCATGGAAATCCAAGTACAGGAACTCATTGATAAGATAAAAAAGGACGGGGTCAAAGCCGCAACAGATGAGGCAAACCGTATAAAATCAGAAGCCGGAATTGAAGCTGCACGTCTTATTGATGCAGCAAAAAAAGAGGCTGAAGATATAATAATGAGAGGCAAACAGGATGCCGAACGTTCCGAAAAAGCCGGAACTGCCGCACTTGAACAGGCTTCCCGTAATTTAATTTTGGCATTCAAAGATGAAATTAATTCATTGCTGGACAGGATTGTAACCGATAAAGTTAATTCAAATTATAGTGATGATGTTCTTAAAAACACACTGCCGGATCTCCTAAAAACCTGGGCAGAAAAAGGCGGCGATAATCTTTCTGTTATCTTGCCGGAAAATAAATTAAATGAATTGCAAGGGTTCTTTAATGAAAAACTTGCAAAAGAACTTGCCAAGGGTGTTGAATTAAAATCAAACCGCAAATTATCAACAGGTTTTAGAATTTCAAATAAAGAAGGTTCTGTTTATTATGATTTTTCTTCAGAAGCTGTAGCATCGCTTCTGTCTTCTTATTTAAATCCAAAGTTGGCGGAAATATTAAAAGAAGCAGCGAAGGGAATTTAAAAAGTGGCATATTATTACCTTATGGCGCAGCTTCCTTATCTCACTTACGGACAAGTGCCGCCGATGTCATCGCAGGAATTTAAAAAACTCGCTCAATCACTGATTTCCAAAAGTGATGCTTCATTATTGGATTATCTTTCATTGATGCCTGATTACTCCGATAAAATTGCGGCAAAATGCGGTTTTTTAAAAAAATGGCGTGACTGGGAATTTAGTCTGCGCCTGGGGCTTGCAAAACAAAGAGCGATAAAACTTAAACAGGATGTGCCGCTTGAAGAACCAAAAACTTCGTATATGGATGCTGCTGCTGTTATCTTAAAAGCGATTGATGAAGGCTCTCCTTTAAAAGGTGAGATAATGCTTGATAAAGCAAGATGGTATGCCATAGAAGAAATTACGGGAAGCAATTATTTTCATCGTGACTGTGCTTTTGCGTATTTTTTAAAATTATTACTTTTAGAAAGACGTCAATCATTTGATGTTGATAAAGGATTTGATGAATATAAATCATTGTACGCATCCATTGTGGATAGCGTGCATAACGAGGGAGACCTTAAATGATCGGAACAAAAGGATTAGTAACAGCTGTTAACGGTAATATGGTAAGCGTTCGTTTTGACGGAATTGTTTCCATGAACGAAGTAGGTTATGTCAAAGTCGCTGATACCAAACTAAAAAGCGAAGTCATTCGAATCAGAGGCGATATAAGTCAGCTTCAAGTTTTCGAAATCACCAAAGGAATTTCAATCGGCGATGAAGTCGAGTTTACAGGTGATATGTTATCTGTAGAACTCGGTCCCGGTCTTTTGGGTCAGGTTTATGACGGACTTCAAAATCCGCTGCCGCAGCTTGCGCAAGCTGCAGGTTACTTTCTGGAAAGAGGAGTTTATCTTAACGCTCTTCCTACAGACAAAGAATGGCAGTTTACACCTGCTGTAAATCAAGGAGCCAGAGTTGAAAGAGCCGATACACTCGGCACTGTTCCCGAAGGATCTTTTACTCACAGAATCATGGTTCCTTTTAATTTGCAGGGAAGTTTTAATGTAAACTGGATAAAACCTGCAGGTTCATATAAAATCCATGATGTAATTGCGGAGCTTTCAGACGAAAGGGGAAACAATGTTCCCGTAACGCTTAGTTTTAAATGGCCTGTAAAAAGAGCAATGGATTGTTACGAAGAAAGGCTTAAACCTGTAGACCCAATGGTTACCCGTGTCCGCCTTATCGATACATTTTTCCCTGTTGCTCGCGGCGGTACTTATTGTATCCCGGGTCCTTTCGGAGCCGGAAAAACTGTTCTTCAGCAGATAACAAGCCGCTTTGCCGACGTTGATGTTGTAATTGTAGCGGCTTGCGGTGAACGTGCAGGTGAAGTTGTTGAAACATTAAAAGAGTTCCCCGAGCTTACAGATGAAAGAACAGGCAGATCCCTTATGGAAAGAACGATAATTATTTGTAATACATCATCGATGCCTGTTGCCGCCCGTGAAGCATCTGTATACACAGGCGTTACGTTAGCTGAATATTACAGGCAAATGGGATTGCATGTTCTTCTTCTTGCAGATTCTACAAGCCGCTGGGCGCAGGCGATGCGTGAAATGTCAGGGCGTCTTGAAGAAATCCCCGGCGAAGAAGCGTTCCCTGCATATATGGAATCGACGATTGCAAGTTTTTATGAAAGAGCAGGTATTGTACGTCTGCGTGACGGAAGCCTGGGTTCGATTACAATCGGCGGTACTGTAAGTCCTGCAGGCGGTAACTTTGAAGAACCTGTTACGCAGGCAACATTAAAAGTTGTCGGCGCATTCCACGGTCTTTCACGCGAAAGATCAGATGCAAGAAAATTCCCGGCGATTCATCCGCTGGAATCATGGTCAAAATACAAAGGTATTATTTCAAGCGAAAAAGTTGGATTTGCACACGGCTTCTTACGCCGCAGCGCTGAAGTTGAACAGATGATGAAAGTTGTAGGCGAAGAAGGAACAAGTATCGAAGATTACATTATTTATCTAAAGGGTGACTTAATCGACTCTGTTTACTTCCAGCAAAACTCATTTGACGCTGTTGATGCAGCGGTAAAACCTGAACGTCAAATTTATGTATTTACAAAATTATTAATAATACTAGCTTCTATTTTTAACTTTACTGATAAAAACGAAGCCAGAAACTGGTTTAATAAACTCAGACAAAAGTTCCTTGATTACAATGGTTCTCAATGGAAGAGTGAACGTTTTGGCAGTCTTGAGGATGAAATTGAAAAAGCGGTAAAAAGCCAGTCACTGGGTATGGATGAAGCCGCAGCGAAAATTATAATTTAACGGCAATAGGGGAAGATATGAACAAGGTATATAGCAAGATTGAATCAATAACCGGAAGCGTTATTACCGTCAAAGCGGACGGTGTATCTTACGGAGACCTTGCGGAAGTTGATACCGTATTCGGTACATCACTTGCCGAAGTAAACCGTTTACAGGGCGATACTGTATCGCTTCAGGTTTTCGCCGGAGGCCGCGGTATTTCTACAGGAGATACAGTTCGCTTTTTAGGCCGTCCGATGCAGGTTCCGTTTTCTGATAATTTAATGGGCAGAGTTTTTTCCGGTTCCGGCAAACCTCGTGACAAAGGTCCTGAATTAACAGAAAACAAAATACCCATAGGCGGTCCTTCTGTAAATCCGTCACAGCGTATTATTCCTCGTGACATGATCCGCACAGGTATTCCTATGATCGATCTTTTTAATACATTGGTCGTATCACAAAAGCTGCCGATCTTCTCGGTATCAGGTGAACCTTATAACGAACTTCTAGCACGTATTGCGATGCAGGCGGAAGTTGATGTTATTGTACTTGGCGGAATGGGCTTAAAGTACGACGACTATCTTAACTTTAAAGAAACATTGGAAAACGGCGGCGCTTTAGCAAGAACAGTTATGTTTATTCATACTGCAAGTGATCCGACAGTAGAATGTCTTATGATTCCCGATATGTCACTTGCAGTTGCAGAACAATTTGCTTTGCAGGGTAAAGACGTACTCGTTCTTCTTACTGATATGACAAACTTTGCTGACGCTATGAAAGAAATCTCGATCATTCAGGAACAAGTTCCGTCCAATCGCGGATACCCGGGTGATCTTTACAGCCAGTTGGCAAGCCGTTATGAAAAAGCCGTAGACTTTGAAACAGCAGGTTCAATTACAGTACTCGGCGTTACGACAATGCCTGGTGATGATGTTACTCATCCTGTTCCTGACAATACAGGATACATTACAGAAGGTCAGTACTATTTAAAGAATGGACGCATAGAGCCGTTTGGTTCTCTTTCACGTTTGAAACAACAGGTTAACGGAAAAACAAGAGAAGACCACAGAGCTTTAATGGACGGCATGATCAAATTGTATTCTGCTTTCCGTGATACGCTTGAAAAAAAGGCAATGGGTTTTATCATGACTCACTGGGATGAAAAACTTTTAAAATACGGCGAACAGTTTGAATCGAGAATGATGGATCTTTCCGTTAATATTCCGCTTGAAAAAGCGCTTGATTTAGGCTGGGAAATACTTGCAAGCTGTTTCAATCCGGAAGAAACAGGGCTTAGAACTGAATTGATAAATAAATTCTGGCCAAATAAAAGCGAATAAAAAATAAAAAGGATAATCAAGAGTGGCAAAAATCAGGCTTACTAAAAATGAGCTGAAAAAACAAAAAGATTCTCTTAAGATGTACAAACGTTATCTGCCAACCTTGATGTTAAAAAAACAGCAGCTTCAGGGCGAGATACGGATAACAGATACACGTTTAAAAGAATTACACATAGAAATTAAACAACTTGATGAATCTTTTAAAAAATGGATTGCCGTTTTCGGCGAAACAGGAATTTTTACAAAAGATATTTTAATAATTACAAGTATTAAAACAAGCCTTGGTAATATTGCAGGAGTAGCGATTCCCGTTTTTGAAGGAGCAGAATTTAAAATAACGCCTTATGATTTAACCTTAACGCCTTTATGGCTTGATTCGGCTGTAGCTAAAATGAAAAAAGCGCTTTTATTGGAATTGGAAGCAGAAGTTGTTGAAGAGCAGAAAAAAAGACTTGATAAAGAACTTCGTACAACAACACAGCGTGTTAACCTTTTTGAAAAAATAAAAATTCCTGAAACCCGCGGCAATATTAAAAAGATTCAGGTTTACCTCGGAGATCAGCAGACAGCTTCTGTTGTCAGGGGAAAAATTGCCAAAAGCGGAACAGAAAAGGCGGCGAATTAATATGAACCTCAACCGGCTGAAATGTAAAAAAAGGAGGTTCCCCTCGTGATAGTACCAATGAAAAAAGTGTGCCTTATGGTACAAGACAAACACCGTGAAGAAGCGTTAATAAAATTACGTGATGTTGGGGTTGTTCACCTTGAAAATAAAGACGCTCCTTTAGATGTAAATTCAAATGCAGTAAAACTAAAAGCAAAAGTAGAAAACGCTATTGGTATTATCAGTGAATATAAAGTTCCAAAGAAAAAAAACCGTCCAATAAAAGATAAACGCCCTGCAATTGAAAGGCGGCAAAAACCTTTAGGTTTACACAGAGGAAGAAGAGCTTCGGATATTCATGGAACAGATGATGAAGCACCGTACTCAATAGAAGCTGTAAGAGCTCCAAGAAGACCGTATCTTCCTGACATAATACTTGATATGGGTGAAGAGAGAAAAACATATAAAGAAAATGAATCAAGTTTAAATAAAGAAATTTCACGAATTAAAAATTGGGGCGAATTTGATCCTTCAGCAGTAAAAGAAATAATCAAATACGGGATTCCGGTATATTTTTATGAAATGACACCTGATGTTTTTTCACAAATAAATAAGGATGTTTGTTATATTAAAATAAAAAGTGATAAATCAATAGTACGCCTTGTTGTATTTTATGAAGAACTGCCGGGTATAAATCAATTTGTTTTACCGGAAAAACGCCTGTTTGAATACGAAGTTGAACTGGAAGAAAACAAGGTTCTTTTAACGGAAGTACAGGATAGAATAAAAAGTTTTGCCGACCGCCGTCCTGCTTTAAATAAAGAATTGGAAAAAGTACAGGAATATCTTGATTTTGAAATTGCAGTTAACGGAATGCATGTAGTAGAAGAAGTACCGCAGGAGCATAAAATTGCATGGCTTTCGGGTTACATACCTCATGATGAGTATCACCATGTTAAAGAGGCAGCTTCTAATAACGGCTGGGCAATAACGTCTTATGATCCAAACCCGGAAGATCAACCGCCGACGAAATTAGTTGGTAATCCAATTTCGCGTTTATTACATCCTCTGCTTTATTTATTGGGGACAATACCCGGTTATAAAGAATTTGATATAAGCTCTTCAT
The DNA here is from genome assembly GCA_009781475.1 of Treponema sp. Taxonomy (GTDB): domain Bacteria; phylum Spirochaetota; class Spirochaetia; order Treponematales; family Breznakiellaceae; genus WQXQ01. The sequence continues at coordinate 40,984 of WQYB01000002.1, forward strand.
ATTTATTCTTCTTCAGTATTTTCTTTGCGATGATACTTGGAGATGCAGGATACGGAGCACTTATATTTGTACTTGCTTTGGGGATGGGAGTTGCCGGAAAAATAAAAAACGGAACTTTTCCGGATGTATCAAAACTTTTAATGATTCTTACATTTTGTACGGTTATATGGGGTGGAATTAACGGTTCATGGTTTGCAATTCCAAAAGAAAACCTTCCTGTATTCTTAAAGATGGTTATTATTCCTCAACTTGATACAATGAACCCTGTTGTTACATTCCCTCCGTTTTTACAGGGTATTTTCAAAGTGCCTGATGTAATCGTTGATAAAACCCAATGGAATATTCAATTTTTATGTTTCTTCCTTGCAATAATTCAGCTTGTTTGGGCAAGAGGTAAAAGAATTATTGATGATATTAGTAAACGTTCTTTAACTTTTGTAGCTCAAGTTGGAATGTTAATAATGATGCTCGGTCTTTATTTCCTTGTATTAAATATGCTTTTAGGTATGGAGCTTCCGCAATTTGCGACAATGCTTATTGGAATTGGTGCAGGTTTAAATCTTTTATTTGGAGAACAAAGAGGCGGTAATTTCTTTGTTAATATCGGGAAAGGTTTAGGAAATGCTTTCCAGTTTTTCTTAAAAGCAGTAAGCTGTTTTGCGGATATTATAAGTTATATCCGTCTTTTTGCTGTAGGATTAGCAGGAGCCATTATAGCCAACATTGTTAATGATATGGCAATTCCTGCGGATGGATTCGGCAGTTTTGGAATAATGTTTTTTGTAAATATTTTGCTTACAGTTATAATTATTTTGATTGGTCACGTTCTTAATCTTGTATTAACCGCTTTGTCTGTTATTGTACACGGAGTACGTTTAAATCTTTTGGAATATGCCGGCAATCATCTAGAGATGGATTGGTCAGGTTATTCATATAAACCTTTTGCTTTAAAGAAAAAGAAAGAATAATTATTTAAGGAGTTCTAAATGGAAGAAATTAATGTAGCCTTATTGGCAGCTATTGGAATTGGAGGGAGCTTTGGTCTATCAGCGTTGGGAGCAGCGCTTGGAATGGGTTTTAACGGACCTGCTGTTATCGGAGCATGGAAAAAGTGTTATGTTCAAAATAAACCAGCACCTTTTATTTTAACAGTTTTTGCAGGTACTTGTTTAACAAACGTTATATACGGATTTATTGTTTTGATGGCACTTCAAAGAAGTAGTCTTGACGGAGGCGAAATACTTGCGCTTGGATTAGGTTCTGGTCTTACAATCGGTGCTGTAGCTATTACACAGTCAATGTGTTCTGCAAGCGCTGCTGAAGCATATGCCGAAACAGGTAAAGGTTTTGGTAACTACCTTATGGTTATAGGTATTGCAGAAACTGTATCGCTGTTTGCAATGGCATTTACAATGATCGTAGCTTAATTTTTTAAAGAAATTTTACCACGGAGTACACGGAGAAACACGGAGGAAGATAAAGTTTTCGGACTGAACTCCGTGAAACTCTGTGTCCTCTGTGGTTTTTAATCTTCTATTGCCATAGTTTTGTAAAAAATATATAATACAAATTAGGTCGAGTAGCTCAGTGGATAGAGCCCCTGCCTTCTAAGCAGGTTGTCGCATGTTCGATTCATGCCTCGATCAATAATTTCCGGTTTACATTTTAAGTTTTAGTAATAGTAACTCTTTAAACTTGATTACAGAGTTATTATCGGGTTCCAAAGCAAGTGAATTTTCGCAATCGGCGAGCGCTTGGGGAAAATCACCAATATGGTAATAAGCCTGACCTCTTCTGAATAGACAAAAAGATTGATATGGCTTTATCGACAATGAAAGAGAGTAGTCGTCTATAGCTTGTGAATAATGCTTCATTACAGAGTGAACAACCCCACGGTAATATGCGGATTTATATGATTCACTGTCAAGGTCTAGTGATAAACTGAAATCATTAATTGCTTCATTGTATTGGGAGCACGCAAAGTTTGCCATACCGCGATGTTTATAAATAATCGAACAAATTTGATTATTTGGCTTTAGTTCAAGAATTTTAGAATATTGGTTTATAGCTTCGCTGAAACGGTTTTGATTATGAGCTGATAATGCCGTAACCAGAAGATCATCAATACTTTTATTTTCTGTATTAATTGGAATATTTTCCAATTCTATTGATACTTTATTTTCTTTTACATGTTCATCATTTTCAAAAAGTAAATTATCTGTTGATTCTTCGATTTTAGCGAAAAAAGTTTCACGTCTTTTTCCCATCTCTGAAGTAAACTTTCTTTGATAACCTCTGATTTCCTGAAAAATAATATCTGCTAATGATAAAGAAGCATTAACTGCGGCAAGTTTGCGCTTCATGGGTTCGTCAAACGGGCTAAATTCTGCTTTGTATACAAGTTCATGTTCAACTTCAGCCCATGCATCCTGCAAAATTGTGCGTATTTGTATTTCTGCTATATTGGTTCCGGGATTTCCGTGTTTTTTTATAATGGAAGGCGGAATGGAAATTAAAAGATGTGTTGATTCATAGCCAAATTCTTTAAATGTAAAATGTCCTTTAATTTCGCGTTCTATTATATTAAAGTGTTTATTTATTAAACTTTCACCGGCTGCAAGGTCTTCAATAAAGGGGCAGATAATCCTAATTCCCAAAAGATCGGTTATTACAGGTTCATTTGCGCCGTGTTTTAATAATTTTAGATATTTGGAGAAGTAACTGGAGAAATTTTTAATCCTGCCGCTTATAACGGGATTTGTATCAAGAGAGCCAAGAATTTCTTCAACTTGTTCTTTTAATTCATTTACAACTAAATGACGGACATCATGAAAATCATCATATTCTTTTTTTAAGAATATTTTCTCAGGTGTATTCAAAACTGTATTTTCCTGATTTTTTTCCATAAACTTTTCAATTTATTATTAAAAAAAAACTGTCCGAAAATCTATGATCGTAAGACCAAAGATCTTCAGACAGCTTATTAAGAAAGCTCATACAGAAGTATAATGGCAGCTAATTAAAGATGCCGGATTATATTACTGCTGTTCAACTCTGCTTTCGAACGAAGGTTCTGTAGCTTGTCTTTGCTGTTCAAGGTAGCGAAGTACCTGGTTTTCACCAAAGCGCTGCATTTCCCATACTTTGCGAGCTTCTTCACGTGTCTGAATGATGCCCCAAATTGCTTCGTTGTCAATATCGTCTGTTGTATCAAGAACTGCTTTGTCGTAAATAATCGATACGTCTTTGAAATATGTTACGAAATCGCCGCCAATTCTTGATGCGTCACGCTGAATTAAAAATCCGCCGAATTTGATAAAAGGAGTATTAAATGGATAGAGCGGTACAATTCTTAAATCTCGATTTCTTACTTCCTGTAAATATTGAGGATTTCTCCAAATTAAATCGCCCCAGCCGTCAAAGTTAAGATAACCCATGAAAATAGTGCGTTCATTGCCCATGCCGTCGATAAGGATTGTTGAAAGACCGTGCGGGAAGTTAAGTCCGTAAACATGAACTTTTAATTCTCTGATAGTACCAACATTCTTTATAACGCCGTAAGCAGCTTCATCACCGTCTTGCATTTCAAAGCGGCTCTTTGCCGAAGTAATGCCGTCAGTGTCAATACGGGTAATTCTTCCGTCTCCGTCAACAGTTGATAATTCATAAGCAGGGATATCAAAAGGCGGTTTAATCATTGCCCATGAATTAAAGGGTTCTGTCGGGAAATGTATTCTTACACCCATTACAGTACCAAACTGTTCTGACCTGGCTTCTCTTGTAAAGCTCTGGCTCATATTGGTTACAGTTCTGGAAGAGGAAGCCAATGTTACTTCCCAGTTTTGAATGGCGAGAGAAGTTCTCATTACATCTCCATACTGGGCAGCATAACTTGGACCTGCAGCCTGACGGAAATCCATTAACGTTCTTGTATTTTGATTAGGTCTATCTCCGTCACCAATAGTCAAGTCTGCTGTCAGTTTGGTGAAATCAATAAGGACACCTTCTTCCGCAAACAACGGAATCGCCAGAGAAGCGATCAAAACAAGAATAAGTATCTTTTTCATGTAAAGCTCCTTTAAAAAATCATTTCTTTTGAAATTCTTCATCAATATCTATTTTATAAAATTTATAATGTTTTGTCAACGGCAAAACACCAAATTTTCAATATTTATGCTCTCTGCCGGTAAATATATAACAGAAAGCAGGTAAAACAGGGCTTTTTCAGCCTTAGTTTTCTATGTAAAAAACCCCCGTAAAAATGGAATTTCCGTCTATAAAAAACCTTACATCATTAACATACGAGAAATTCCTTAAAATATTGCTGTAAAATGTGCGGAAGTTTTTTAATGTTTCTCCACCCTCTGCAGGAGGTAAAGAAGCAATATCTGAAAAATTGGCGTAAACAACCCCGTCGCGGAATAAAAGAGACTCAAGTTTAGTACCGCGAGGCATTAAAGGCAGCAGATTATGAGAAACCGGACCTAAAAGAGTTTCTTCAACATAACGGATAATATCAACTTCTTTTGACCTGGAATGTTTTAACATTCTGTCTTCTACAACAACGTTCTCTCCGTTTGTTGTATAAAATAAAAACGTTCTTCTGGCAACACCCAAATTTATATAGTCAATTAAAGCAACAAGGCACAATATACCAATCAGCAGAAGGTTTCTTTTTACAGGTGAAACCAAAAACTCGCCTATGGGTTTGAAAATTGTATTAATTAAAGCACTCATTAACGTTCAAATATACCAATAAAATTTATAATGCCATTATATAACGATTGGGTTAGTTTTTGCAAGCCGTCTTCGCTGGTCATTAAAATGGCATCCTGTCGATTGGATAAAAAGCCTAGTTCTACTAAAACCGCAGGCATACGGCTGTTTCTGACTACGAACCAGTCATTTTCCCTGATTCCTCTGGAAGGCAGGGTATTACCGAAAACTCCGCCGAATCCATTAATAATCGAGTTTGCCAAAAGTTTACTTTCTGTATTGAACTCTTCATTGAGCATACTCTCCAGAATATGCTGAATATCAGATGAATAGTTGTTTCGCATGGAAGGGTCTAAAAGACGTCTTTGCGTTCCGGATTTTATATGCCAGACTTCATAACCTCTTGCGTTAGCGTTTCTTGCAAAATTGGCATGTATCGATATAAAAATTACCGATTCATTATCCTTTACTGTAACGGCATTAGCCATATCCGTACGCTGTTCAAGGGTTCGGTAAATATCGGAATCTCTTGTCATTAAAATTCTCTTATCGGGGTATGCCTGAATTAAACGGTTTCTTAAATCCCCAGCGACTCTTAAAACAATATCTTTTTCAAAAATCTGTGTATTTCTGCCGTTTGCAGAAAGAGTGCCTACAGCGCCGGGATCTCTTCCGCCATGCCCGGGGTCTATAATGATAGCGGCTACTCTGAAGCGGGACATATCATTTTCATGCAGCCGTGTAAAAGTATTTTTTAAGGTTGATACAAATGAATCGGGGAAGATTATTCTGCCGTTTTCGCTGTAAGGCAGGCTTACATTATATAATTCCTGATTATTAAAAATTAGATAACCTGTTTCTCCAGCCCGGGAAGCTACCGAAAAAGAGCCGTAATTATCGCCTACATTAAAAATGCCGTCTCTGAATAACGGGTCCCAGCGGAATTGAACAGTTTGATTATGAGAAATCGATGAAAGTGTATTTATTGTTTCATCGAGTGTTAGAGCAGACAGAGAATTAAAGACAAAGAAGAATATTACCACGGAGAACACGGAGTAACACGGAGGAAAGTTAGATTTTTGTACAAAAAACTCCGTGAAACTCCGTGACCTCCGTGTTGAAATTTCTTTTTTTTGTAAAAATGCCATTATAACCCCAATGAATCGATGTAGTAGACCGCTCCTTGATATGAACCTCGAATTAAGGCAGCCCAAAAAGAACGTCCAAGTCTTATTACATTTTCGGCATTTTCTGAAGAATTTGGAAGGGAAAAACCGGTTATTAAACGGACAGCATCAAGGACTTCCTGAACAGTTCTACCCATGTAGTCAGTAAACCCTGATTGTTCGAATTCGGGAAAAGGAATTAGCTGGAAAGAAGAGTTCACACGGAGACACGGAGACACGGAGTTCCCGTTCGATTGTTTTATTATTTCATCCGGTATTTGAGTAAGAACTTCTCTTAGTTTATCTGTTATCTGGAAAGCATCCGGTGGAAAACATGAATCCCCTTTGCGCCTCTGCGCCTCTGCGAGAGTATTTTCCAGAAAATTCCTGGTTTCAATATCTGTTGGATCAAGTCTAATTAACACAGAGCAGGCGGCAGCTTGAGCAGCTTCAATCGCTGTTTTTCTTTCCTGAGCCGAAGCGATAATATTTCCGCATTTTGTTACATTATTTTCAGGGAACGTTACTTTATCACCTTCTTTAATACGAAAGAAAAGATCATTTACATAAGGGATGCTTTTTACATCTTTTGTGTAAATAATTTCTTTAACAATACCGGGTATCGAAATGAATGCTCTTTCAGCGCAAGTCCATTTTTTTACAGGTTCTAGACAGTCAGGTTTTTTGCCCATCGCCGCTTGTATTGCCGCTTTTATGGGTAGGACTCCTGATGAATACGGATAAGTCCACCCCGACATATAACCGCCTGAAAGCCGCGCTGCAATTTCACCTATCATTGCACCTTTTGATGTTAACTTGATGTCTCCCTTGGCGGCTCCTATATTATTTTCTGCGTTAAGACCAAGCGCTTTAACTCCTTTACAAAATGTATCAAGTAACGCTTTTTGTTTTTCTTCGTCGATTTCAGTCGGCATTGTATGTCCCATTTCAATAAAATACGGAGGGAAAAATATGTGTCTGTCGGCAAGACCGCAGATTGTTATTTCGCCGTGATAATAAATTGCATCAACTGAAAATTCAGGACCGTCCATGAATGATTCGATAATTGCACGCCCTGAACGTGAAAAGCCAATCGCAGTTTTTGCCGCTTCTTCAAATTCATCGATACTGTCAATTCGTCTGCATCCGCGGCTTCCCATATTGTCAACAGGTTTTACAACAAGCGGGAATTGTAAGTAATCAGGAATTAAAAACGATTCATTTGATATAACCGCAAATGGCGGGGAGGGAAGACCTGTTTTGTCAAAACAGCTTCGCATACGGGATTTGTCTGAAGCATTAAGCGCAGTTTCGTAAGGAATACCGGGAAGCTGTAATTTTTCTGCTACCCATGCAACACTTGCAGAAAAATCCGTTCCTGCTGTCATAATACCCAAACGGTTTGTTTTATTTTGTAATGATTTAGCAAAACTTTCAATTTCTTCTTTTTCTTTTAGATCGATTTTTTCAAATCTGTCTGCAAGTGTTATACAAGGAGCGTTAGAGCTGCCGTCAAGTACGATTGTGTATAAACCCATTTGTTTTGCAATATTTATCGCAGGACCCTGCATGACCCCCGCACCTAGAATAATGATAACTTTTTTCATAAAATCTCCAAATTAATATTTACCACGAACCACACGAACCATCACGAAAGTAAGCAGAGATATCTAACTTCAGGTTCGTGAACGTGCCGCAGGCACGCTTTCGTGTGTTTTGTGGTTAAATTCTTCATTTAATTTTATTGAATAAACTTCAAATGTATCACCTAATCCAAATAATTTACTTATTGCCATTAATAAAAAATACACAGGACTATTTTTATTTTTTGCAAATTTTCCTAAAACTGGAAACCTTTGCGGGTGATGACCTACGACGGATATTTTTTTTACTTTAAAACCTGCCAGTAAAAGCGCTTTTTTACACATTTTTGGCGACCAAATTGTAAAATGATCCGCTGGGCTTTGCGAAAGAAATTTTTTCAGATTTGAACTGCCGCTGATGCCTGAATACGAAGGAGTAGAGAAGGCAAGTATACCTCCGGGTTTTAAAAGTCTACTAATTTCTTTTAATACTGTAACGCAATTTGTAAAATGTTCGATTACAAACCACAATGTTACAACATCGTAAGTTTTGTTGCCTTGATTAGTTAATTCTGTATTTGGGAAAAATCCCTGTATCGCGGGTATTTTTAATTCTTGCTGTACATAACGAACGGCATCTTCTGCAGGGTCAATACCGAAGGGAGCAAAACCTTCTTCCTGCGCAGCTTTTAAAAATGGACCATACGCACAACCAATGTCTAAAAGTGAAGGAAGCCTAGTTTCATCTCGCAAAGGCGCAGAGGCGCAAAGTGGAAGAAGGGTTTTTATTATTTTAAGCCGGTTTTTTCCTGAGTTTTTTATATTTTCAAAGTCTTCTAAATAAGTTTTGCCGTATTGTTTTTTGTAGTTTTCAAAAAAATATTCTTTTTCATATTCTATTGGCGGCTCTGTAATTCTATCCATGTAGATTACTGCGCATTTGCCGCAACGCCGGTAAGTTCGATCGCTTAAGCGGGATAGATTTTTTCCTGTTTCAGCACCGCAAACAGGACAGCTTCGATTAACCACCGGCGAAAAAGTGTTAACTAATTCCGCAATACTATTATTATTAGAGAAAGAACCACGGAGGTCACGGAGTTTCACGGAGTTTATTGTCCGAAAATTCATTCTTCCTCCGTGTTCTCCGTGTACTCCGTGGTTAAATTTCTTTATTAAATCATGTATTTTATTAAACTCTAAAAATCCGGCGGCTTTTGCTAACTTTCTATGATAATTCGTAGGATGCGCAAGCAACACAGGTACTCCAGCGAAAGCAGCTTCGTAAGCTGTTAAACCATAATGAGTGATAACCAAGTCATATTCACAAAGATGCTGCGATAAATTTGGAATTGATTCAATTATTTTTACATATTCAGGAATATCGAATGTAATATTAGTTTTGTTTAAATTTCCTTTTAATAAAGTAATTTCTATAGGGTTTTTAATTTTTAGTGATAATATTTTTTTTAATGTCTTTAAACCAAGATTGGCAGCATCTTCCTGACCGAATGTTACTAAAATCTTTAAATCCTTTCTTCCTCCGTGCTCCTCCGTGTCCTCCGTGGTAAAATTTTTATTTAAAATTAATGCAGGTGACGTAATATTTGCTTCAGGTTTAATAAAACCTTGCGGAATTAAAATATCTATAAGAAAATCAAACTTATCTCTGTGTTTTCCGCCATCATCAATACCAATAACAGGAGAGATTTTTTTCCAGCGTGTTAGTTCATCAATTGGAGTTTTAAATCTGTCAAGTATGATAAATTTATAGGATTCTGACAGTTTTTCTGTTTTAATTGTTATTTCTTCGTTAAATACAAGACAGGATTGATCGAAATTCAGTGATTTAAAAAGTTTTACAAATTTCCCCGTATCTGTTCCGTAAGGCAGATAAAGAAAGGCATTCCAGCCCATTTTTCTTAGATCGTTTGTTAATTTAATACATCGACTTAAATGTCCGCCGCCTTTTCCTTTTTCTGCGGATGGAACAAGTATTAAATTGCCCTTCAAAAAAACTCCTACTTAAATAAGTTTAAGTACATATCAATGATTGTACTTCCATTGTGACGCAGCGGATTATTTTTTAATGCATTGTATAATAAAACCGCTCTATCAAAATCTTCTTGTGTATCGATTGTAATACGAATATCAGGATATCTCCACAATAACGGTGAAGGAGAGCGGTAAATATTAAAAATTTGAGGATTATTGTATAAAAATGGACAAACATGCTCATGATCAAATAAATCAAGGGATTTTTCATTAGCCAGAATAAGTGAAGCAGCGTTTACAGATTCTATTCCTGCTCCGTAAGGTAATTCAGTGTAACCGGCATAATCTGCATTAATCGAAATAGCTTCGTTATTCAACTGAATAGCGGCATCAGCAAAAACAAATGGATTGTCTCCTGTGGCTCTTATAATGCGTTTTAAATTATATTTTTTTATTACCTGACAAAAACGCTCAAGCACATCTTCTTTAGGACCGCCGTGAATTTCAAAACCGCAATCTTTGGTTATTGGTTCAAAAGCTGTTAAGGAATCTTCAGGGCAAGCTAGTATTTTAAAATCAGAAGGTACATTGTTTAAAGCCTGCATAACATGAAATATAAGAGGTTTACCGTCCAAAAGCAAAAGAGCTTTTCCCGGCAGTCTTGTTGAATCGATTCTTGCCTGTAAAATAATTGCTGTCATTTCAAGACTCTGTATTCCAGCGGCTTATCACATCATGAGCGCCGCCTCTCCATCTATATTTATTTTTTGTTACCCAATTTCTGCTTTCTTTAAATTCTTTCCAGGCGGAAAAAAAACTTTCACCTGATTTATTAAAAAAAGCCGGAAAACGGTAAAGCGGTAAATGAGCATAATCATTTCTGAATACCGGAGCGAGGTTTTTTAAATAAAAACGTCTGTAACAATTTTCTATGGTATAACTTTCAGAGTTTGTTTCTCCGTCGCAGGAAAGTTTAAAATGAAGATTTAACGCTATTTCTTCTCCCCATAAATGAGAGCGAAAGCCAAAATCCATAAGCTGCCAATGCGTATTTTTGATTGTTATATCAAATCCGCCGGTGTTGATAAATCTTTGTCTGTCATAGATGCCTATTCCGTCAAAAGGATAAAGGCTTAAATCGTCTTCATTATTTGGTTCACAAAAAGCGGTTTTTATTTTTTTCCGGTATGTCATGGGAGCTATTAATGTAGGAAGTATTTCATAGTTTGAATTCATAATAACAGGAACAGTACAAAGTCTTTTTAATCCTGTTTTTTTTTCGTTTTTTTGAAGTGAAATATCATCAATTTCATCATTATCAATACTTAATCTTTCTATCATTCTTTTTGCTGTTCCGCCTGCGATTATTTTCATGTCGCTTCGAAGAACAAAAAACAGCGGACTTTCAATTTCTGATGCAGCAAGGTTTATCTGCTGCCCAAGATTAATTTCTTTTTCTGGGAGTATAAAACGAATGAAAGGAAACCTGCCTGAAAGTTCTTCAATATCATAATGAGGAGCGCAGGATTCTATCGAAATTATATTGTCAAAACCTGTTTTTTCAAGTTCCTGAAAAAGTGATCTTTGTGAGTGTCCCGGTCTATTAAGAATAATAGCGGAAATACCTGAAGAAGCGTTTCTTTCTTTGCTTCCTACAGCTGTATAAGGGCTTATTTTTTCATTAAAAATTGTAGGTATAGTATTCATCGCAGTCCGAACATATTCCTGAATAATTTTTCTTACACTGTTCAATATAAAAAGAATTTCCATTTTGCCAAATCTTTTCCAAAGAATCTGTAAATACATTTCCTAAAATGCGGTTATTTTCGTTTTGACCTTTTAAAACTGAAATATCTTCACGGCATAACGGAACAGTGCCGTCTATTAATATGGGGAAATCCCTCATTATGTGCCAGCAGCATTGACGAATAACAGGAGAAATATCAGAAGCCTGTTTTTTTTCAAGAGTTTTGCAAAAGTCATTATACTTTTGAATTATTACATTTTTTTCGCCGTTTGGTGATAAATCTTTCCAGTGGCGATAAAACTTTTCAGTATCATCTTCTTCGCCTTTTACACGCACTGCTTGTGCATAACAATCATTTGGAAATAATGACAATAATTTTTTGCATGTATCATTTGCTTCGGCGAAACCTGTTCCGCGCATTTGAGTATATCGCTGGGGGTTTACAGTATCTAAAGATACAATCCAGCTTAAAGGAGGCAGGTAATTTATTCTTTTTTCTTTTTTTGCATTTATGGATAATTGTAAATATCTGTCAAGTTCTTCATTTTTCCAGCCAAGACCGGAAGTTTCTATAACCAACGCAAGTTGTGGATGTGAAAGAACCTCTTGGATTAACTGATCCTTTTGCGGATGCAAACTTAGTTCACCCCACAGGGAAAGGTCGATAACTGCATCACCGCTAAAAGCTATTATTTTTTCAAGAAGCGATTTAAACTTATCTATTTCTAAAAAATCTTTTCGTGTTAGTACATCGGTATTTAAAGGATAAGGGCAAATACCGCATTTTTGAGGACATCCGCCGTAAACCTGTATAGGATAAAAAATAGGAAGAGTTCTTAATATTTCAGGTTGATCAGTGACGATTCTTTCTATATCAGATGCACACGGTATTTTTGAACCTGCAGCATTTATAAAATTATTTAAAAGTAAAAGATTGCGTTTGGTATCTGCGCAAAGATTAATTCTATGACAGCGAAGGTCTGCAGCGGAAATTTCTGCTTCGATATCAAATGCATTTATATCTTTTTGAATGACAGAAAACAATAAGTCTCTTTCTACAGCGCCGTCATCTTCACCTAAAATTTTGGATAATATTGCAGAAGTACCGGGTGAAAGAAGTTCCGGGGTAAGTCCATAAGGCCAGCCGTCTGCGTAAGTATACTCGGCGGCGTATTTTGTATGTCTTTGTTCAAGAGCGTCTGTAAGACAGGGATCTAAAAAAGGGCAATCGGCAAATGTAAAATAAGCAAGATCCAAACCCGCCTGATGTTCAGCGATTTTTTCAAGTAAAGATCGTTTTGTCCAGGTTTCGCATTGTACGATTTCAATTCCTTCAAATTTATTTATAAATGATAAATCTGTATTGTCAGAAACAGCTAATATGGTTTTACTTACTTTGGGAAACTTCGCGGCTTGTTCAATGCATAATTCAATGGCATTTTTTCCATTAAAGACCGGCTCAAATGCCTGGCTGGACAGGTTACCTGCATATAATACTAATAAAGCGTTCATACTTTTCTATATATCGGCGGTTTTTAAATGTCAAGTGAATGACGGTAAGCTATTACCCAGCAGTTTAATACGAGCGAATATATAATCGAGCCTGTTATGGTTTAAAACAGCGCGGCGGTATGGTTTATCACTGACTCCATCAATTATGTACCCGCCTCTTGTGACGAATTTTTTACTTTTTCCCTCGGTAAACCAGTAAATAAGGGAAATATCTTCGTTTGTCATTTCAATGGCGTTTAAGCCTTTTTTGCCAAGTGTACAGCCTGAATTAAAAAGACAGGGGACAGGCAGTTCATCTCCGTAAAGGCTATGGCGGTAAACATCACGGCGTTCTTTTCGCTGAAGTTTACCCATTTCCCTGCGCAGCGCGCTGACTTCGTTTTCTATACGGCTGCGGTTTTCACCCGAAGAAGTAGGATAGTCCCGGCAAAGCCTTTCAATCTCAAATTTAATGTATTCAAAACGTCCTAACGATTCAAATAAAGGTCTGTGAGTATGACCGATAATTGACAAACAGTTATTCATCAATGAAAAACCGTAAGCCATTTTTTCTATATGAAAACGCTTATTAGGGCTTCTGGAATCAGATATATTTTTAATGCCCAAAGGCGTTAAGATATGACGGATCGCGAAAGCCATCAATCTGTTAAATTTTGTATAGATTTTAGAAAGCTGATGCCCGTGAAAAACATAAGCAGGAATGATCCCTGTTTCAATTTTAATTACATTATGAATCTCAAATGGATATGATGTGTTTTTTAAATAAATAAGCTGTTCGTCATGATTACCAACTATTTTATATAACCGATTTTCTCTGGCGAATAAATTAAAAATTCTGTATAGATTTGCCCATTTTTCCCGAATATAATCCAAAGGAAAGCGATGAAGTTCTTCTACATCGCCGTTTAAAACCAAAGTCCAGCCGTTTTTATAGTAATATTCTTCCAGAATACACATTAACATTTCACCATTATGGTAAAGGTCATCTCTGGAGCCCGTACCCATATGGAGATCGCTCATAATAATGACTTTACCGCCATGTGAAATATCAAGGATTGAGCTTTCAGGCAGTTCTTCTTCGTAGAAATTGCTAAAAGAAAGTTTTTCTTTCATTGGGCCTTCAGGGACTTGAACCCCGGACCAAGAGATTATGAGTCTCCTGCTCTAACCAACTGAGCTAAGGGCCCCTTTTGTAACTTTTTATATAAATATTTTAGTAATGTCAAGTAGCTAATTTCAAAAATCGAATAATCACTAGTCACAAATAATATGCCGCTATATAATGCCATTATGCTTAATTTTGCGGAGCCTGTAAAAAGAATATTCTATAACCTGGGATTTTTTGCGAAAACATTGAAAGGAGTTATATCTTTTATACGCAATTATAAGGCTTCGTATAAAGTTCTTGTCATGCAGATTCTTTTTACATTTGTATATGCTCTGGGGATCACAACCCTTTTGGCTCTGGCAATAGGAGCGGCAGTTAATATTATAGGAGGTCCGTTTCTTGCAAGGTTAAACCAGCAGCAGCTAATGTATACATTATTAATTATAATTATTACAAGAGAATTGGGACCGCTTTTGACAGCTTTTATTGTTATTGCCCGTTCGGCTACTGCCATTGCCACGGAAATTGCCGGAATGGTAATTTCTCATGAAGTTGAGGCTTATATATCGATTGGAGTAGATCCAATTGAACACCTGGCAGTTCCGAGGTTTTTGGGAGTAACTATATCGCTTGTTTTGCTTAACATATATTTTTCTGTATTCGGGCTTGCGGGCTCTTATATTATCTCTCAATTTTTTAATTCAATCCCGATAGATTTATATTTTGAAAGTTTAATTCATCATCTGCATATAAAGGATATAATACTGTCGATAACTAAAAGTGTATCATTTGGAGCAATTATATCTATTGGCGCTGTAATTCAGGGGTTTTCGGTTGAACGGGCAAGTACAGAAATTCCTGTTGCAGGTTTAAAAGCGGTAAGCAGTTCATTTGCATATTGTATAATTGTTAATGTTCTTCTATCGGTATTATTTTATATTGTGTTGGTATAATGAAAGATATAATAGAGTTAAAAAATGTCAGTTTCGCAACTCAGGATGGAAACATTGTGCATGATATAACGGTTGGGTTTGAATCGAAAAAAACAACTGCCATTGTCGGACCTTCCGGAGGAGGTAAAAGCACTGTTTTAAAACTGGCAGCAGGGCTTTTGGTTCCGTCACAAGGTGATGTTTTTTACAATGGAAAGAATATTACACAGATGAATCGAAATGAAAATTTGGATTTCCGCCGTGAAGGAGGATTTGTCTTTCAGGATTCAGCTTTATGGGCTAACCAGAATTTATTTCAAATACTGGAGCTTCCGCTTAGACTGCATTTTCCGGCAATGTCCAGATATGAAAGAGCAGAAAAAGTTAAAAATGCGGCAAATATGGTAGGATATAAAAAGAATTTGAATATAAGACCTGCAAGGCTTTCTATGGGAGAACAAAAACTTATCGCTTTTGCCAGGGCTATATTATTTGATCCCCCTCTTCTTTTTCTTGATGAATGTACAGAATCATTGGATGAAACTGCATCAGAAAAAATAATTGATATAATCAAGCGAAAACAAAGGGAAAGGTCTTCTGTCATTTTTGTAAGTCATGATTTAAGATTAATTATGGAACTTGCGGATACTGTAGTTGTAATTACAGACGGTAAAGTGAGTGTTATATCACCCAAAGATCATATCTTAAGCGATTTATTGCTTAATGATTTTTTTAAAGTAGGAATTGCATCATGAGAGGTTATTATGAAACTTCGTTTCATATTCGATTTTAATGCGCAGTCATTCGACTGCGCTATACTGAGGTTATTATGAAATTTTCCATTAAATTTGCGGATCAAATTGTAGGCGCTCTTGTTATACTTGCGCTTATAATATTAATTTTTGTCATTTTTATGATGGGCAGTAATCATAGATGGTTTGAAAAAGATATTCAATTTATAACATATTTATCTTCTGCTTCCGGTCTTAGCCGGAATATGCCTGTACATTATAAAGGTTTTACAATCGGACATGTTAAAGATTTTAAACTAGCAGAAGGTGATGATTTAAAAAACGGCGAGGTAAAAGTTTTTTTTACCATATTTAATGAACATGCTGAAAAAGTTAAAGATGGCTCACTTGTTGAATTAAAAACAAGTCCAATACCGGGTTTAGGCAATTCATTTCAATTTTATTTTGGTAATGGACCCAATATTATTCAGCAAAATGCATTTATTCCGGAAGCAAAATCAAGGCAGGCAGGATTTTTAGATGAAGATTGGAAAAATGCTCCCGAAGATACTGAAAGTATTGGATATATTATTGACCAGGTAAAAGATGTAATAGAAGTTTTAAATATATCTTTAAAAGGTGATGTTGGTGCTGATGATTATGCGATTGGAAAAATAGTATTAGATATTAAAGAATTAACAGATAATGTTAATAGTCTTTCACGAAGTCTTTCCGGTCAGTTAAGTCCTGTTATTAATAATGTGGAATCAATTACCGGAAGAATTTCTGATCCTTCCGGCGCTGTAATGAGCAGCCTGGAAACTTTTTTATTATCTCTTTCAGGATTAACCAAAACTTTAGATGCATCAACAAAAGACCTGCCTGGTTTTCTGCCGGAACATCTTCCGCAGATTAGCAGTTTTATCGCTGATTTAAATGTAGGGATTACCAAATTAAATGATTTATTAATATCTGCTTCATATAATCCAATTTTAAGAGGCGGTATACCGCAGCAAACTGATACTACACCCGGAGGAGCTAGTCCCAGGAACATAATCGAGTTTTAAATAAGGAGTATAAAATGAAAAAAAACTTTTTTTTATTTTTATTAATTTTTTTACTATCTAATTTTTTCTTTTTCTCTTGTTCTTCTCAGCCTAAAAACATAAGAGGAGAAATAAATATACTGCGGACACAGGTAGAAACAGGGTTAGTTGCAGCAAACAGAGAAGCGGCAATGGGAAGGTTTGAAAATGCTTTAACCTTATTGACTCAGCACAAAAATACTGCAATACTTACAGATGATCCTTCATTAATAATCCGGGTTTGTTTATCTAAAGGTAATATCCTGTATTCTCTTGAAAAATATGATGATGCATACAAAGAATGGGATTTTGCTGTTAAAGAAGCAATACGAATAAAAAATACAGAGTTATTGTCTGTTGCAAAGATTTATGAAGCAAGAGGAAGACTATTATTAATAAGAGCTTCAGCAGAAACAACGATTGAAATTCAATCAATATTAAACGAAGTAAGACAATTAAGGCCGAACATTAAAAAAGATAAATTGTATGAAGCATTCGCCTGGCAGGTTGAAGGAATGACACTTCGATCATTGAGGCGATGGAACGAAGCTGAAGATGCTATAAAAAAAAGTTTGGCTATTCATCAGAAAATAAGGTATTTTGAAAATGCTTCTTATGACTGGTTTGTTATTGCTTCTATAAGATCATTGAGCGGAGAGTTTGCAAATGCGATAATCGCATTAAATAATTCTATTGATTTTGATCGCAGAATTGAAAATTCATGGGGGCTTGCGGCAAGCTGGCGTGCAATGGGTGATGTTTATGTCAGAGCAGGAAATTCTGCCGAAGCTAGAAGCGCATACGAAAGATCCAGGGCAATATATGTTCTTATGAGACATGACAGAGAAGTTGAAGAGATCGATAATAAAATAAGAAATTTATAAAGGAGATATAAATGAATAATGTATTTATGAACACTTATAACAGGCTGCCTGTAACTTTTGCAAAAGGTGAAGGTTCGTGGCTTTTTGATATAAACGGAAAAAAGTATCTGGATTTTGGTTCGGGTATTGCTGTAAACCTTTTGGGTCATAATCATCCGGCGCTTGTTAAAGCAATCACAGAACAGGCAGCAAAGTACTTACATGTTTGTAATTATTATACAAGCGATGTAAGTTCTGCTTTTGCAGAAAAACTTGTTGAAGCAGCATCTGGCGCAGGAATGAAAAATGTTTTTTTTGCAAATTCTGGAGCAGAGGCAAATGAAGGAGCATGTAAAATTGCAAGAAAATATTCTCTTTTAAAATACGGGCAGGGCAGGCATACAATAGTTACATTAAAGGGGAGTTTTCACGGAAGAACAATTACAACTTTATCAGCGACAGGTCAGGAAAAATTTCACAAAGACTTTGGACCATTTACAGAAGGGTTTATTCATATTCCCGGCGGAGACATTGATTTACTGGAAAAGACACTCGATGAAAAAAAGGTGGCAGCTTTTTTAATCGAAGCGATTCAGGGTGAAAGCGGTATTGTTCTCCAGTCGCAGGAGTTTATTAACGCTGCTGCAAAGTTATGCGCACAAAGAGATATTCTTTTAATGTTTGATGAAATACAATGCGGACTTGGAAGGACAGGAACATTTTTAGCTTTTGAACAATACAAAGACACAAATGGCAATCCGTTAAAAGCCGATATAATAACTCTTGCAAAAGGTCTTGCAGGAGGAGTTCCTGCTGGAGCTGTTTTAGCAGGAGAAAAAACGAAAGAAGTTTTCAAAATTGGAGATCACGGCAGTACATTCGGCGGAAACCCAATAGCTGCGGCTGCAGGACTTGTTGTATTAAAAACTGTAAATACACCGGAGTTTCTTGCAGAAAATGTAAGGAAAGGCGAAAAAATAATGTCAGCCTTAAGGAAAAATAAAAAGATAAAAGAGGTACGGGGAAAAGGTTTAATGATTGGAGCTGACATCGAAAATGAATCATGGCCGGTTATTGAAGCAGGAATTAAAAGAGCAGATCTTACAAAAAACCAAAACGGTCTTTTAATACTGTCAGGCGGAGCCAATACATTAAGGTTTTTACCCCCATATACAATACTTGACAATGAAATCGAGCAGGGATTGGAAATACTGGATGAATTATTAAGTTGTTAACCATTAATAAGTATCGGTTAACAAATCGATCTTGCCGTCTCCAAGCGCTTTTAGTATTCTGCGTTTCATATCTCCGTCATTTCCGGTAAAATCGGCAATTTTTTTACGAATATTTCGACGGTTTGAATTTTGACCATAAGGACAAGTACAGGTATTTTTTAAGATATTTTGTTCTGCAGCACATGCGATAATTTGGCTTTCTTCTAAAAGAGCAAGAGGGCGGATAAGGCTGATAGGATAATTGCGGTACTTAATAAATACAGGCATCGCAAGCATCGAACCCTTTGAGCAAAGATTCATAAAAAATGTTTCGATAATGTCATCAAGATGATGCCCCAAAGCGATTTTATTAAAACCATTTTCTACAGCGTACTTTATAAGTTCAGACCGTCTTTGTGTGGAGCACCAGTAACAGTTCATTTTTTCCCCTTCTTTGAGTCTGCCGATAACGGGAACAAATAAATCGGTAAAAGGGATTCCCCATTCTTCCAGCTTTTTACAAAGAATGCCTTTTTTGCAGCAAGCGCAAAAGTCCGTACTTATATGAAGTCCCGCAAGTTCGTAATTAAATTTAAGAGCAGGTCTGATTGCCGAAAGCGCCCAGGAAAGTACGCTGGAATCTTTCCCGCCTGATACAGCAATTAAAATGCGATCGTTTTCAGTAATAAGAGAACGCTCCATTATTGTTTTAATCATGAGTTTCCTGACAACTTCTGATGCTTTTACTTTTTTTAAAAATCTACCCATTATTTATACCTAATATATCATGTAAAACCAAACTTGCAAGTAAAAATCCTGCACTACCTGTAACTGTGACAATGCTGCCGTTTACTCGTTTTAGCCCCGAATTGTTAGTTTCATTTATTGAATCATTATTATTAATAATACCTTCATCGCTGTAAACACAAATGAAATCTCTATTAAAATTGCGCTTGCGAAGTCCCTGGCGTACAAGCCGAGCCAAAGAGCAGTTTTTAGTTTTCCATATCGAAGCAGCTTTAATCTGCGATGGATTCATTTTAAGCGCCATACCCATCGAAGAAAATAATTTAACATTAGCGCTGCAGACATTTTCAATTAAATCAAGTTTGTGGTTTAGAGTATCGATAGCATCAATGACATAACCGCACTTTTCTATTTCAAATTTTTTTACATTTTCTATACAAAATAGTTCGTTCCATTCAATTACTTCACATTCGGGATTTATTTCAAGCAATCTTTTTTTTAACTCTGATGATTTGGGTTTATCTATTGTTAGTGTAGTCGCTTGTATTTGCCTGTTAATGTTTGATTTGCAGGCAGTATCATTATCGATAATTGTAATTTTACCGATACCGCTGCGCACAAGAGCTTCTGCTGCCCAGCTTCCCACACCACCCAAACCTACGATCATAACGTGTATGTTAGAAAGTTTTTCAAGACCTTCTTTACCAATAAGGAGCATTAGCCTTTCAAAAATAGGATTTATTTTAAATAATTCATCACACGGAGGCACAAAGGCACGGAGGTTATTAATTCCTTTCTTCTTCTCCGTGTTCTCTGTGTCTCCGTGTCTCCGTGTTAAATTCTTTTTAGAAATAGTTTTTTCTTCACTAAATATACAGCCGCAGTATTTTTGCATGTAAAAATTTCCGGCTCTGGCTAACACCTGGCTTTCACGGAAGTTCGGGCGAAAATCCATATAAAAAAAATCGATATTATACTTTTGTGCTAATTCTTCGCCAATTTGTTTTATCAATAAATGATCCTGATAAGGGCTAATAAATAATGTTGTACTGAATGAATCGTATCCTTCCTGAGACGCTTTTAAAGCTGTTTTTTCAAGGCGCATACGGTAGCACTTTTCACATCGGTTTTCAATTTCAGGGTAAACAACATTTAAAAATGAGTGAAGTCCATATTCATTTTCAGAAAATAAATTTATTTTTTCGCAAGATGCATACTCAAAAAGACAATCAAACCTTGATTTATATTCGTTAAAGGGATGGATATTGGGATTATACCAGAAAAGAAACGGTTCTATGTTTATATTATTAATTTCCTGTAAACTTTTAATACTGCCAATTGAGCATGGAGCGCAGCAGCAATGGAGAAGTAATTTCATAAATTATTTATAACATACTAATAGGATCAACATCAACTTCCAAATATGTTTTTACATCCTTATCTTTTTCGTAACGTAATAAAAGTTCTTTTGCCATCGAATGTATAGGACCCCTTGAAGGACTTCTAAAAATAATCTGTCTTCTGTGATTATCGTTTATAATACCGATTGGACATTCAGAAGGACCTAACATATCTGCTCCTTGCGGTATAAGAGGTTCTGCAAGAGATGCAAGCCGTTTGATAGCTGTATCTGCTCGTTTTACATCTTTAGAACGAATTGTAAATCTTATAAGTTTTGAATAAGGGGGAAAGTTAAGAGCTTTACGCTGTTTTAATTCACAATCGTAAAATCCGCTTACATCAAGAGCGCATGAGCGGGTAATTACAGGATCATTCATTCGCAATGTTTGAACAATTACTTTGCTGTCAGGGAAGTAACGCCCGGCTCTTCCTGCCACCTGAACAATTAATGAAAAAGTTCTTTCTGCCGCGCGAAAGTCCGGTAAATGTAAACCTGTATCAGCGAAAACAACGCCGACAAGACGGACACCGGGAAAATTTAATCCCTTTGCGACCATTTGTGTTCCTAATAAAATATCAATAACGCCGTTTTTAAAAAGAGTTAATGTATCTTCCAAATTTCTTTTTACAGCTATTTCACCCAATTCGTTATTTACTTTTTTATTGGCAGTATCAGCATCAATTCTTCTAATCTGTAAATCAGGAAAAGTACGCCTTACTTCTTCTTCGATCATTTCAGTTCCAAATCCGCTGTAACCTGCTTCAAGACATCCGCATTTAGGGCAGGCAATGGGCGGCGATTCTGTGTATCCGCAGTAGTGGCATATACATCGTCCGCGGTTTTTATGCCATGTAAGAGATACAGAACATCGTTTACATATAAGTTCCCAGCCGCAATCCGGGCAATGAAAAAAATGAGCGAAACCTCTGCGGTTTAAAAAAAGTATTGTTTGTTTTCCCATTTGCGCTGTCAGCCTGATTTCATCTTTTAATTCTTTTGTTAAACATCCTTGTGTATTTGCAAGGTTTACAGGTTTTATTTGCGGCATTCCTCCGCCGGATAATCTCTTAGTAAGATCAAGTCTTTTTATTCCGCCATCCGACATTAATTTCCAGGCTTCAGCCGATGGAGTCGCGCTTCCCATTACAAGACGGGCTCCTTCTGTTTTACAGCGGTGTAAAGCAACCTGGCGGGCATGATAGCGCGGAGTGTTACCTGATTTATAAGAGCCGTCATGTTCTTCATCGATTATAATAAGACCAAGATTTGGAACAGGAGCAAACACAGCGCTTCTAGGTCCTACTACAATAGGAGCGTCTCCTCGCTGTATTCTTACCCACTGCGCCAATCGCGCAGTAGGGCTCATTCCTGAATGTAGAGTAGCTGCCTGAGAGCCAAAACGGCTGCCAATCATTTGCGCGGTTTGGTGTGTTAATGAAATTTCTGGTACTAGATATATAACAGATTTTCCTTCGTTAAGCATATATTGAGCTGCACGGAGAAATACTTCGGTTTTACCGGAGCCTGTAATTCCGTATAAATAAAACATATTAAAAATAGAAGGTGATTTAATTTCATGTAACGCATTAAACTGTTCATCAGAAATTGAAAGAGACGGTTCTGTTTCTTCATCGCTGTCGGGTATTTGAGGTATAATAATTCTTCTTCCTGAAGGAATCATAACAGATAACGCCTGGCCTAAACCGCATAAATAAAAATCTGCCATCCAGCGGGCAATGTCTACAATTCTAATGTCAAATAACGGCTCTTTATCAACTACACGGCGTATTTTTTTTATGGATTCAATTTTTACATTTTCCGGTGGATTTTCACGCTGTGCAATAATATAACCTAAAATATCTCTTCTGCCGAAAGGAACCATCGCACGTTTTCCTACCGCAGCTTCATTTTTATCGTCAATAAGGTAAGTATATGAATGTCCTGATGATGTATTTGTTACAGGAATGTCAAAAACCAAATCATAAAACGCAGACAAACAATACCTCTAATAAATTAATTTAATTCTGCAAGTTGATCACGAAGAAGTTTTAAATCTTCCCAGGCAGGTCTTTTATATTCTTCGCTGCGTAAAAGAGCGGCAGGATGATAAGTAACAAGAGTCGGATATGTTATATCACCAAAAGTTAATTTATTTATTTTTCCTCGCATCTGGCTGATTGAATCAGTATTTTTCAGTAAAGTGTGAGCCGCAACTTTTCCGGCTATTAAAATGAACTTTGGTTTTAATATATTAATCTGTCTTTCCAGAAAATGAATACAAGCTGCCGTTTCTTCAGGGTTAGGGTCACGGTTAAACGGAGGTCTGCATTTAATAACATTGGCAATAAAACAATTTGTTGTTCGTGATAATTCGATGGAAGCGAGCATTTTGTCCAAAAGCTGTCCTGCTTTGCCTACAAAAGGGCGTCCCTGTTTATCTTCATCTTCACCGGGACCTTCGCCGATTACAAGGACTTTAGGGTTTAATACACCTTCGCCGGGAGCGGCATTTATTCTTTTGCTGACAAGCGGGCAGTTTTTGCAATTTTTAATTTCCTGAGCAATTTTTTCGATTGTATCGTCAGAAACAACAGGGATAGAAATATCTTCAGGTTGATTGCTTTTATATCCAGTAGAAATATAATCACTTGTTAAATTGAGGAAATCAACTAGATTCTTATTAATATTACTCATTCATTAATTTTACCACGGAATACACGGAGTTTCACGGAGGAATAAATATATTTCGTCTTTGCAGCGAAGCTTCCAGCACTAAAAACTCCGTGTCTCTCCGTGTCCTCTGTGGTTATTTATTCTTGTATTTCGTGGTTAAATATATACAAAAAAAGCTCTTTTGACTACACAAAATATGGTAGGGGGTACTTGACAACTACGCTATATATAGTGTACTATATATAGTAGTATGACAAAGGACAACGCTATATGAGATGTCCCCATTGCGGTACAATCGAAGATAAAGTCATCGAATCCAGGTCATTGGCAAATGGGGATGCCGTACGACGCAGAAGAGAGTGCATAAGCTGCAGCTACAGGTTTACCAGTTACGAAAAGATAGATGAAAGACAGTTTATGGTGGTTAAAAAGGACGGAAGGCGAGAGCCGTTTGATCGCCTAAAACTCGAACGCGGGGTAGTACGGGCTCTTGAAAAAAGACCGTTTTCCCAGATGCAAATTGAAAATCTGGTTAACGAGATTGAAGATGAAACGGCAATTTTAAGCAAAGGCAGCCGTGAAATATCAACATCGGTAATCGGAGACCTTTTATTGGAGAAACTTGGCGCTTTGGATAAGGTAGCTTATATACGTTTTGCGTCTGTTTATAAGCATTTTAACAATTTAGAAGAATTTATTGAAGAAATCAAAAAAGTGGGAGTGGAGAATATATAGTTTCTTGAGGTACTTTAGGTTTAAAAACCAGGCTTAATTAAACTTGATTAAAAGCCAAGTTTTTTGCCGTACCGGTTTGGTAGGGGTTCTTTTTTAAAGAAAAACCGGTATTTTTTAAAGGGATTTTATTTCCCTGTGGCTGTGCGGTAAACTGCACAGCCTTTTTTTTGTTTAACATTATATGGCTTTTTAGATAGGCTGGAGTCTAAGTTGCTTTTTATGATATAATCAAGGCTGGAGAAAAAATATGAAAATAGGGCTGGATACGTTTGCCTGCGACGGCGGTAAGACCGGAGTAGGGATGTATGTAAACCAGTTTCTTCGAAATATATCGCCTTCACAAGAAGCGCTTTTTGAACTTTACGGATGGGAATATGACAGATTTGCCTACAGCAGTGTAGCGCCGAATTTTGAATTTATTCCGCAATGTTCAATTCAGGGAAGAACTGCAAGCTCGTTATGGCATATATACAGATACCCGAAATTTGCTTCTACACGCCAATATGATGCGTGTTTTTTCCCTGCTGCTCACAGATGCTTACCTTATAAATCACCTTGCCCTACAATAGGCGTAGTTCATGATATGGCAGCATACTGGGGAAACCGTAAAACAAGAGTACACCTTGGCGCTGTTTTAAGAATGGTGCTGCCAAATCTGCTTCGTCATATGGATATTATTATAGCGGTAAGCGATTGGGTTAAACAGGAATTAATTGACAGAGCGCATGTAAAAGAAAACCGAATTGTAGTAATTCCAAATGGTATAGATCATTCATCATTTTATCCGCGCCAGCGCAATGAAGAAAGTGTGCTTTTAATTCAGCCGTTCAGTTTCAAAAGACCGTATGTGCTTTGCGTATCACGCATTGATCATCCAATTAAAAACCACATAAGGCTTATAGAAGCATTTGGTATTTTTAAAGAAAGAACCAAATTTCCGCACAAACTGGTTTTGGCAGGCGGAGATCACAATAACGCAAACCTGGTAAAAGAAGCGGCTGACACTTCTGCATGGCGCAATGATATTTTCTTTACAGGGCATTTTCCGCCGAAAAGTCTTCCCGAGCTTTATGCCGGCGCTGATTTTGTTGTTTTTCCTTCGATGTACGAAGGGTTTGGTATGGGTGTTTTGGAAGCTATGGCTTGCGGTGTACCTGTAGTTTGTGCTCGCGCCGCTTCTCTGCCTGAAACGGCAGAACATGCCGCTCTTTATTTTGACCCATTAAACGCGGAGGATATGGCTGACAGAATGGTTACGGTCAGTACTGATCGCAACATTTATAATGAATGCAAGCAATTGGGTCTTGAAAGAGTAAAATTGTTTTCATGGGAAAAATGCGTTGAGCGGACTTTGCAGATCATTTACGAAACAGCAGGTAAATAATTAAAAAATTATTAAAGTAAACACTTAGTCATGCAGACTTCAACGCATTTTCTGCAGCCGTCACATTTAGTGTAATCTATTTTTGCAAGATTATCTTCGATAATTATTGCTCCCTGGCAGCAATCTTTTACGCATTTTGTACAAGCGATACATCCATTTGAACATTTTTTTCTTACAACAGCGCCTTTTTCAATATTTTTACATGCGACTATCACAGGTATAGACGCTTTTTCTATCGAGATTAATTTATTTGGACACGCTTTAATACAAAGACCGCAACCGGTACAGTTTTCTTTTATTATATGAGCAAGACCATTTTCCATGCAAATTGCATCGGAAGGGCAGAGTACTTTACAATCACCGTACCCAAGACATCCGAAGGCGCATGAATTTTCTCCTCCGTATAATCTTTTAGCTGCATCACAAGATTGAATGCCAAGGTATTCCATTTTCTTCTGCCGTGAATTGCAATCGCCGCAGCAGTAAACAAAGGCAATCTTTTGTTCAATTTCATCCGCTTCCACGCCAAGTATAGCGCTTATTTTTTCCAGAACTGAAGAGCCGCCTGGTGTGCATAAATTTGCTTTTGCCTCTCCTGCTGCAAGTGCTATAGCAAACCCTTCGCATCCGGGATAACCGCATGCACCGCAATTTGCTCCGGGCATGACGTCTATAAGCTGCGTTACCTTTATATCAACTTTTACATACATTAACTGTGATGCTACATTAAGAATAATTGCGCAAATAATGCCAATAGCTGTTACAGATATTACAGCAATTATAATTAAATTCATAAACAAAACTCCTTATTATTTTGCTGCTAACGGAACAGATTCTCTGCTACACCAGCAAAACCATAAAACGAAAAAGAAAGTATAGCTGCTGATATTAGTATAAGCGGCAAACCTTTAAAAGCCTGCGGCGGATCTGAATTTTCGGTATGAAACCGGATACTGGAAAAAATTACCATAGCAATAAAAAATCCTAAACCTGAACCGAATGCATTTACCAGAGAGACAATAAAACTAAAACCTTCATCTATGTTTACCATTGTAACCGCAAAAATAGCACAGTTTGTTGTCATAAGCGGTAAATAAACACCAAGCGTTTTGTATAAAGACGGCATGAACCTTTTTAATACGATTTCAACAAATTGTACAAGAGTTGCAATTACAAGAATAAAAACAATTATTTGCAAAAAACCAAGATCAAAACCAAGTAATCCATCTTCTCTTAGAAAATATTTATTTATCGGCCATGTTGCAGCTGTTGCAAGAATCATTACAAATATTACTGCAGCGCTCATACCTATAGCGCTTTTTTGCTCTTTGGAAACACCCAGGAAAGGGCAAACACCAAGGAACCGCTGAAGAACATAGTTATTAACCAGAACTGTGCTGATTATAACAGTAATAAGAAGTT
Source organism: Treponema sp. (assembly GCA_009781475.1). Classification (GTDB taxonomy): domain Bacteria; phylum Spirochaetota; class Spirochaetia; order Treponematales; family Breznakiellaceae; genus WQXQ01. Next base: position 67,996 of record WQYB01000002.1, read on the forward strand.
TGTAATCCATTATTTACATTCCTCCTTTGCGGTATTTGCAGTAGAAATTTTTGCGCAAGCTGCTTTAGAAGGACAGCGTTCACAATTAAATTCACTTCTTTTAATAACTTTTCCATTAGAAATCTTGTTAATAATCGCAATTAAAAGTCCAAATACTATAAAACCTCCGGGTGCTAATACAAAAACTTCGATTTTATTTTCATTTAAAAATGGCAATGCCATTTTAAACCATGTTCCGTTGCCGAATATTTCACGTAACGAAGCAATAAGAAACATGGCAAGCGTAAATCCAATTCCAACACTGATAGCATCTATTATAGAATCAAGTATATTATTTTTACTTGCAAATATTTCCGCACGGGCAAATACAATGCAATTAACTGCAATTAGAGGAAGAAAAATACCGAGAGCAGTATAAAGATCAAATACATAAGCCTGTACCAGTAATCTAACAACTGTGGTGAATCCTGCAATAAGAACAATAAAACATGGTATTCGTACTTTGTTAGGAATGCTTTGCCGTATAAGCGAAATAGCGGTATTCGAACCTACAAGAACAAAAGTAGTTGCAAGTCCCATTCCAATTGCATCGAATGTATCAGTAGATACAGCAAGTGCAGGACACAGACCAAGTAAAAGGACAAAAACAGGGTTTTCTTTTAATATCCCGTTATAAATAATTGAAACTTTTTTACTCATATTGATTTTCTCTTATTATTTCAAAAGCAGAAAGAGCATAAACAAAAGCTCTTTGTAATGCATTTGAAGAAACTGTAGCGCCGGAAACAGCATCGATTTTTTCAATATCTGTTTTATCGCTATTCCAAAAACGGCTTAAATGAGGAACTGTAAAAACCTTGTTAAAATACGAAGGTGTTTCTGTATGAGACAAGACTAAATCATCTTTATTTGATTCTATTATTCTTCCATCCATGTTAACACCGCAAAGCAGCCGCATGTTTTCTCTGCCAAATCCATTTACAGAAATCGTGAAGATATAACCAGTTTCATTCGTTGTCTTATAGACTTCAATGATTGATTCCGGCATACCGCTTACTCTCATTTTATCAATGTCCATAAGAACAAATCCATCTGCTTCAGGGATAATTTTTGATCTTGCAACATAAGCGCGTTCTGCAGCATCACTTTCTATTTTTGGATACGTAAAATGATTTACTACAGCTAAAGCACCTGCCATAAAAAGGCAAATGAATGATAAAATAAAAATAGATTTAAAAACATCTATTGGAATTTTCATTTATAGATGCCTCCTAATGCTTTTTTAAAAGAAATATTATTGATAAACGGAACAAGCATATTCATAAACAGAATTGCGAAAGAAACGCCTTCGGGATAATTACCCCAAAGACGAATAATAACAGTGATAAGTCCGCATCCTATTCCAAAAATAATTCGTCCAAGATTTGTAAAAGGAGTTGTAACATAATCTGTCGCCATAAAGATTGCGCCAAGGAAAAGTCCGCCTGTTAAAATATGAAAAAGTCCAAAATCAAATCCACCCGCCAATGTTGTTAAAATAAAAACAGTTCCTATAAAGGAAATAGGAGCATGCCATGTTATAACTTTGCGGAATAATAGGTATAAACCGCCGATTAAAAGTGCAAGTTCAGATGTTTCTCCAAAGCAGCCTCCGTGAGTTCCCAAAAATAAACTCCATTTATCTGGAAGCGTATATACCTCTCCTCTGAACATATGCAAGAGATCTACTAACGGGGTAGCTCCTGTAATAGTATCCAATATTTCTTCTTTGGGAACTAATATTGAATTAAATTTAAATGGACTAACCCATGTTGTCATTGCAGCAGGAAAAGCGAGGAACATGAAAACACGGGCAGCTATGGCAGGATTGGCGAAATTTTTTCCAAGTCCGCCGAATAATTGTTTGACAAGTATGATTGCAAAAAAACAGCCGATAACTGTCTGCCAGATTGGAATTGTTACAGGCAGGTTATAAGCAAGCAGTATCCCGGTTAAAGCGGCGGACAGATCGTTTACTGTATTTTTTCTTTTTAATATTATTTCAAAAAGCCATTCAAAAAAAATACATGAGACTACACAAACACCTGTAATTAAAGCAGCGCGTGGACCAAAAACCCAAACACCGACAACCAAAGAAGGAAGGAGAGCTATAATTACATCGAGCATTATACGGTTTGTTGTTAATTTATCGCGTATATGAGGAGCAGGTGATACTACCATATTGGAAATGGTACTCATTATTTAGCCTCCGTTTTTTTTGCTTTCAATTCTTGTTCGTATTTCCAAAGTATATCTTTCGAAAGCAGCATAACCTGAACAAGAGGTCTTTTTGCAGGGCATGTAAAAGCGCAGCATGCGCATTCGGCGCACATATTTACTTTGAATTTTTGAAGCAGATCAGGTCTTTTTAATTCATAGGCGTTTTCAATATTCGGAGGCATAAGTTTCATTGGGCATTTAGTAATACAGCGGCTGCATTTTAAACATGCACTAGGCTCTTGGGGTTTTGCGTCTTTAGCCGAAAGTACGATAAGAGCATTATTTATCTTTACAATTGGAACATCAAGACTGGGAACTGCCGTTCCCATCATCGGACCGCCAAGAATTACTTTTTTAGCATCATTTATTAATTTTCCATCATTTAATAAATCACCGCAAAAATTTAATAAATCACGAACTGAAGTACCAAGAGGCACGATTACATTTTTTGGTTTTTTTACTGCAGTACCGTCAACAGTTATACATTTTGAAACAAGAGGGTGACCTGTTTTAATATATTTAGCAAAGGTTGCAACAGTTGTACAATTTACTACGATGCAGCCAACGTCGGGAAGACGTCCGCCTTCCGGTACTATACGTCCTGTTACATTGTAAACCAAAACCTTTCTTTCTCCCTGCGGATATGTAGAAGGAAGCACACGAACAGAAACACCTTCTGTATTTGCGCAAAGTTCTTTCATTTTTTTAATAGGTTCGCCTTTATTATTTTCGATGCAAATAATAATATTTTTTGGTTTAAGATATTCCTTCATTAAAAGAACACCTTGCCATACATCATCTGAATTATCTACCATCGTTCTTGTATCTGAAGTTATATACGGTTCACATTCTGCGCCGTTAATTAAAATGTAATCAAGTTTGCTGTAATCTTTTAAGGTAAACTTCGGTGCTGTAGGGTATCCCGCTCCGCCAAGCCCGACAACCCCTGAATTTCGCACAGCTTCAAGAAATTCCTGTAAATTGGTAACAGTAGGCGGCGAAAGACCTTCCCACATTGTTTGACTGCCATCAGATGTTATAGTTACGGTAACCGCTTTTTCTCCTGTAAGGCTGTCCAGGGTATCAATGCTTTTTACAGTACCGGAAACACTGGCATGAACCGGAGATGAAACTGTTCCAACTGCTTCGCCGATTAACTGTCCGACTTTTACATAATCGCCTGTTTTCACAACAGGGTTTGCAGGTGTTCCTGAATGCATAGACATTGGTATTTTAACCTCTGCAGGGACAGGCAATGTTACAGGTACAAATTTATCTGTATTTTTAAGGTGCGGAGCAAGTATGCCGCCTAATTTTTTCATTACTTTAAAAACTCCCTAACATTCCATTATATCAGATATTTAATAAATCGTACATAATATTTTTTAAAATTTATTAATATTATGGTATAATAAACCCTTTATGGATGAAAATTTTTTACTAAAAACAGAAACAGCCCGTTATCTTTTCAATTTGTCAAAAAACGAACCTATTTATGATTACCATTGCCACCTATCACCGGCTTTAATTGCTCAAAACAAACAATTTGAAGATCTAGGCGAAATTTGGCTTGGCACAGATCATTACAAATGGCGAATGATGAGAGCTATGGGTTTTGATGAATATTACATAACCGGAAGCGCTTGCTCTTATGAAAAATTTCTAACCTGGGCAAAAACAGTAGAAAATCTGATTGGAAATCCTTTATATCATTGGAGTCATCTTGAACTCCAAAGATATTTTGATATTTTTGAACCTCTGACTGAAAAAAGTGCTCCTTTAATATGGGAAAAAGCAAATGCTCTTTTAAAAACACATGAATTATCAATAAAAGGTATTTTTGAAAAGTTTAATGTACATACTGTAGGAACAACCGATGATCCTGCAGATTCCTTAGAACACCACAGAGCTATTGCAGAAGGGAAGGCAGCTATCGGCAAAATATCAACAAATGTTTTACCGTCTTTTCGTCCTGACAGAGCTATAAATATCAATGTACAAAGACATAGACACGGAAATAATAGTTTTAAAGATTATATAAATATTTTATCTGAAGTAAGCGGAATTAAAATAAAAACAACAGATGATATACTTTTAGCTTTGGAAAAAAGACTAAATTTCTTTATAGAAAATGGATGCCGTACATCCGATCATGCTTTGGAATATGTGCCATTTAATTTAATGTCAAACGGCAAGATAGATAAAATATTTAAAAATGTAATGAAAGACAAATATGTCTCAAAAGAAGAAACAGATGCTTATAAGACAAAAATACTTTGCGGTCTTGCAAAATTATATTCTGATCGCGGCATTGTGATGCAGCTTCATCTTGGCGCTTCGCGAAATGTGAACAGCAGAATGTTTAAAAGTATAGGAGCAGATACAGGTTACGATTTTGTATCAGATCAATTGATGAGTACAAATCTTGGTTCCCTATTAAATAAAATGGAATCGTCAGGAACAAAACCTTCACTTCCGAAAACAATACTTTATACATTAAATCCAAAAGATTATTATCCGCTTGTTACCATAATGGGAGGTTTTCAGGATAATAATACAAAAGGAAAAATGCAACTTGGAACAGCCTGGTGGTTTTGTGATAATAAAGACGGCATGGAAGAACAGATACGTATTCTTGCAAATAACGGCGTACTTCCTTTATTTATAGGTATGCTTACAGACAGCCGCAGTTTTCTTTCTTATCCAAGGCATGAATATTTCCGGCGTATACTTTGTAACATTATAGGCAAATGGGTAGAAAACGGTGAATATCCGCGGGACATGGAAAAACTTGAAAAAATTATAAAGGATATTTCTTTTGGAAATGCAAAAAAATATTTTGAATAAAAAAAATATTAAAAATATATTATTATTTACAAAAGAGAAATTATGAAATTATCAAATGAATCTTTAAAAGATAAAAAATTCTGGGAAAAAGCAAATTTTAGTCTCCCGAATTTCAATCGACAAAAATCGATAACCGCCGCCTTGACAACTCCAAAGTGGCTTCATTTTGGAGCAGGAAATATTTTCCGTGCTTTTCCAGCTGCCTTATATCAAGAATTACTTGAACAGGGATTAGAAACAGCAGGTTTAATAGTTGCAGTCCGTTATGACAGAAAAACAATAGAAAAATGTTTTAACCAATATGATGATCTTTCTTTGCTTGTAACTTTAAAATCTGACGGCAGTACAGAAAAAAAAGTTATTGCAAGTATCGCTTCGTATCTTGGGATGGAATGTGATTATGATACTCTTAAAAGTATTTTTACAAATCCTTCATTACAAATTGCAAGTTTTACCATTACAGAAAAGGGATATAATCTTACAGGCACTAACGAGGAATATTTACCGGAAATTGCTGAGGATTTAAACTGTGCGCCCGGTTTGGCAAAAAGTTTTCAAGGCCGTATTGCAGCCTTATGCCATGAACGATATGAAAAAGGTTGTTTCCCGCTTGCCCTTGTAAGTATGGATAATTGTTCGAATAACGGAGATAAATTATTTGTAATAATAGAAACATTTGCTAAAAGCTGGATAAAAAAAGGTTTTGTAAATTCAGGTTTTTTGGATTATGTTTGCAACCCTAAAAAACTTTCCTTTCCCAGTACCATGATCGATAAAATAACCCCCGGTCCCGATAGTGAAGTGCAAAAAAAACTTGAAGAACTAGGATTGGAAAATATGCAAAGTTTAACCGCAGGAAAAAATACTATTATTGCACCTTTTGTAAACGCAGAAGAAACCCAATACCTTGTAATAGAAGATTCATTTCCCAATGGAAGACCTCCTCTGGAAAAAACCGGTGTACTTTTTACAGACAGAAAAACAGTAGAAAAAACTGAAAAAATGAAAGTCGGCACTTGTCTTAATCCAATCCATACAGCTCTTGCAATCTTCGGCTGCTTACTCGGTTACAAGAGAATGAACGTTGCGATTAAAGATACCGATCTTTTAAAATTAGCTGAAGGTATTGGTTATACGGAAGGTTTACCAGTTGTAATTGATCCCGGAATTATTAATCCAAAAAAGTTTATAGATGAAGTTATTAATATCCGTATTCCTAATCCTTTTTTACCTGATACACCGCAGCGGATTGCAACAGATTCATCTCAAAAAATTCCTGTTCGTTTTGGCGGCACTTTAAAAACATACAAGGCTTTAGGCAAAGACTTTAATGAATTAAAGTTTATACCATTGGTATTTGCCGGTTGGCTGCGTTACTTATTGGGAGTTGATGACAATGGTAACCCCTTTGAAGTAAGCCCAGACCCTTTATACGAAAATCTTAAAATAGCTCTTGCTGGAATTAAACTGGGTCAAAGACAAGAAGATATTCACAGTAAGTTAAAACCAATACTTTCTTCCTCTTCTTTGTTTGGCTTGGACTTGTACGAATCTGCTTTGGGCGAGAAAGTAGAGGAGTACTTTAGACAGATGCTTTTGCGAGCAGGTGAAGTAAGGAAATTATTATCAAGTATTGGGGAGTAATGGATTTGCCTTCCAACCCTCCACTCCCCACATTTATAGAAATTGCAAATTTTTTCTGAACCAAAAAAAAAGACGAAACAGTATTAGCTGTATCGTCTATCTGGGGAGTGGAGGATTTGAACCTTCGAAGGCTGAGCCAACAGATTTACAGTCTGCCCCATTTGACCACTCTGGAAACTCCCCGATTGTGTTAATTTATCAAATAATTAAAAACTTGTCAATCAATATGCGCCTTTTCTGCTGAGTACTGTAAAAAATGTTTTAAAAACAATCCATAAATCAAGCCAAACTGACCAGCTTTGAAGGTAATATATATCATAAGCAACCCTGTCAAGGTATTGTGTGTTTGATCTTCCCGATACCTGCCACAACCCTGTTAGCCCGGGTCTGACAGAAAAGACTCTGTTAAAATCTTCACCATATTTTTCGATTTCTGCATCTACAATAGGGCGCGGTCCTACAAGTGACATTTCACCTTTTAAGATATTTATTAACTGAGGAAACTCGTCAATACTGGTTTGGCGCAGGAATTTACCGAAAGCGGTTATTCTGGGATCGTTTTGAAGTTTATGTGTCTCATCCCATTCTTTCTTTAATTTTGGATCAGATTCAAGTAATCTATGTAATTTCTCTTCTGCATCTGCTGCCATAGATCTGAATTTATAAGCGTAAAAATATTTACCATCTTTTCCTATTCTTTTTTGTTTATAAAGAACAGGATCGGGTGAGCTTACTTTTATTAATAAAGCAATAAAAAGAAGTAATGGGAGAATCGCTAAACCGCCAAATATAATAAAAACAAGCTCTAAAAAACGTTTTAATGCAAGATTCCATGATAATTTAAACTTATTACTTGTATCAATTCCCAACACTCCATTAAAATCCCGGACCGACATCCAGATATTTGATATATTAAAGAAACTTGGAATAATTACATTGTATCTAAAAGCATAAACAGATGTATTTAAAAGGTTTTTTAATTTTGCAGCCTCTAAACCGGGCATGGCAACTATTGCCATTTTTATCTTATAACGCTTTACAATTTCAGGACCTAAAGATGTATCATGAATAATTGGAATACCTTTGTATTCATCGTCACCCAACGATTTATCATCCAATATAAGTATGGGGACATAACCTGATCTTACATTTTCTAAAATACAGTCTATGACAAGTTTTCCTGTTTTACCGCTGCCATATATGACTGTTGGAATACCTCCAAGTTTTGTTATATATAAAAACCAGTGAGTTACACTTCTGGCTAATAAAAGAATTATTGTTGAAAATATACAGCTTATAAGAAATGCAGTACTATAGGCATCCCAACCTTCTTGAATAAAACGGTACATTATAATTCCGCCATAAACCAGTAATGAACCTACAAAAAAACGTCTCATTTCTTCGGATGGAGCAAGGGAAATACCTGGATACAGTTTATGAAGTTTAAAAATAATTATAAAAGCAGGTAAATACGGCCAAAAAGTTACAAATGACTTTGCATTAATAATACTGCCATCATCTATTAAAAAACCGTAAATTTTAATACAAAAGAAACCCCAGGCAAATGAGAGTAAAATCGCAATAAGATCAGAGAATATAAATATAAAAGAAGTCAAGGCAGAACTTGTACGCCGGTACCTGGTTTTATACCATGAATCAAAGTCAGTAAGGTTCATTTAATTTCAATATAGTATAAACAGGTAGTTTTTACAAGAGTTTCTTAGAATTGATACGATAATGAAACAGAAGCTTGTCCGCCGAATTCGTTTGAGCCGCGTTCATTTCCATTATTTACTGATAATATCCCAGAAATATTGCTTCTTAACGTAAAATTTGAATTTATATTCCATTTTACACCCAAAGCAAGAATAAATAAATTTTGCGGAATACCAGAAGGAGTTGATTTATAATATGCCTCTATTGAGTTTTCCCAATCCCAAAACATTTTATAATGTTCACCCAATACAAGCCATGTAAATTCGCCGGTTAATAAGAGGTTATCTTCATTAAAAAAAGAGGCTCCCAGTGTTGTTGCAATGCAATCTCTTTTATATCCAATATACGAATATTCAAAACGATCGGGATTTATACCTAAATACCGCATATGAATTAAACTTGCGAAGGGACTTGGATTTAAGTAAAGGTAAGGATCAGTGTATATTAATTCAAGATGAAAAACTGCTCCCCAGTCACCAAAGGTTCTTGAATGACGAGCTCCTGCAAGATATCCAAGACCGCTTGTTTGAACACCCCATTGTTCTATTTTATAATCGGTGGCGATCTGATTCATTATAAATTGAGCGTAAACTGAAAATGATTGAATAATGTTCCAGTTTATCTCCAATGAAAAAATTGAGCCGTTCATATCACCGGCTCCTTCAGGGTGATTAGTTCCTCCATTCCATTTATCGTAATTCCAAAATGAATAAAGAGAATGAAAAATCATCATCGGGTTTAAATAACGAATTTCCAAAGCGGAATTTCCTGCCATTATTCCTTCAGAGACACTGATGCTTAATGATTTAATTGGCGTAAAATCTATACGGTGCAAGTATAAATAACGCTGAGTAGTTCTATAAAAAGAGGGGGCAATAGAACCGCTGTCATAAATACCTGTTATATCCAGAGGCATTTGGCTGATTAATAAAGAATACTTAAAAAAATCAGTAAAAAAAGAAACACGTGCAAACTCATGATATTCAGGGATATCCGAAATAGCCAAATTACCAAGATGCGCAGTCCCGAAAGATAATTTATCTCTGCCAAGCTGGAAATTAAACCATGAGTTCCCCATAGCTATATATGCGCGTAATGGCAAGGTTTGTTCGATATTTGACATATCATAAGTAATATTATGTGTAAATATATCTTTGCTTCTGTAATATCCCGGATCCATTGCAAGAATCGGTTCAATATAAAGTTGAATAAAATCGGAAAAATATAGTCTTATGGGAAGAGCCAAAAGGGGAGGGACACTTGAATTTTGAGGATACCAGTCGATTTTATTGTTAAAACGGAGTTTTGCTTCTATTGTTGAATGAATGTCCAAAGTGAATAGAAAATGATCGCCTGAAATGCTTATTGGAGATTGTAGATTAAGCCTGGATTTAATTCTGTTATACGCTTCAAAAGCGGTGGGAGATAACTCGAAAGGGTCTATTGTGTCTAAAAATCTTGTTATTTCGTGAGGTGTAAAGGGAGGGGTAAAAGAAAGGACAGGTTTACCGGATTCCAATGATAAATAGATTAAATCATCCAGAACCGGATCTCCTACGGCTATCATGTCGTAAGGAGAAGAAAAAATGGAATTTGTGATAAGAAAAAAAAGGACAAAAATGAAAAGCCGGGATGTCTTCATGAAGATAAAATAACACATAAAAAATAAAATGTCTATATTTATATGTTAAAAAAGTGTTTTTACCAGCTCCACATGCATCCAATGCTCCAAAAATGGTCAAAGCCATTATTTCCTTTTTCAGGACCCATTGGGTTAATATTTCTATTCCATCTGTTCCAGGTGTGCTGGATTCCATATTCTCCCACTAATTTGAATACACCAAAAGAAGATGGAATTGTGTAAATAATACCAATTGTTCCGCCTAACCTTGTTTCAAGGACATCCTGGCTAAGAAAGTACATACTTTGATAATAATTTTCATCATTCGGGGTTAGTGTTATCCATGGATCTGTAGTGCCTGCATCAAAAATAGAGCCGTCATGATAAGCAGGATCTAGAAGATCCTTTCCGGCAGAAGCATTCCCGTGGCGTATAAGGTATGCAGATAAATTTACGTTTAAATTAGGTATTACTTTCCAGTAACTTCTAACTGAAATCCTGTCTGAATTTGGATCAAGATCCGGTCCTATATTTCTACCCATATGTGTGTAATTTAAAAAGTTTCCAATTCTAGGTTCTTGATCTCCAATTGGCGGTGAAAATGGATAATCTGGATGATTTGGATTTTGACCATTATATTTATTTCCCCAGGTTTCATGCCAGTGCGAATAAGTATACGGGGTTACGGCTGTATAATCAAAATCGAGCTTGGATAAAATTTTATTGGTTGGAGCCCAGGAAATGCCAATTTCAGCGGCAGCTTTAAAATATATATCACCTTTTAATAAACCGTTAAATGAAAAATCATCAATATAGACCTGTCCGCTTACAAGGAATCCCGTAAACGGACGCCAGCGGAAATTAAGACCTATAAATGCATTATCATCAAATCCATTGATAGTCTGCGATCCAAAAAGAAAACTAAAAGGAACCAGATATAAAATATCAAGGCGCTCTCCGTATACAAGTGCCTGCACGATTCCCAATTCAAGATTCTTTAAAGGGCGGATATTCAAACTATGAATAATATTATACTTGGAAGGAAATGATCCTTTGCCGTAATCATCAGTAGCGATAAGAGTTTGAAAAAGGATTTCCATTGACCATAAAGGGTCCCAATACATAAAACTAAAATGCCCGGCTCTTGGAGCTTGCGGTCCTACGACAATGCCATTGTCATAAAACGGACCAAATGAACTTCTGCTTAAACCTGCCTGAAAATATATATCACTGCTGCCAATTGCAACAAGACTTGTCCAATTTTGCAAGATACGAAAACTTCCGATGTCTGCATTATCATCTACTAGATCAGGGTATTGGGTATAAGTTCCTGGTACATTAAAACTTTCTCCATTTGGATTAGTGAAGGAAAAAAAAGTTAAATTGTAACTTGCAGTAAAAAGGTTTCTGATATGAAAAAGACCTTCGGCATAAGGAGCTGCAATAATATTATAATCTTCATCATTACCTTGAATAAAAACATGTGTACCGATATTTAAAAAACGAGAGCCGGGAGCCAGTTCATCACGGTATTTTTCGGCTTGTTCCCGTTCCCGTGTATTGCCATTTGCAATTACCTGATCAAGGAGATTATTTATAAGTTTGGGAGGGTAGGGGCGTACCATTGGAAGAAATTCAGTAATATAACCTTGAACAAACCAGCGATCGATATCTTTATATAAATCACTGTTTGGATCATGAACAGTCTGCGCAAAAACCGCTGAACAAATAATTATAAATAAAATAGGAAGAATTATCTTTTTTTTCATATACTGAATATATTAACGCAAATTGGAATTAATTTCAAATATTTCTAGTATTGGCAATCCATCCCAAATTGAAGGTATTTCCAATCCAAGGCTTAAAGCCATAGTAGGAGCTATGTCCATTATATTAACATCAGATGTAATTCTATAATTATTTTTAATGCCTTTTCCGTAAAAAACAAGCGGTATTCTGCGGTTTCTTCGAATATTAAGCTGATGACCATACCCAAAACCTCCATGATCAGAAGATACAACAAAAACAGTTTCATCATAAATACCAGCATCTTTTACAGCTTGTATTATAATTGCCAGAAAATTATCATATAAAGCCAGCATCTCATAATATGCTTTTGACCCCCAGCGATTTTGATGCCCAATTGTATCCAGTTCATCATAAACTATAACGGTAATTGCTGGTGTATTTTCTATTATATGGTTTGCGATTATATTAGTAGATTCTAAACTTGAACTTATATAAAACCATTCAATATTGTCATGTGAAAATATATTTTTTAATTCACTCCATTCATGAAAAATAGAAAAAGTTGAATTATCTATATTAGAGTTATTTATAATTGAAAAAATCGAAGGGAAATTATTAATGGTTTGTTTATCAGGTGGTGTGCCTCTAAACATAATATTCCAGTTTGTCATGCTGTCGCTTGGAAGATGATTTTTGACATCTAAACTGGAAGCACCGCCGGAAACCATTTGTTTTAAAACAGGCATATTTGCATTTTTAACATAATAGCCGCCAAAGCCATCCATTCCAATAAAAACTAAATGTTTTGCATAATCTATTTCATTTATATTTTCAATATTAGAGGATACAGGAATAGAAGCAGAAGATGAAGATGAAAAAATATTCGGAACAGTATCACCGTGCCATGTAATAAATGAAGGTTCATTATTTATTTCAAGTATACTGTTGTCCGGTAATAAGACACTAGTGCCATTAGTAATATTATGTAAAGTAAAAGAAGAAGATAATGATACTCTAATATTTTGAGTTCTGTTTCTGTCATTCCAAAGTATTAAAGTATTTATATCTGTTTCGTTATTTCTAAAATAAAAAGAAATTATACTTGAAGGAATATTATTTCTTACAGGCAGCTGCGGTATATATTGAGAGCCCTGAATAAAACGCCCGCATAATTCATAAGCCCAGCCGCCATTTTTTCTTGTACGATTTGGATATGTAAGACCAAAGTACATTTCTGAATCTCTTGTATTAGGATTTTCACCATAATTATGAGGGTCAGAAAATTCATACCATATTAATGTTCGCGCTCCCCTTGCAGCAGCTCCGGCTATAGTTTTTATTACATGAGAAGATAAATTATCCAATGAAACTTTAGTCGGATACCACCCTGATGTAGGATATCCAACTTCGGTTATCCAAATATCACCTGTAAAGTTTATTTCATCCATTATTTTGATAAAACTATCAAAGAGTTTCATTGAACCTCTGGGATTTACTGCATAAGGATGAAATGAAATTGCATCAACATTTTCAAAAGCTCCTGCTTTGTGCATTCCTCTTATAAAACCTTTGGGAGTACGCCATAGACCCCCACCTATAATATATGCATCAGGATCAACTTCTCTTATTTTCTGCGCAGCTTGTCTTGTTAATTCATAAAATTCCCTGTCTGAACCTTTCCAGAAAATCCAATTAGGTTCATTCCAGATTTGCCAGACATCAACTTTTCCTTTATAACGGTTAATAAGCACTTCTATAAAATTTAAAAAATGAGGAATATCATCCGGTGATATATAATGTGTTTTTTTACCGGTTCTTATCCAGTCTGTATCATAAGCGATACATGCAATAACTTTTTTATTATTTTCTTTTGCAGAATTAACAAAATTATCGTACCATGTAAAATTAAAATTACCTTGTTCTCTTTCAATTTCCCACCAGTAAAATGTGTGTAATAACCAAACTGCTCCCATTTCATCAAGTAATTGGAATTCTTCAGTTGTTCCGGAATGACCTGCATGAACAAATCCTAAAAAGTCATTTGGAACAGTTACAGAACCCAAACGAGGCATTGGAGTTGATGAACATGAAAAAAATAATATAGATAAAAATAATATAATAATAAAAATTCGAAATTTCATTAAACCCTCTTTTTTTCTTCAAGAATAATTTTTATACGTTCCAGAAATGCAGCTTTTGAAAATTGCTGCACATGTTCTTTAAAAACATCATGATTATGGAACTTTCCTTGTTTTTCAAAATAATCCAATACTGTAATAAGTGATTCGGGAGTTTGTTTGTCAAAAAATAATCCTGTAACATTTTCTTTAATTGTTTCAAGCGCTCCGCCGTCACGGTAAGCAATTACAGGACAGCCTGCCGCATTTGCTTCTATAGGAACAAGACCTAAATCTTCAATGCCGGGGTATAGCAGAGCTTTTGCGCTTGCAAATAACTCACAGACTTCTTCTTTTGAAACTCTTCCTTTAAATGAAATAAGACTGTTATTTTTATATTTTTTAATTTCTTTTTTACTGACACCGTCTCCTGCAATTACAAGTTTTCTTCCTGTTTTTAAACATGCTTCAATTGCAATGTCTGCTCTTTTATATCCTGTTACCTGACCAAAAAATAAATAATAATCCTGCGGTTTTCGGATAATGTTTAAATATTGTTCGATAGGAGCAGGACCGTAAATAACTTTTGCTTCCCTATTATAATAACGCCTGATTCTTTTAGCCACATAATTTGAATTTGTAACAAAACGGTCAACAAGATTAGCTGAAGTAATATCCCATAAACGCAATGTAGGAATCATATGTTTCATGAAAAATCTTACAAAAGTTCCGCTATTGTTATAATAATCATGATACATATCCCAAAGATAACGCATTGGACTGTGACAATAACAAATATGATATGCGTTTGGATTTGGAATTACTCCCTTCGCCGGTCCTGATTCACTTGATATTATTAAATCATAATCCTGAAGATTAAAACTATTTAATGCCTTCGGCATTAGCGGCATATAAAGCTGATAAAGTTTTTTTGCTTTAGGCAGTTTATTAATATATGAGGTAATAATACGTTTACTTTTTATTAAATGACTTACAGCGTTTGGATCGTATACATGGGTAAAAATATCTGCTTGCGGAAACATTTCCAAAAGAGCTTCAATTACTTTCTCGCCGCCGCGCATATTAATAAGCCAATAGTGAATAATTGCTACTTTCAATTTAATTCCTTTAGTATTTTTTCTGCAGTCTTTTTAAAAGTATACTTTGATAACTGTTCTTTTGACAATACAGGAGTTATAACTTTATTATTCTTTAATAGTGAAAGTAATTTATCTTTTAATTCTAATGGATTATCTGACTTAAAATATGTAACAGGGAAATCATCATATATTTCTTTAAAAACAGGAATATCAGAAATTAAAACAGGAGTTCCAAGAAACATTGCTTCCAAAGGGGGAAGCCCGAAACCTTCGTATAAAGACGGCTGTACAAGAAGAGCTGCTTTTGCAATATACTCCATTAACTCATTATCAGAAACAAAACCGGTAAATTGAATAGAGTCGTCTGTTATTTCATTTATTTTATTTAAAATTGAATTATCTTTGGTACGGAAATTATCTTTGCTTCCGATTATAACAAGTTTGTGTGAAAGCCCTTCTTTTTTTGCCGGTATAAATGCATCAAGAAGACAATTAAGTCCTTTATGTTTTTTAATATTTCCAATAAAAATAATTGTATTATTTTTATTAATGTATTTTAGTTGTTCGCGTTTTTCTGTAAAATCATGCTGAATAGCAGAATAAGTAACAATAACAGGTTTTGTATAACCTAAATGATGTTCAATACGTGATTTAGAAAATTTTGATACAGTAAATATTTTATTTGATTTTTTGTACGCTCTGCGGAAAAACTGCATTCGGATAAAAAGACCGATTTTTGATGTAATTTCAGGAATATCAGGGAAAATAATATCGTGGATTGTCGTGTAAATAGGAGTTTTTATGCCGCAGGGGATATTGAAGTAAGGTGAATAGAAGAGATCGGTTTTGTTTATTTGTTTAATTAAAGATATTAGAAAAAAGAAAAGTTCATTTAAAGAAAAAGGTTTTACATTACAATCGATTATTTTTACATTTGAGTATTTTTTATAAATAACAAGTTCTTTTTTTTTCCCAAGAAGAAAAAAAAAATTACCGGTATTAAAGAAAAAAGGAAGACAGCCTCGCAGATAGACCCCAATGCCGCTTGCATTAATCATTCTGCAATCTATAACTATTGTCATTGCTCTGCCAAAGAATCGCTGAATTCTTTAAGTGAATTAAATATTTTTAAATTATTAATATTAAAATCTTCTTTTTTACCTTCACCGCATGTTAAAAAAACAGGAAAACATCCTGCATTTATCCCGCACTCTATATCGCGTTTATGATCGCCTACCATATACGATTGAGATAAATCGATATTATATTTTTCTGCTGCTTTTAAAATCATTCCGGGTTTTGGTTTTCTGCAGTCGCAGTCAATCTTGTATTCTTTCCTTTCACCTTCAAAACCCTTGTCAGGATGATGAGGACAATAAAAAATGTCATCTAAATATGCTCCTTGTTTTCCTAATTCTGTTTCCATTTTCATATGAATTAAATCCAGTGTTTCAAAATCAACGTCGCCTCTTGCAATAACAGGCTGATTTGTAATAACAATAGCAAGGTAACCTAATCTGTTAATAATTTTAATCGCTTCAGCAGTACCATCGATTAATTCGAATTCTTCAGGTTTAGTTAAAAAGCTGCTTAAAGTATTAATAGTGCCGTCTCTGTCAAGAAATACAGCTTTTTGTTTTACAGAAAGATTTTTTCCGTGAACAATGCCGTTTTTTATGTCAGAAGTTACTTGATTAAAACGTTCAGGAGTCCCCATATCTTTAATATATTCAGGGGTAGAGTAGGCAAAAATTTTACCGCATTTAATATTAGCTTTTAGCATATCTCGATCAAGATCAACTTTTTCTTTTGCTTGTGGAAAATTGTCAAGAAAATCAGTTGATATTAAATGAACACCTGCATTAACCATATTTTTATACCAGGTTCGTTCATCTTCTTTATTAATCCAGCCTGTTACCTGATTTTCGCTGTTGCTGATTATTAAAGCGCTGTCAAAAGGATGATTATTGGGATGAACAGCAAGAGTTACTAATGCGTTTTTTTCTTTATGAAAATTAATCATACGTGAAAAATCCATGTCAAAAATAACATCACCATTTAATAAAAGAAAATCTTTTGTTAAGTTATCAAGTTTATATAAAGCTCCAGCAGTGCCTAAAGGTTCAGTTTCTGTAAAGTATGTTATATTACAGCCAAAACTGCTTCCGTCTCCAAAGTAATCAATAATGTGCTGACCTAAATGACCGATTACAAGGACAATGTCTGTAAGAGAATTTCTTTTTAAACATTCAATTTGATGTTCTAAAATGGGTTTTTCGCAGATTGGAATCATTGGTTTTGGAATATCGCTGGCTATTGATGAGACACGAGTTCCTTTTCCGCCTGCCATAATTACAGTTTTAATCAAAAGAAATCACCATTAAAAAAATAATTTTCTATCATCATACAAAGAGTATGATAAACAGGTAAATGAAGTTCCTGAATTTTATAAGTTTCTGTTTCGGGAACACAAATACAGACATCAGAAAACTGTTTTAGTTTTCCGCCGTTTTCTCCTGTAAGTCCTATTACTTTTAATTTTTTTGCTTTCGCAACTGCTGCCGCATAAAGTATATTTTTTGAGTTTCCTGATGTAGAAATACCAAAAAAAACATCACCTTCTTTTCCGTAACCGTAAACTTGCTGTGCAAATGTAATGTTTCCGTCTATATCATTTATACAGGCTGTATTTAATGAAGAATGACCGCAAAGAGCAATTGCAGGTAAACCGGGCTGTAAACGCGAAAGAAGATAATCAGAAATCTCAGAATCCACATTTTTAATATTTGTTATAAATGAATCGGGCAGATTTCTTTTTTTAATAAAAGATTTCATTAATTCGCCGGTTATATGTTCGGCATCTGATGCGCTTCCGCCGTTACCTGCAATTAAAAGTTTCCCGTTATTTTTATATGAATCTTTAATAATCTCAAATGCAGAGTTTATATCCATTATAATCGGAGAAAGTGAAGGATAACGGTCAATTAATTGTTGTAAATAGTCCATGCCTGTGTTCCTGTTTCTGTAAAGGTCGGTGTTAATACCATACCTTGTTTTTCTTTTAAAGCATTAATAAGCGGGATTTTATTGCAAGGATTACAGTATATCATCATAAAACCGCCGCCGCCTGCTCCTGATATCTTAGCAGATTCAGCTCCGTTGTCAAGCGCGTATTGGTATAACTCATCAAGAAATGAATTTGAAATTGATGCTGCCGCATTTTTTTTTGCAATCCAGCCTTGTAAAAGACAATCAGAAAACCCTTTAAAATCACCTTTTAATAATGCTTCTTTCATAATAACTGCCTGGTTTTTTAATTCATGCATACTTTGCATATTTTTTGTATCGCCTTTTTCCGTATGCTGTATCTGCTCTTTAATAATATTTGCGCTTTCTCTTGAAACACCTGTGTAAAATAAAACCAAAGATGATTCAAGTTCATTTCTTATCCAGCGTTTTAACCTGAGCGGATTAACGATAACTCTTTCATTTTCATAAAATTCCATAAAATTAAAACCGCCGAAGGTGGCAGCGTATTGATCCTGTTTTCCTCCTGCAAGACCGATATCTTCTCTTTCGATTTTATATGCCAAAGATGCAATATCATATTCTCCAAAAGGAAGATTTAACCATTCTTCAAATGCTTTTATGATTGCTACAACCATTGTTGATGATGAACCAAGACCTGAACCGGCAGGAGCGTCGGAATAAGTTGTCATTTTAAATGAAAGAGGTTTTTTTACATAATCAGATATAATTCTATTGTAAATACCTGTATGAAGGGCAAGAGTACCGGTAGGCGGTAATTTTTCTGCTGATGGAAAACTTTCTTTTTTATTCATATCAGCAGATATAAATTCAACAGTTCCGGTTTCAGTAGGTTCTATAGTACAATAAGCATACATATCTATTGTTACATTTAAAACAAACCCGCCGTATTTGTTATAATATGTGGAGATATCAGTGCCGCCTCCTGCAAGACCAAGACGAAGAGGCGCTTTAGAACGAATTAACATAAAATCTCCTTTAATTTAATAAATATATTTTAACGCTATATTCATCAGAAATAAGTGTATAATCATTTCTAATTATATCATATATTTCTTCATGCCATCTATAATTAAATTCATTAATTCCATCATCATAAAAAGTAACAATTGTAATTATTCTTGGTTTATTATTTTTTATATCAGATATAAATTCTTCTCTAGCGCCGGGTATATGATCAAAAGCCTCGCTTTGAAATATATATTTTGAAGCGTAACTTCTTTTTGTGTAAGGATAAATATATCCATTCCATCCAAGGTTAATTATTTTATCATCCGGATTGGTATTATCGTCTATAATTTTACCTGCGATTTTTAATTGAGGTCCTGTATTAACATTAATAAATAAATAATATGTCAATCTGACAATACCTTCGGAAAATAAAACACAGAATATAAATAAAACAGCTAAATACCTGTATTTCAATTTAGAAAATTGATTTATTAAAATATCAAATAAAAATACAATAACCAAAATAA
Organism: Treponema sp.; assembly: GCA_009781475.1. GTDB lineage: Bacteria > Spirochaetota > Spirochaetia > Treponematales > Breznakiellaceae > WQXQ01. The sequence continues at coordinate 87,575 of WQYB01000002.1, forward strand.
AATAAGGTAATAATATTAAATTATAATGACTATTACCAATTGCAAATGACAAAAATAAAATACTTAAAAGGTAAGAAAATATAAAACCTAAGTAATAAAAAATATTAATATTTTTATATTTTAAGAATATCCAGATAATTCCAATGCATAAAGGAAGGTATGATAAACCTCTGTTCATAATCAAATAAAAATTATGAGTTAAATCTTTTAAAGCTGATAATCTAAAACCTCTTGTAATACCGCCTAAAATTACATTGTAATAAAAATCATCAAATATATTAAAAACATAAAAATAAAGAAGTATCGGTATGAATACAATAAATATTCCAACAGAAAAGAAAAATATATATTTTAATAATTCAATATATTTTTTTTCAATTATAGATTTTAAAAATATTGCAAAACAAAAACCTGCCCAAATAGTGAACATATTAAACCTAATCATGATAGAACAAGCGAAACAAATTCCAAAAATAATTATTTCTAAAGAATTGATTTTATTATTAGAAATAAAATATTTTGTAAAAATAAAAAGTGAAATTGCTATAAATGGAAGTGAATATTGTTCAGCACCTGCATTCACATAAAATAATGGGTGCATAGCAAGAGAAGTTATTAATAATGAAAAAAGAGCACTTTTCTTAACAGTAAAAAATAAAGCAATTTTATACATAAAATATAATGTAATAAACATTAAAATTAATTCAGTAATCCAGATTCCGGTAATACCAAACAAATAAAAGCCAGGTACACTGATAAAATATAAAAGAGGTCCTTTGTTATCTGCAAGGTCTTTGTATAAAATCTGTCCGCGGGTTATTCCTTGTGTAATAGAAATATAAATTGAAGAATCTACATTCATTATTCTATTTGTAAATGGATTTAATGTAGATGTATATACGAGTGAAAACGAAATTAAAAATATAATAAAGAATATTATTATATTTGTTCTGTTATTTCTTAGATAATTTAACATAATATTCATTTAATTCAAACTCTCCCTTATATAAATTAAGAAACCGTATTGAGCCGATAAAAGCTGATATTCATTATAAATTAATTCCATTATTGGACTATGCCAATCATAAAGAATTTCATTACGATTATCCATGGTTACAGTTACTATTATAGAAGGTTTAGTAGTCAATATATCGGATATAAATTCTTCTTTTGAACCTTGTATATGATTAATTCCCGAACCTTGATAAAAATATTTTGAAGCAATTTCTCTTTGAGTAAACGGATATATATAACCATTTATTCCCAACGATATTATTTTATCGCCGGGTTTTGTATTGTTATCAATTAATTTTCCGGCATTAAAAAGATTATATTTGGAATTATCATAAATTTTATTTGTTATATAATAAGTATATCTTACAATTCCTTCTGCAAACATACAGCAAAAGAAAAATATAATTAAAAAAACAGGATATTTAATATTTTCTTTTATAAAAATATTATGTATTATTCTAATAAGATAAGTTAATACAGGTATAAAAAAAGGAATTAAAACTAAATTATAATGGACTCCTCCGCTTGAAAAAGCAAGAAAAAGTACCATTAAAAAATATGATATTGTATAACCTAAATAAAAGAAAAACTCATTTTTTTTATATTTTAAAATGAGGGAAAATATACCAAATAATAAAGGAATGTAACAGTGATTTCTGTTAAGAACAAGCCAAAAGTTTTTTTCTAATAACTTTAAACTTGAACCGCCAAATCCTCTGTTTGCGCCTGCAAATATTACTTGTTCAGTAAATGCTTCAAATATTCCATTTAATTTTAAATAAAGGAATAATGGAATTAATATTAAAAGTATGCCAATTAAAAATCCGGATATATATTTTAAAAGAATAAAAAACTGTTTTTTAAAGATTGATTCTATAAATATGACAATACAAAAGCCAACCCAAAGCGGAAACATATTTAATCTGATCATAATAGCGCATGAAAAACAAGCTCCAAGAATAATTAATTCGATAAACTTTATATTTTTATTATCTGAAAAATAGTATTTTGAAAATATATAAAGTGAAATAATTAAAAAAGGTAATGAATATTCTTCTGTTCCTGCATTAACAAGAAAGAAAGCAAGAAGAGCTGTAAAACTGAATATCGTTCCCATTAGAGCATGGAAACGATTTCCAAATAAAAGTGCAGTTTTATATGCGAAAAAAACGGAAACAAAAAGTAATAATATTTCTGTAATCCAAATTCCTGTAAATCCTGCCAAAAATAATCCCGGGACACTTAAAAGGTATAAAAGAGGACCTTTATTATCAACAAGATCCAAATAAGGCAGCTGTCCGCGGATAATTCCCTGCGCAAAAGTGATATAGACAGAAGAATCTACATACATAATTCTAAAATTAAACGGATTATAACTTGAAGAAAATGCAACTACTAATGCAATAAGAAAAAGAATAATATAGATATTTTTTTCGGATTTATAAATATTATTTAAAAGTTTCAAGAAAAATGTTCCTATAAAGTTAAATATTTTTTCTCCAATAATCTAACATATCAGCAATTGTTTTTTCAATTTGATATTGTTGTTTCCATCCTGTGCAATTTTTTAATTTGGTTGAATCACCAAAAATAACTGGTTCATCTGTAGGTCTTAAAAGCTGTTCGTCTACTTTTATTTCAAATTTTGCATTTGAATTGTTTTTTATAATTTCTATAATATCAGAAATAAGATATGCTTTTTCTCCTGATACATTATAAACTTCTCCGATTTCGCCTTTTTCAGATAATAATTCAAGAGCGATGACAAGATCTCTTACATCAGTAATTGCACGTTTAGTAGAAATATTACCAACCAATAAAGTATTACTAATGCCATTTTCAATTTCCACCACTCTTTTAGTAAAATCTGAACAAACATCATTTATTTTTCTTGGACCTGTAGTATTGAAAATACGAACACGGATACTGTTAAGTTTATCAGATTTAAAATATTGATAAGAAATTAAATCTTGAGCAACTTTACTTACTCCATAAGGGTGTAAAGGAAGCAGCTGCATATCTTCTTTGATGGGAGTATTTTCTATAGTTAATGATGCACCATATTCAGCACTCGAACACGCTACAATAACTTTTGGATTATATTCAGGCTTTTGAGTTCTTATCATTTTAATTGATTCAAAAATATTAATTGTTCCAATGCAATTAATATCAAAAGTTTCCTCAGGCTTTGTAATAGAAACAGTAGGTAAACTTTGCGCTGCCAGGTGATATATTTTATCAGGAAAATATTTTGATATTATATCATAAACAGATTTAAGGTATCTGACATCACATTCAATCAAATTAACATTGTTTGGAAGTTCTTCAATATTAATTGTTGAATTATAGTAAGTTCCAATAATTTTATTTTCTTTTTTTAATAAATATTCTGCAAGATGAGAACCAATCATTCCGCCGATACCTGTAATTAAAGAAATCATTAATATTACCTCGATTATTTTTTCTTTTTTCTAAAGACAATTAGTTTAGAAATAATAAAATTAATTATTAAACCTCCAAGTATACCGCAGGCTTGTGCTATTGTTTTTATAGGAAGTTCTAAATGTAAAATCATAAGTTGCATTATGGAAATGTTTATTATATATCCAAGTAATGAACCGCATAAAAATAACCCCCATTTTTTAAACGATAATGACTCGGATAAAATATTTTGTTTAAATGACCATTTATGATTAATAATATAATTTTGAGTTCCGGCTATAAAAAAACATAATATGCTTATAGGAATTGGTTTAAAATTAAAAATATCAACGCATAAAAAGAAAATTAAAAGGTTAGTAATTGTACCTAAACCGCCGGTTAGTGCGAATTTTAGAAATTGATCAAAACCGCTGTCAATACCGACATTTTTTTTAATTTTCCACATAATAAACAGCGCTTCTATTAAAGTATTATTTGAAATTTTTGAAGTACCATGCTTTCTGTCGGTAAAAATAATAGGAACTTCTTTTATAGAACATCCTGAACAAAATGCTTTATATTTTAATTCAACCTGAAGAGAGTAGCTTTTTGAAATAATTCCATCAAGTCCTATTTTTTCTAGTGCAGATCTATTAAAAATATTAAAACCACCGGTAAAATCCTTTATTGGACAGGAAAGAACAATCTGTGAATAAACAGAACCCCAGCGCGAAATTATCTTTCTTGATAATGTCCAGTCTTCAATACCTCCGCCTTTGATATACCTGGAACCTATTACAACATCATGTGTTTTTATTTCTTCAAGCATCTTAGGAATATAAATAGGGTTATGTGAAAAGTCTCCATCAAATTGTAAAAAAGCATCATAATCACGAGAAAGACCCCATTTAAAACCAGCGGTATATGCAGCTGCTGTACCTTCTTTTACAGGTCTTGTATAAAGAAATAACCGATTAGGATATTCAGAAGAAAGATTTTCAACCACCTTTCCAGTGCCATCCGGTGAACTGTCATCAACTACTAAAATATCAACATTATGAGAAATAATATTAAAAACTTCAGGTATTAATTTTCCGATGTTTTCAATTTCATTGTAAGTTATAATTATTATTAATACACGCATATAAAAGTCCTTTTATATTAATTTAAAGATAAGGTAAAATAGAGTTAAATTATTCATTCACTTACCCTTTTCCAGTTTTCTCTAATAAAAATATTATCTTTTACATAATAATCTATTTCGGGATTTAAGTCAAACTGGTTACTGTTTTTTGTTAAGTAAAATGAACCGGATATCGCTATATATAATGGTTCATTTTTTCTGTAATTTGTTATTAAATTACCTGTAAATGGATTAACAGGATTATCAGTTAAATCAAAAAGAGCAAGATATGGTACATCGGCATTTGTCATAAATGACATATCTGTTTTTAATTCACCGGATGCATTAAAATCTTTATATAATAATAAAGGATTAAATTGATCTACATTAAAAGGCAGGTTTATATCAGTAATAAAGTTTTGTTCCGGACCATGATCTGAAACAATTATTATTCTTGTATTATCATATAGATTATTATCTTTTAGAAAGACAAACCAATCTGCAAGTCTTTTTAAAGCGCCTGCATTAACATGATAATGGTATTGTTTGGAAAAAGGAGATGTACCATAATTTGTTACATTGACATAAGGAATATAATCCGGTGCTTGTAAAAATGATGCTTCGTGAGTAGTATTGTTTGTCATAATTAATGCATAATTATTATTATCTGTTTTTATTTCAGTTAAGGCTGGAAGGTAATAAAGTACAGAATAACCATTTAATGTAAGTCTTAATCTTACATCAGATGTAGGAGAACACCAGGTTCCATTCATATATAAAGGTGACCTGAAAAATAAAGGAAGACCTTTATGCAAACTATACCAAAGTAAATTTCTTTTAATTATTTCACTTGATAATGGAAGATCTAAATTATTTTCACTTAACCAAATATCAGTATATTTAGAATCTGTATTATATACTCTGGCTTCCGGTATTATATTAAAAATACTTAAATCAGGAATCCAGTTATAATTTGCATAGGGAGGATCTGTAACAGTTAATATAAAATCGTTATTCAAAAATATTTTTGGAAGCATTAATAATGATTCATTATGTTTTTCTATTAACGATATATTATCTCTTTTGTTTATTTCTTGCGGTATATAATCATATCCACCGAAAACAGGCGGGACTCCCATACCTGTATAACCATTAAATGAAACAGTATTTGGATAATAAGTAAAACCCGAATAATGATCATATAATTCAGGTGATTCATTAAATATATATGGTAAAAAACCGCTGAATGCACGATCCAGCATTATAATTACGACATTTTTACCGTTTTGTGAAAGAGAAAAAATAGGAAGAATATCTTCTATTATGTGCTCTTCTTTTATATAATATGATTTAAGATGATTAAACTCTTTATTTATATTAAATATATTAAAAAATGAAATACTTAATATTGAAACAATAAATAATGACAATATAATTGATATATATTTTTTCATTTTTGTTTTGTATAACACAAAAGTTATAAAAAATAAAAGAAACATTATAGAAATATTAAATATTTTATTCGGATAAGTGTAAACCGGATAGTTATCATATATAAAGCTTATTGAAATAACACTGTAATTTCCGGAAAAGACAAAAACATTTATTATAAAACATATACTGATAGTAAAAAATAAAAAAGAAAGATATTTTTTTACATTATCAGAGAAAAATAAATAAATACATAACGGCCAAATAAAAAAAAGTCCAAGTGCCTGAATGGAAGAAATAAAAATAAAATAAAGCGGATTAGTATAATTGCCTATAAAAGAGAATTCCTGCGGAGAAGAAGCCAATAATTGAGTCGGGAGAAATAATCCGAATATTGACCATATTAAAAATATTGAAGTAATAAAAATAATAAATGATAATCGTTTTTCATAAATAATATTTATATAATTAAAAATCTGTTTTTTAAATAAATGAAATAACCAGGGTAAAACTGACATTACCATCAGTATAATAATAATTTCTCGTACCATAGATACGTGAAAGTAATATAAATAACAGAAAAAAGAAATTAATATACAAAAAAAAGAAAAAAGAAATACAAGAAAAATATGTTTATTATTTATATGTATTTTATAATAAATATTTTTAAATAAAGAAAATAAATTATTCATTGTCCAGTATATGATAAGAGCAGAAGGTGAATTGTAAAGAAGAATTAAGAAAAAAGAAGCCATGCCGTATAATTGAAGTTTATCTTTTAACGGTAAACCTTTAGTATAAATTAAAGATGAAATAATGTTTACCAAAGTCATAATTAAAGGAAGAATGTTAAAAGAAATTCCGCCAATGGAGAAAAGAGCATCAGGAGAACCAAGATCGTTTATAAATAAAAATGATACTCCGTTTAATAATTTAAGATTTGATATAAATGAATAAGCTGCAATAAAGAAAGGAACTTGAATAAGTAAGCCAAAACTTCCGCGAAGAGCATACAAAGGATGATAATGATTCTGACGGTAAAAAGTTGACAAAATCATATATTGTTCATCGCCCTTAAATGCTTTTTTTATTTTATCAATTTTTTGACGTAATTTATTTACTGTATCTCTTTCATGCTGCTGCCATTTTTCGGCTACTGCATATAATGGCAGGCATAATAAGCTGATAATTATACTTATAGAAATTATAGATAAACCTGCTTCCCGGAATAATAATTGTGCAAAATTAAAAGAGAATTCGAGAATCATAATAATAGGATAGATTAATAATAAATATAAAAAATCAATCATTGTTTTCAGTTTTTACCATAAAGTTATATATATTTTTTCCTGATTCACCTTGATATTGCCATGCAGCTTCAAGCGCTTTTTTCCGTTCTATTTTTAATATTTCGCTGTCATTTGTTTTTTCAATTATACTTTTAATATTACAAAAATCTTCTTCTTTTAATTCTATGCCGGCATTTTTTAAAACTTTAAACTGCCATAATTCATGTTCGATATCATCAGAATCATAAGGAGAAGGATCAAAATCATGATTAACATATAAAACCGGTTTGTCGCATAAAAACATAAAATCAAAAATAATTCCTGAAAAATCTGAAATCATAATATTGGATTTTTTAAGTGAATAAATATTTTCTCTTTCATAATCCCAAATAATATTTTTATTATTTTTATAATGAAATTCAAGGTTATCCAATATTTTTCTTTCTGTTTTACAGGACTGCGGGTGCGGGCGGATAATAATACGCCAACCGCAATCTACTAAAGGATCAAGAAGTTTTATACCATATTTTGATAAAAGAGCTGAAGCTCCCCATGACGGAGAGACTAAAACAGTAAACGGAGAATTTTCTTCTAATGGGATTTGATTTATCTTTTCCAGATAAACATCAAGATAGGAACAGCCTACAGTGACAAGTTGTTTTTCTTTTTGCTGTCTTTTATTTTCCAGGAATCTAATATCATCAATTTGATAATCACCTGTTAAAAGAACAGAATTAAAATAGTCTAATCCAAATAATCGATATGTTGTAGTATCAGCAGGAGAATGAAGAACATGAGAATAATGTTTAACTGTTTTAGATCTTTTTAATTGGTAAACATTCAAACCGGGTGTTGTCATTAAAACAAACTCTGCGTTAAGAAAATTCAGATAAACAAACGCTTTATTTCCTTCTCCAATAAACTCCGGTTTGATATAGTTCCATGAGGTTTTAAATACAGGATCATCTGATGATGATGTTAAATATCTTAGTTCAGTTTTATTATTTTCAAACTCTTCTATTGTAGTTTTAAAAACATTCCAATACTGTTTACCTTCGTTGTAAATAACATATTTGAAGGGTGAAATATGATTAATTTTATTTTTTTTACCTGCAAAAATATATTTGAACTTAATTATTAAAGCACGTGATAAAAAAAATAAGGTAGCTGCAATTCCAATTAATATAGAAAAGAGCGCACTGCCTGTTCCGGGATCAATATATAATAAATAAAAATTATTCAAAATAATTATAATGTTTTTATGTAACTTTTAAGTACTTCAGTAAATCTTAACATTTCTTGCGGCTGAATATCACCAATATTTGCAATTCTGAATGTATTAATATTGCCAAGTTTACCGGGATAGATTGTAAATCCATTTTTTCTTGCAAGATCATGAAGTTCGTTAAAACTGTATTTATTAGTTTCCGGTTCAAAAATAGCAGTAATTAAATGAGATTGCTCTTCTTCTTTTACAAGTAATTTTAAATTTAATTCTTTTACCACAGTTATAAGTATTTTCCAGCATTCAGTGTAACGCTGATAACGTTTTTCTACAGTTTCCTGTTTTGTTTCTAAAATTGCCTGACGCAGTGCATAAATAGTCTGTACAGGGGGAGTAAAGCGAGTCTGACCTGTTTTTGTAAAATAAGAATATTGATCATATAAGTTTAAGTAATAATTACGCATGGGAATATTTTTTGTTTTTTCAAGTTCTTTTTTATTGCAGATAACAAATCCAATACCAGCCATGCCTTGAATATTTTTATTTGAAGTTGACGCCATAAAATCGATACCAAGTTTCGAAAGATTCATAGGCATACCTGCATAAGCGCTGACAGCATCAACTATCGTAACAATATTGTATTTTTTCGCAAGAGGACAGATTATTTCAAGCGGGTTTAAAAGACCTGTTGTAGTTTCATGATATACAATGCCAAGATGGGTATATTTACAGGATTTAAATTCATTTTCCAAAGCATTAATATCAAGACGCTCATACGTTGAACTTTTATATACAGTATGATTCAATTTGTAAACAGAAGCAATCTTCACAAGACGTTCTCCGTAAGAGCCATTATCAACGATAAGAATATGACCATCTTCAGGAACACAAGATGAAATCATAACTTCATCTGCTGCAGTACCGGAACCGCCGAAAATTACTGTTTCGTATTCATTAGGATCAGCTACAAAAGAAGTAAGTTCCTTGCATATCCATTTCATTAAATGTCCGAATTCACTTTCTCTTGGACAAATGTCAGCGCAAACTTGAGCGTATTTTACGCTATCGCTTGTTGTAGCTGGACCGGGATTTAAAAGTACTTCTCGCCGTATAGATAAAAGATTTTCATTTTCCAAAATTCTGGGAAGAATAATTTCCTGTGCTCTTTTTAGATGTTTTTCATCATCAATTTCACACCAGGTATAATATTCAATTTTTTTTACAAAAACTTTTTGTTTTGAAGCTAATGCGGCTATTGTATGTTCATAATCACGTAACGAATTATTACTGTTATATAAATCACACATCAATTTTAAAAAGGGAACAGAAAGTTTATTGATACCTGTAAGTTCTCCGTAAATCGAATCCAATTCATTTTTATTTTTAGATAATTTATTTAAATAAGAGTTTACAGCTTCGATGTAAACTTCATCACCGGAATCTGTTTTTCCGGAAGCTAAAATAATATTTTCATTAAAATCATTACTTAGTACTTTAAGACCAATACAGTCATAAATTAAATCAGATTCCAGTAAAAAAAAGTCTTCAGTTATAAAAGGTGCGCATACAGCTAATGTTGCCATGCTTCCCGTCGTAGCGAAATCTTTATTTAAAACTGTTTGAATTACCGGATATTTTTTTGCAAGATTATCATAAAACTCTGCATGATACCCAGTGCCAATTATTATTTTTTCTACTCCAGCAGATAATAATTTTTGAATAGACCATTCTACAATCGCCATTCCGTTTAATTCTAAAAAACCCTTAGGTTTGGATTCTATTTTATCTTTTAAGCGTGAACCAAGACCTGCCGCAAGAATAACTGCTTGTTTTATCATATATTTTCCTGCTCTTTTATATATTTCATAAAAGAAGTTTTATTTTCTATTGGACTAGTTTTGGGTCTGCCAAGATCATTTCTAGAACCTTTTTTTACTAACACCTCAATAAATGTAAGTTCGTTAAAACTTTTCGAAAGAACATTACTTAGTTCTTCTATTGTTTTTATCTGAAAAACATTTATATATCCGCAAGATTGAGCAATAGTTTTTAAATCAATAAATGGGGCAATAGTAGGTTGTCCTCCAACTGAATCATGTGCGCCATTATTCAAAACAATATGCAGATAATTTTTTGGACTTTTGGTTCCAATTGCTGCAAAAGCACCCATAT
>WQYB01000003.1 GCA_009781475.1 Treponema sp.
AGGATATGCGTCTAACGGCGGAAATGTTATCGCTTACAATTATGTGCCAAACACGGAAACAGGCAGTTTTGAAGGACCGTATCCTGTAAAACTTATTTCCTGGATGGAAACCGCAATTGACGCAAGCCATTCAAGTTATTCACATTCTGACCTTTACGAAGGAAACTATGCAGCTAACATGAGTACCGATGTAACATCCGGGAACAACGGCTTGATTGTATTTTTTCGCAATCACGCATGGGGGCAAAATCTTGATCAATCAATACCGCAGATTCCTGCAAACGATAATCTTGCAGTTTGTAATATCGCGGGGTGGAACAATGAACATTCCTCGATAGGAAATGTTTGGCTGAACCCCGAAACAGCAAACCAGCCATTTGGCACGGCTTTATGGAGCGTACCGCAAAACAAAAATACCGAAAAAATAGCGGTTTACAGTATTGGTAATATGACATGGTCTATAAAAGGCAAAAGCCTTGATATTAGAGGCGGCGATTTTAATAATTGGGATGATGGCTGGGCATTGGAAAAGTTTTTTTGGCAGTACGATTACAATTATGCTACCGAAAAAATAGAATCAAAAGATACAACAAGTAAAATTTCTTTACCTGATTCTTTGTATTTGTCAAATCCGCCTGCGTTTTTTGAAAATTACAGTTGGCCACCTGTAAATTCATTCGGCGATTCTCACGATCAGCGCATCGGCAAGCTACCCGCGATGCAAAGATATATGGGTATTCATTAAATTATTTATGATATAATATTAAATCTGCGGACAATTTATATAAAGTTAGGGAGATAATATGTTAACTAAACAAGAAGTAGAAAAAATGGCAAGAGAAAACATTTTACCATTTTGGCAAAATATGACAGACACGCAACACGGCGGCTTTTTCGGCGAAGCTGACTTTTACGGTAAAATTAATAAAACCGCGGACAAAGGCGGCATTTTAAACTCTAGAATTTTATGGACATTTTCCGCAGCTTATCGTTTATTTAATGATGAATCTTATAAAACCTGCGCAAAACAAGCCAGAGATTTTTTGGAATCAGCTTTTTTTGACAAAGAACACGGCGGAGTATACTGGCTTGTAGACAACGCAGGAAAACCTTTACAAACAAGAAAACAATTTTATAACATAGCTTTCGCTGTTTACGCGTTAAGCGAACATTACCTGGCTTTTGACGATAAATCTTCATTGGAACTAGCTCTTTCTCTTTTTGATTCGCTAGAAAATCACGGCTTTGATCCAAAAGACGGCGGGTTTATAGAAGCTAAAGTGCGTGAGTGGAATAGTATCGACGACTACCGTTTAAGCGGCAAGGATTTAAACAGTCCCAAATCAATGAATACAAATTTGCACGTACTTGAAGCGTACACAACATTGACACATGCTTGCCATCACGCTGAAAATAATGTAAATTACGAACGTGTCAGAAAAGCACTGGAAGGACTTTTACGAATTACAATGGATAAAATCGTAAACTGTAAATGGCATTTTAAATTATTTTTTGACATGGAATGGAACTCTCTTTCCAAAGAAGTGTCCTGGGGGCATGACATCGAAGGAAGCTGGCTTATGTACGAAGCTGCGCTTGCGGTCGGTAATATAAAACTTTTGGAAGAAGTAAAACATGCAGCGATTGTAATTGCCGATGTTATTCACTCTGCCGCGCTTGATAAAAAAAACGGCGATCTTAAAAACGGCGGTTTATTAAGCGGTCTTACAGAAGAAGGGCAGCTTTTAACAAAAAAAGAATGGTGGCCGCAAGCGGAAGCGATTGTAGGTTTTTACAATGCGTTTGAATTATCCGGTGACATTAAATATTTTGATGCCGCAAGCGATATTTGGGAATATATTAAAAATTATTTTAAAGACAATGAAAACGGCGAATGGCACAACGAGCTTGACAGCGAAAATAAAGCCGACACAAAAATGCCAAAAGCGGGTTTTTGGAAATGCCCGTATCACAATGCGCGTGCCTGCTTTGAAATATTTAAAAGAATGAAATAATTTTCTACGGCGCTGTTATCGTAGATATCGAATAATCTTCTTTGGCGGCTTTCATCATCACCTGTATAATTTCTGCCGAGGCGGCATCACGCGGATTTCCGTTGCTGCGCGAAAGAAGACCAAACTTGTCTCTTCCTGTTCCAAATCCGCCGTTATCCCAATAAAATGGAATTATTCCGTTATCAACAGCGCATTTTGTAACATACTCCATGTAATACTTTCTGTGAGCATGTGCCGCTCCAGTGCCGATATTTACAGCGCCGTATTCACCCATTATTACAGGTATGCGGTTATTTACAAATCTGTTTTTAACCGAAGTAAAAACTCCCTGTACATATCTTTCGTTAGCCCAATGTCGCGGCATCGCTTTTTCTCCCCACCTGTTTTGTGAACCGGCAACTGTAAATTCATACGGATCATAAAAATGAATACCTACAATTAATCTGTCTGCCACGGTATCTGCCGGCATAACTAAAGACGAAACTGTTACACTCGGGCGTGTTACCCAGCCGTGAATTAAAAGAAAGCGATTGCTGTTTTGCCCTCCAGCCGCTCTGACAGTGTTAACAAAAATTTGATTAAGTTCGTTTATCCGGTTACGTTGAGCGTTATTTCCATCACTCCATGAACCGTCATGCAGTTCGTTAAATCCTTCAAATATTAAAAATTCATTTGAGTCTCGAAACCTTTGCGCAATCTGAGTCCAAACTGCAATAAATTGCGCATCGATATTTGCTTTTGAATTTCCTGTAAGATGAGCCGTTTTTACAGAAAGCCAGTAGTGGCTGTCTGCGCCGTCATGATGTACGTTGATTATCGCTTTCATTCCGGCAACACGGACAAACTCTACAACCTGTGCAACTCTGTTAAGATATGCAGCGTTTATTGTATAATTCGGAGCGGCTCCTATCATATTTCCCCAGGTAACAGGAATTCGCACAGCGCCAAAACCCTGCGCTGCAACTCCGTTCATCAATTCCTGAGTGATACGAGGATTTCCCCAGGCTGTTTCGTTTGGATTAAAATTATTGTGAGAATCCAAAGAATTTCCAAGATTCCATCCGATTTTTATTGAAGAAACAAATTCAATCGCTGTTCCTTGAAAAGTTCCATGATTAATAGAATCATCATTATTATCAATTAATGAAGCTGAAAGCAGTGTTGTACATAATAATATTAAAATAATTTTACGCATAATTCACCTCTTTATTTCTTTATTATCATACCATTTTCCTTATTATTATACCATAACTAATTCATTTTATCGATTATATATTTATTAATTATAATTTTTTTTGACGTTAAAAAGGAGGCTTTTAATGAAAATAAAATTTAAATTAAGTTTATTAATGATCGGGATCATGGCGGTTGTAATAGCGGGACTTTGCACAATAATGCTGAAACAAGCATCCGATACAAGTATTGGGTTGAGCACAAAAGCCATACAATACCTGCTTGATGAACAATCGCAGTACTGGAAAGGCAGAGAAGACGGATTTTTGCGTGTATTGCGTACATTATCTTATGTAATGGAAGATTATGAAAATTTTCCCGCAGATCGGCGAAGGGATCAATTTGATGATTTGCTTTTCAGTACAATGACTTCAGAACCTGCGATGATTGTTATGTATACGGTATGGAAACCGGATGCTGTAGACGGAATGGATAGGAATTTTTTAAACCGCCCGGGTTCATGTCCCGTAACGGGGCAGTATATTTCCGCTTTTACGCGGGAAACAGGAGAAATAACGCAACGTATTACATCTGATGTTGAAAATACAATGAGATATATTACAGGTACAAATTCAAGAAAAGACAGGATTGATAATCCTGTTTTATATGTAATAGAAGGCGTAGAAACTTATGTATTTAGAATGATGGTTCCGATTATTAATCCGCGCACAAATGAAGTTGTCGGAGGCATTGGATGTATGGTAACCATCGAAGCTATGCAGATAACACTGGAAGAAAATATGATGGATCATGATGAGATTTCTGCGATGGCAATTTATTCAGGAGACGGAAGGGTTATTGCAAGTTATCAGCCGCTTCAGGTAGGACAAATGATGAACGAAGTTGCATCGATTTACGGCGATTATTCACAAGAGGCGCATCAGGCTGTACTTAACGGGGAAAATTTTGAATGCAGATCGTTTTCTCCTGTATTGGATACTGATGTTATAGTTTTAATGACTTCGTTTGAAATAGGAAATTCCGGTACTACCTGGTCTATAATGATTGCAACGGAAGAAGATTATGTTTTAAAAGAGGTGCATCAGATAACACAGTTTACAATTATACTTGCAATAATCGCAATATTGATTTCGGCTATCATAGTATTTATTGTTTTAGGTATTATTACACAACCGATTGTAAAAGTTACAGAAACCCTTAAAGATATTTCCGAAGGCGAAGGTGATTTGACCCGTACAATTAAAATAAAAGGAAATGACGAAGTTGCAGACCTTTCAAGATATTTTAACCGTACGCTGGAAAAAATAAAAATTTTAATTATTACCATAAAACAAAAAGCTACTGCGTTATCTGATATTGGAAGTGATTTGGCAAGCAATATGACAGAAACTGCCGCCGCTATTAATCAGATAACCGCGAATATTCAAAGTATAAAAGAGCGTGTTTTAAACCAGAGTGCAAGTGTTTCGCAGACAAACTCAACAATGGAGCAGATTACATCCAATATTAATACATTAAACGAACATGTTGACAAGCAAAGTTCCAGCGTTACAAAATCATCTTCGGCGATTGAACAGATGCTTGCGAATATTAATTCTGTTACACAGACACTTGTAAGGAATTCAGAAAGTGTAAGCGAGCTGTTGTCTGCTTCAGAAATTGGGCGTACAGGTTTACAGACAGTTGCGCACGATATACAGGAAATTTCGCGCGAATCCGAGGGTTTAATGGAAATAAATTCTGTAATGAATAATATTGCAAGCCAGACAAATTTATTGTCGATGAATGCTGCGATAGAAGCGGCACATGCAGGCGATGCGGGAAAAGGTTTTGCAGTTGTTGCCGATGAAATACGCAAACTTGCGGAAAGTTCAGGCGATCAATCAAAGACAATCGGTAATGTTTTAAAAAAGATAAAAGATTCAATCGATAAAATTACTGTTTCTACAAGTAATGTAATAAACAAATTTGAAGCGATTGATTCCGGTGTAAAAGTTGTATCGGATCAGGAAACAACTATTCGTAACGCGATGGAAGAGCAAAGCGAAGGTTCCAGGCAGATTCTTGATGCAGTAAGCCAGCTTAACAATATTACGCAGAATGTTAAAAGCGAAACAACAGAAATGATGGTAGGCAGCAAAGAAGTTATTCATGAAAGTAAACACCTCGAAGACGTTACTCAGGAGATTACAGGCGGAATGAATGAAATGGCGGCAGGGGCACAGCAGATTAATGAAGCCGTAACAAGCGTAAATCAGATAACAGAAAAAAATAAGGAGAATATCGAAATCCTTGTTGAAGAAGTTTCACGTTTTATTGTTGAGTAACGGCTTTGGCTATTTCTTTGCCTTTGTCTGTTAAAAAAGATGCAGCATCTTCATGGGTAAGTTCAATGTGAACAGAGCCGAAAACATACGGGGTTATCGAATAGATATTCCAGAGAAGTTCAATGCCCGTCTGATCGATGTTAATTGAATCAGGCGGCCATATATTATCACGTAAAAAATCATCAATACCGTAATAATAATTAATTAGTTCTTTTAAAACAGCATCCGGAATTGGATTTATTATCTCGTTAAGTTCAAGTATTTTTTTATTTTTTATGTCAATTATATGGAAAAATGTTTCAAAATAACCGTGCGCAGCGCCCGTATAATAGTAATAATCACTGTATTCGATTATTACGAATGAATTGTCATGGTATATTATATTATAATTTTCATTTAAATATGAACTGTAAAAATATTCAGTTCCGTCAGGGTTTGTCATTTGCACAAGAGAATAATCATCATAATGCTGTAAAAACCTTCTTTCAATTTCCAGGATATAATTGTCGAAATTTTTATTATCGTAAATTAGTTTTTTTATTATATTCGAAATTTTCCTTGAATTTCCGATATTTTCAAGATAAATGTCAAATTCAACGCGATGATTATCGGTGAATACTTTATCATATTGATAATGTTTTTGAATTATTTCTTCTTTTCCATCGCAGCCGGACAGTAAAAGAATTACGGAAATAATCAAGAATAACTTCTTCATTTGTATAATATACAGTTTTAAAGTTATATAAACAAGTTATTCTTGATACAAATATCCATATTAATCCGCGGACATTAATCAACTTTAAACCGAGATACCTCTTTAATTAAAACATTAATACCCTCACGGTTTTTAATGCTTATTTCATTAACATTTGATACTGCCGAATTAACCTGATCTGCGCCTATTGCCATTTCGTTCATACCCGATGTAATCTCCTGGGTTACTTTTTCAAGGTTATTGCTTTCCTTGATAATTTCGATAGAGCCTTCCAGCATTTCCGCAGAGCCGTTTTTAACCTGAAGAGAAATTCCGTTGACATTATTCATGCCTTCCAAAAGATGTTTAGATCCTTCTCCCTGTTCTTCCATTGCAATTCTTATCGAATCAATTTGTTCTGTGACTATGTTTACATTTGAATCGATTGCTTCAAACTTGTTTAAAACATTTTTTGTAGAGTTTGTAATCTTGTCGATTGATTCTTTGATCTTTTTTAGTACAACGCCGATTGTCTTTGACTGTTCGCTGGAACTTTCGGCAAGTTTTCTGATTTCTTCTGCGACTACGGCAAAACCTTTTCCCGCCTCTCCCGCGTGAGCCGCTTCAATTGCCGCATTCATGGAAAGAAGATTTGTCTGGCTGGAAATATTTTCCATTACAGAGTTAATTTCCAAAAGCCCTTCTGATTCTCGTTCAATTTCCTGAATGTCAGTTGCTACTTCCTGTAAACCGTTTCTGCCGTTTTTTGACGCATCCTTTAAACTTTTTACATTGGATGAGTTTTTAATTAATGTTTCGGTTACAGAATTAATATTTGCTACCATTTCTTCGATTGATGCAGAAGCCTGGGATATATGTGAACTTTGATCTTCTACATGTTCATTTAGAGTGTGTATATTTCCCGTTACCTGTTCCATTGTGGCATGAGTTTCACTTACACTTGCACTCTGGTTTATAACACGCCCTTTAATGCTTTGAATATTCGCAGTAATTTCATTCATGGCTGATGCTGTTTCCGTCATATTGCTCGATAATGTATTTCCAATATCAGATAACTCAATAGTTTCACTTTTTATTTTAATTACCAGGTTTTTGATTTTTTCGATAGTCATATTAAAATAATGTGAAAGATCACCTATTTCATCTTTTGAGTTTATGTTAATATTCCGTGTTAAATCTCCTTCGCCTTCGGATATATCTTTTAAAGTTTCTGTTACTTTTAAAATCGGTCTGCTAAGAGAGCGGGAAAGGAATATCGCGGCAAAGAAAATAAATATCAATGCTGTAAATGTTATAATAATTATCATCCAAAGCATTTGATTAACGCCTTCCATAATGGTTTTTAAAGGAACCGCTATCGCATAACTCCATGTATCATCATATTGTCCTATATTAATCGGAGATACATAAATACTGTAATCCGCTCCTACATCCGAGATATAATTTGTAAAGTAAAAAAGATTACCGTTTGAAACAGCATTTATAAATTCGTTAAAATAATTTCCTGCCATATCTCTTTCAGTTTCTTTCATGCTTTTGCCGACTCTTTCATGATCAAAATGAGCAACTACAGTGCCTTCTTTGCTGAATATTGCGGTAAAACCGCTGCCGAAAGGAATGTGACCGTCTGACAATGTTTGAATTGAATCTACATTAATATCAATACCTACAACACCAAGAACTTTATTCCTGTCTTTTGTTGAAAGTATCGGAGTTGCTATTGAAGTATTTAGCATTAATGTTCCGTTAACATCATCAAAATAAGGATCCAATAACGTTGTACGCTTTTTTTCTTTTGGAATTCTATAATAACTTCCTTCTACAGGATCTAAAAATTCTTTTTCCGGTAATGAATACATCATTATATCGCCGTCTTCACGATGCCAGTATGGAGTAAAACGTCCAAACTCAGTCGATCCCGGAACGCCGATAAACTGACTGTCATCACCTTCTAAAACATCAGGCTCCCATATAACCCAAATTCCTGTAATGTCGGCATACTTTTCAATTTCGGATTTTATAATGGAATTAATTAAAGGCCGCCTGTTAAGGACTGCAATATTTTCGTATGCTTCCATAAAACTTGCAAGAGTTTCTGCGGTAAACCAGTATGAAGAAAGAAAACTTCTTACTTCTCCGCCGTAATCCTGTGCGGTTGTAATTGCCTTGTCGTGTGCTAAAGAAATGATGTCGCCTCTTGCCTGTAAAAGAAGCGCTACACCAACCGTACCCGTGCTTATTAAGCTTAATATAACCATAAACAATGTTAATTTAAAACTGATTTTCATATATTTGTCCTCTTGATAATAATATAAAAAGTTACGCTGCAATTGACAAGTTTTTATTTGCAATATATAACACATAACAGGATAATATTTTAATTTTTATTAGTATAATATTAACTAAAAATTTGTATTTTTAATATTTGTGATAAAGTAAACAGGTTATTAAATTTTGTTAAATATTTTAAAAATATGTTGACATTTTTTTTTGATATTGTTATAGTAAAGTTACCGAACGGTCGTTAACCCAAAGGGTTTATGATAAGTTTAAGGGAATTTTTAGAATAAGGCGTAAAAAATTGACAAAAATAGAGGTAATTGATACTGCTTTCAAGGTTTGGGGGCGTAATTTTTACAGAAAAACCAGTCTTTCTCAGCTTGCGCTCGAATTGGGGGTAAGTAAACCGGCTTTATACCGCCATTTTGAGAATAAACAAGCGCTTTTGGAAGCCATGACAGAGCGGTTTTTAGACGATTTTGCCTGTTCTATTAAGCCGGATTTTGAAAACGCCCTAAAAAATAAAGACGCCGATGAAGGTATTTCTACCATATTGAGGAGTTTAACAGGCTTTTTTGCAAAGAATGTTTACGCTCTTATTTTCTCTTTAATAAATATATACGAGCGAAAATTAAGCGGCAAAGATATTTCAGAGAGGTTAAAAACAAGAGGCGCGGATTTGGCGGGTTTTAATCTAGTAATAGACAAAAAATATGAAAGCGATCCTTCACTTGTGCGGCTGATTTTTGCCACCCTTACATTTTTCATGTCTTCTTTCCATAAAATGTGCAATTCAATGGAAGATCCGCTTTCACTTTCAGATGAAGATGTAAAAAGTATTACATCAAAAATATGCAATATTTCCAAACATGGACTTGGTTATTCACCTGAAAAATCATCGATTGATTTTGATGAACTGGAAAATAAAATTTACGCAAAACCTCTGGATACAGAACTTGATCCGTTTTTTAAAGCGGTTGCGCAGGCTGTCGCAGAGGCAGGTCCATGGGATGTTTCCATGGACATGGTTGCAAAAAGGCTCGGGCTTTCCAAAAGCAGTTTGTACGGGCATTTTAAAAACAGGAAGGACATGCTTCGCCGTCTTTTTGTAACCGAGTTTAAAAAGATTATCGAGTTTGCAAGACAGGGAATTAATCTTTCAGCTAACACCGCCGAGCAGCTATACCTCGGGATTTTTTCGATTTCGGTTTATTTAAGGTCGCGCCCTGAAATTCTTGTAGCCATGGACTGGATACGCACAAGAAAACTTGATTTTGGCAAACCAGATAAAAACCTTGAAATCTACAGGCTTTTTGAAGATGTAAATATTGAACCGTTAAAAAAAGCGACAGAAGATGAAAAGCAGCAAATGTCCCACTGGATTTTATTTTTATTGATAAACATTTTAATACGTCAGATTGAAACCAATCCGGAAGAAAAAACAGATGAAAAATCCGTTATGCAAAATAACAATATACGGTTTTTATATATATTTTTAACACAGGGGCTTGGAGGATTTGTAAGATGAATAATTTTTTAAAATTGTGTTTTAGTACTTTAATGATTGTATTTATGTGTCTGAATTTATCGGCGCAGCAGACATCAGCTTCTATAACATTGACTGCCGATGAAGCTGTAAATTTGGCAATTCAAAACAATCTTAGTCTTGAATCTGCTCGTATAAATCTGGCTACAAGAAGAAGAGCTGCCGATTTGTCGTGGAATCAATTTATTCCCAATGTTACTGTTGCAGGGGTTTTAAATAGAGATAATCAGGCAAGTGACCCAACTCGTGTTACGATGCCTTTCCCAACTGGAGCTGGAACGCCATTTGATTTATATGGTATTCCAGGAACATTTTATACTCCAGGTCAATTGGGTTTTTTTATAAGTGATCCTATTGATATATCCCAATGGCGCATTATCGGAAACCTTCAAGCATCTGTTACAATCAGTATGGCTATGTTCGAAAACATGAAACGCCTGCGCCTTGATTATCAAAGCGGTGTTTTAAGTTATGAAAGAGCAAAAGCGCAGTTGGAACGGGATGTAAGAAAAGCGTATCATAATCTGCTTATGTTAAACGAAAACATCGAACTGCTGCGCGGAAGTTTTGCCAATGTCGAACGTCAAGTGCAAATGGCGCAGGCAAATTACAATGCAGGTCTTGCTCCCGAATTAACTTTATTACAGGCTCGTGTCGCAAGAGAAAATATGCGCCCTCTTATTGAACAGGCGGAAAACGGTTTAAAACTTTTAATGGCGCAGTTTGCTTTTTTTATGGGTATGAATTATGACATGCAATTTCAGCTTGTTCCTGTTACACAGGGAATTGATTTTATTTCGCTTGATGTAGCCGACATGATATCAAGAGCCGCTTCTGTAAGACCTGACATTCTGGAATTGCGCCAGACAATTTTAATGCTGGAAAGTGCAAGGCAGATACAGGTTTATTCGCTTTATCCAAGTTTAACTTTAAGCTGGAGCATGAACCAGATTTTTACAAGGGATCCATGGAAAGATTCATGGTTTAAAAGTGAGCATTGGACAGACAGAGGTTCTTTTTCTCTTACACTTGGATTGCGATTACACAGTTTCCTTCCGTTCAGTACAGATTCTCAGGCAATCAGAAATATCGAAGATCAAATAACAACAGCTAATATTGGTCTAGCTCAATTGGTTCGCGGAACAGAAATTGAAGTATACAATATTGTTTTAACGCTGGAAAGAACGCGCACCAATGCAAATGCGCTGGCTCAAACAGTATCGTTAGCTGAACAGGCATATCGCCTGACAGAACAGGCTTACAGGGCAGGTTTACAAGATTATTTCCAGGTACAAAATGCCGAACAATCTTTAAGACAAGCCCGCGTTCAATTACTTGAACAGCAGTTTACATATCTTAACGGTCTTATCGACCTTGAATATTCAATCGGCGTACCCTTTGGGACACTAAGCAAATAAGGAGAAAAAAATGAAAAATGAATCAAAAAAGACCTCTCGCAAAGGCGCAGAGGCGCAGAGGACACGGAGAATTTTTAAGTGTTTTATTTATATAACTTTTATATTAATTTTGATTTCAAGTTGTAACCGTAATGACAGAGGCGGATTAGCAGTTTCTGATGTTCCCGTTTTTGCGGTTAATACCATATTGGCAGTAGAAGGGCAAATACAGGATTACATAACTTTTTCCGGCGACATTATCGCAGGTTCTACAGTAGACGTTCATTCTGATGCGGCAGGAAGAGTATCGGAACTTTATGTTTCAGTCGGAAGAAGAGTAAACAGGGGAGATGCCATAGCTGCAGTTGATCCTTCAAGACCCGGTATGAATTTCAGGCACAGTATAGCAACAGCGCCGATAAGCGGAACAATTGTAATGATGCCCGCTCAAGTTGGTATGATGGTAACACAGGCTGTTCCGCTTGCAAGAATTGCAGGCGGCGGAGGGCTCGAGATCAGATTACATGTAGCAGAAAGATTTATTTCCAGAATGGCAATGAATCAATCATGCGAAATTACTTTAGACGCATGGCCCGGAGAAATATTTTACGGAAGTGTAAGCGAAGTATCGCCGACAGTTGAGCTTGCATCACGTACAATGGAAGTGCGTGTTAATGTAAGAGATGTTGATTCAAAATTAAAACCCGGTATGTTTGCAAAGGTGCGTGTTATTACCGAGCGTAAGGACAATATCGTAAAAATTCCGTCTTCTGCCGTAATAAACAGATTCGGCGAGCAGTATGTATATGTTATTGATAAAGACCCCGATGATCCTGAAATAACAATCGTAAAAAAAAGAATTGTTACACCTGGTATTCAAATAGACGGTGTTGCAGAAATATTAAGCGGACTTTCACCTAACGAAGAAATTGTTGTAAGAGGCCAGACATTACTAGACGACGGCTCGAGAGTGAATATTATTGAGCGTGTAACGCCTTTAAGCTCTAATTAAATGAAACGGAGAAATATATGAGTATGGTTAAAACAGTCGTTTCAAGACCGACAACAATTTTTATTATATTTTTACTTTTAATCGGATTGGGTATATTTGCAATGTTTAATCTGCCAATCGATTTATACCCGGAAATTGATATGCCTATTTTGGCAGTTTACACTTCTTATACGGGAGCAGGTCCTGAAGAAGTAGAAAGGTCTGTTACGCGTATTCTGGAAGCAACCCTTTCCAGTGTATCCGGGCTTGAAAATATAACGTCATTATCCAGTAAGGGATTAAGCCTTATGATAATGGAGTTTGGTTTTGGAACTGATATATCAGAAGCGTCAAACTCCATTCGTGATTATCTTGATCGAATCAGAAATTATTTTCCAAGCGGAGTACAAGCGCCGATTATTTTTAAAGCTGACCCGTCTATGATTCCGATTATGGATTTGATGATTACATCGGACAGGCGCACATCGGAAGAGTTACGTGAAATTGCAGAAGATACGATTGTTCCGCGTATTGAACAGACACCCGGTATTTCTACGGCTTCAGTAAACGGAGGAAGGACAAAAATAATCCGTGTAGAAATTCCTCAAAGCCGTCTTGAAGCCTACGGTTTAACAATAACCCAGATACAGCAGATGATTGCCGCTCAAAATATTCAAACAGCAGCAGGAACAATTATAGACGGCGGAATGTCTTATCTTTTAACAACAATGGGTGAATATACTTCACTGGAAGAAATCAGAAATACTGTAGTCACCTACAGGGGCGGAGGTTTCGACGGCAGAAATGTTGAAATGCCGCGCCAGATATATTTACGAGACCTTGCCGATGTATACGAAGGATACCGCGATGAAAGCAGCGTTGTTTTTGTTAACGGTCAGTCGGCTGTAACGCTTTCTGTGCAGAAGCAAAGCGGAAAAAATTCTGTACAGACAGCAAAAGAATTACGTGCAAGAGTAGACAGGATGAAGCGGGAGCTTCCTGCGGATATTGTAGTAACAGAACTTTTTAACAGTACCGATATTATAGAAAATTCTTTAAATCAGGTAACATCAACAGCATTTATGGGAGCTTTCCTTGCAATATTTACTCTTTTCCTTTTCCTGCGTTCCGCAAAACCGACATTAATTATCGGTATAAGTATTCCGGTATCTGTAATTGTTACAATGTTATTAATGTATTTTACAGGTCTTACCCTCAACCTTATGACAATGGCAGGGTTAGTGCTTGGAATAGGAATGTTGATCGATAACTCGATTGTTATTCTTGAAAATATTTATCAATACCGTGAAAAGGGAGCGAAATTAAAAACAGCGTCTGTACTTGGAACTTCTGAAATGGTTGTAGCAATTACAGCCTCTACACTTACTACGATTTGTGTTTTTGCTCCTATGGTTATGTTCCAGGGGCTTTTGGAAATGGCAGGCGAATTATTTTCCGGACTTGCTTTTACTGTTGTAATTTCACTTGGTATATCGTTATTTACGGCAATATTTTTGGTTCCTGTTTTATGCAGCCATTATCTGCCGATCGTTACGCGAAAACAGCTGCCGTTAAAAGGCAAATTAGCTGAGATCGACAGCAAGTTTGACAGGTTTTTTATCTGGCTGGATAATAAATATAAAAACGCTGTAAAAAAAGTTTTAAACCGCAAACTTGCGGTTATTGGTGTTCTGACTGTATTGCTTGCGATAAGCATTTTTTTAATTCCTGTAATCGGCTGGGAGTTTATGCCGCAGCAGGAAAGAGACAATGTAAACATAACGGCAACACTTCCTATGGGAACGCCTTTATTTGAAACTGAAGCAGTATTAAGACAGCTTCAATTAATTGTAGAAAGAGAAATAAAAGGTTACGAAAGTATTACTCTGCGTGCAGGCGGCGGAGGGCTTATGAGCCTTGGAGCGACTAACAGTCATTCTGGATCTCTTAGAATCAGCCTTCCGGAATATTCAGACAGAGTTGAAAGCGCGAATGAAATACGCGATATTCTGGAACCCTATCTTAACCAATTCCCTGGAGTAATATTTTCTTTCGGCGGCGGAATGGATATGGGCATGATGGGCGGAAGCGCTGTAGATATTATTTTACGCACTGATAACCTTGTTAAAGGTAAAGCTATGGGAGAAAGAATTGCGGCTTTATTAAAAGAAAGACTTTCAGATTATGTAACAGAGCCTCAGGTAGATTTAAGAGACGGGCTTCCTCAGTATGAAATTGTTTTGGATCGAGAAAAAATGTATGCTTTGGGTCTTAATACTTTTACTGTCGGCAATGAAATAAGAGCGGCGGTAGACGGAGTAACTGCGACAAGATTTAAAACAGGCGGAAAAGATTACGATGTAATATTAATTCTTGCAGAAGCAGATCGAAGCACATTACCTGCGCTTGATAATATTTTTGTTAACAGCCAAATGGCAGGAAGAGTTCCGCTTTCCAGCTTTGTACATTATCAGGAAGGAACAGGACCTTTAACAATCACACGCGAAAATCAAAGCCGTGTTATTCACGTAACAGCAAGAGCAAGACCGGGTGTAAAAACAAATCATTTACAGGATTATGTCGAAAATTTAATAAAATCTGAAATACCTGTTGAAGATGATGTAATTATCGAATACGGCGGCTCTAACGCTCAAATGATGAGAATTATGCAGCGTTTTATTTTAATTTGTATTGTTGCAATTTTGCTTGTATTCGGCATTATGGCGAGTTTATTTGAATCGTTCCGCTCTCCTTTCATAATTATTTTTACAATTCCGTTATCTGTAATTGGAATTGTTGCCATATATCTTATAACAAATACAATTTTTAATGTGTTAACTGCTGTAGGTCTTTTAGTATTGATAGGTATCATTACAAATAACGGTATCATCCTTGTTGATTATACAAACCTTCTTCGAAAGAGAGGTTATATGTTAAATGACGCTATCATCGAAGCTGCCCGCAGCCGCCTTCGCCCGATCTTAATGACAACTGTTACAACAGTACTTGGGCTTGTACCAATGGCATTTTTCCCCGGCGAAGGAACAGAGCTTGTAGCGCCTATCGGAAAAACAGTTCTTGGCGGGCTTTCGTTCGGTACATTAATGACATTGTTTTTAATGCCTGTTATGTATGCTGTTATACACAAGAACTCTGACAAACGTGCTTTAAAAGCGCAGGAAAAACGCGACAGAATTGCAGCCGGCGAAGGAAGATCAAAAAGTAAAATGACAATCATAATGGAGGAAAATGTATGATCCGTGTTGAAATAATCGCAAATCGTTCTGTAGAAGAAAATATCCATGAAGCTCTTGCAAAAGAGCAGGTAGGCAAGCACTACACAAAAATTCCAAATGTGTTGGGGGTCGGCGCGTGCGGTCCGCGTATGGGAGACGCTGTTTGGCCAGAAGAAAACTTTGCGTTAATCATCTGGTGCGAAAAGGATGAAGCCAGAGGTATTCAAGATGCAATTGCAAAAACAAAGGAAAAATTCCCCGGAGAGGGAATAAAACTTTTTGGGGTTTAATTAATTTCATTATCCATCTTGGCTTGCAGATTATTTTGAATGTACTTGCGTATTTTTACACGTACTTCAGGATCAATCCGTTGTGTAAATAAAAACACATACGCCAGTTGTCCCATGTCTTGACGCGAGCCGAATACTACAGCGTCAACTTTTATAAGCAGGGATTGCAGCCTGATTTGTATATCTTTGTAGAGTTGATTTTTTCTAAGACCGGGGTCGTGTTCAAAAATACATGAAAGACCTACGACACTTATATCTCTTACACTGCTATTAATAAACTCGCCGTTAAAAGGCATATTCATGGATGTGTTGGATTCTCGTTCGGCTGTTGCTCTAAGATACTTGCGTCTTCCCTTTGCATTTAATACGACAAGTATTTCGAGAATATTTTCTATGGATTTGCTCATATCAACCTTTAAAGAGAAAAATCCGCATGAAACTTTTAATTTATTTATATATTTTATTTTTAAATCTTCATTGTTACTGGCGGAGAAAACTCCAAGTTTGACATTCGGGTAGGATTTGGAAATATTTAAAATCCATTTTTCCCATTCTGCTTCCGGCATTTTATCATCGATATTAATATAAATAATCGAATCAGGGTAATTTTTTAAAGCACGTAAAAGACGGGTATGATCTTTTGCAATGTATGCTTCATATTCCTGTTGAATTAGTTCTGTAATAACTTGATTTTGTATAGGCGCTGTGGGGTAAAGAAAAAAAATTTTTTTTCCGCTTATCGAAAGCTGTGTATTGTTTTCATTTTCGTTACTCATATTCTTTTATCTGACTTGAATCAGCTCCATTTCAAAAATTAAAAAACTGTTGGCAGGAATTACTCCGCCGACTGCCTGATTGCCGTATGCAAGTTCGGGCGGAATAATTACAAGACGTTTTTCGCCGACTCTCATATCCATAAGCATTTCATCCCATCCTTCAATTACCCTGCCTGTTCCAACCTGAAACTCAAGCGGTTCTCCTCTTAAAATTGAATCGTCAAAAACCGTGCCGTTAAGCAATCTTCCGGTGTAATGAACGCTCACTGTTCTGCCGCGGGCAGGTCTTCCGCCGGTTCCTTCTTTTTGAACGATAAAACGGATACCTGAAGCTGTCTGCTGTGTATTTGGAAAATCGGCGTTTATTTTATTTATATCAGATTGACGCTGGGTTGAAGCACCTCTTTCATTTGCAGAGTTTATCTGCCGAAGTAATCTGTCAAAATTTTCCTGATCTGCTCTGAAAGCGTTGGCTTCAGTACCATTGCGGATTATTGTAACAGATTGAATTCTGTCTCCTTGTCTTGTTGTGTTTACGATATTCTGACCTTGAACAACAAAACCAAAAACGGTATGACGTCCGTCTAAATGCGGTGTAGGAGTTATAGTTATAAAAAATTGACTGCCGTTTGTTCCCGGTCCTGCGTTTGCCATACTTAAAACGCCAGGTCTGTCATGTCTTAGTGCAGGGTCTATTTCATCGGGAAAACTATAACCCGGTCCGCCTCTGCCGTTTCCGGAAGGACAGCCTCCCTGGATCATAAAATCATGCTCATCTCCGTTACCTCTGGATATGACGCGGTGAAAAGTTAAACCATCGTAAAAACGCCTACCCCTGTGATTATCCAATCTGCCTTCTGCAAGGGCTATAAAGTTACAAACCGTAAGAGGAGTACGCTGATATTCAAGACGTACGACTATATCTCCGCGGTTGGTTGTAATTCTTGCGAAAATTCCATCACCCAAACTCTGGGCATCAACTGTTTCTGTAACGCTCAAAATTAACATCACTCCTATAAAAATAAATATTGATAATTTTAAATTTTTCATAAGAATATTATAACAAATATGAAATAAATATACAACATCTCAAATTTTAAATTATTTTGCTTTTTATCTCGCAGAGACGCAGAGGCGCAGAGTCCTGGAACGAAAACTTTGCGTTCTTTGCGATCTTCGCGTCTTTGCGTGAAAATTATTATTATAATTTTTATTCAACAGTAAAAGTAATTGTTTGCTCTTCGTATCCATTCTGGACATGTAAAATATTAACTCCCATTTCAAACGGCAGAAAAAATGTAAAAGGTCTGCTTACGCTGAATGATGTATTATTATGCGTTACGTGCAATATACTGCCGTCTCCGCCTATAACTTCTACCGGTATTTCATTTATACCGATTCCTCTATTTGATAAATATACAAAACCGCTTCTTGGATTAATTATCTCTAAAGGACGTGAACTGTAATCGACAGAGCCCTGTCTTAATGACGCTGTAAACCACGATTGGTATTCAGCCGGGTATATTGTTTCGATTCTTCCGTTTATTATCTGATGCCATGTGCAGACTCTTCTGGTTTCATCCGGATGAATATATTCATTTATTATAGAGATGCAGGCATGAGAAGGGTCCATTCCCGATACTGCGCAAATTTGCCTGACGCGCCAATCCTGAGGTACAGGAAAATCGTCGGCATGACTGTGAGCTCTGTGTAAAATATTCAATGTATCACGAACAATTGCGGCAGGAATGGAACTTCCGGTTCTGTCCAGAACAGTTTCTCCTGTAAAATTTCCCATCCATACTCCGGCTGAATATTTCATTGTAGCGCCTAAGGCAACGATATTTTGATATTGATTTGCAGTACCAGTTTTAAAAATTGCTGGAAATGCTGTTCTGAAATTTCTTCCGGAGCCAAATGCTAATACCCTTGCGCTTGAGTCAGATAAAAGCGAACATATTAAACGGGCGGTATCCGCAGAATAAACTCTATAACTTTCTGTATGGTTGCTATTGTCCGTCATCTGCCATGTTAACGGTATATAAATTCCATCGCGCGGGAAAACGCTGAACGCTCTTACCAGTTCCAAAAGACTGACGGGAGAATTTCCCAAAGCCAAACCTAATCCCGCATCGTGCGCTGAATGTTCGACAGAATCAAATCCAAGCGAAAGAAGATGCTGTGTATAGTTGCGCACGCCGAGTCTGTAAAGCAGATATACAGCCGGAATGTTCAAACTGGATGCAAGTGAAGCTCTAAATAATACAGGACCATTAAACCGGTTATTAAAATTCTGCGGAAAATAAACTTCAATTTCACCGAAAGTCATGGGAACATCCGCAATAACATCAGACGGGAAAAATCCTTTTTCCAAAGCCATTGCGTATAAAAATGGTTTCATACTGCTGCCGGGTTGGTTTAGTGCAAGTACTCCGTCAATTTGACCAGCATCGTATTCATTAAAAAAATCGGCGCTTCCTACCCATGCTAAAATCTCCCCTGTTTCATTATCTATTACAATGGCTGAACCATTTGTCACCCTTGATGAATAAAATAAATTAATATTACCTGCGATTGTATTTTCAAGATAACGCTGAAGAGCCAAATCAATTGAAAGAAACATTTCATTTATTTGGCTGCCTGAAGATAAAACTTGAGAGTTTATTAAACGGATAAGATGAGGAAGTTCAAACGGGTACTGAAAACGGCGTGCAGATTCCAGTGCAAATTCAAAATCTCTTTCGTCGATTTGTATAAATAATGGCCATTTCTTAGACATTATTTTGTTATCTGCAAATTTGGTTTGTAAAAAAGAAGCGGCAATAAGGCAGTTTTGCGGGTTATCAAGCGGACTATAAAAAGAAGGCCTTCTTGGAACTACCGCAAGACAAAAAAGCTGCGCTCCGGAAAGCATCGAAATTTCGCTAGAAAAAAAAGTTCTTGCGGCAGATGTAACCCCTTCTGTGTTAAAACCAAAAGGAAGAGAGTTTAAATACATTTCCAGAATTTCATCTTTTGAAAATCTTGTTTCAAGGCGCAGAGCGTTAAACATTTCCGCTATTTTTTGCCCTGCTCCCTGGCGGCGGTTTGAATGCGGATTATTAGAAATAATTCTTGCAAGCTGCATTGTAATGGTAGAAGCGCCGCTTACTCTTCTGCCGCCTGTTATATTTTGCTGCAGCGCACGCAATAGAGCAAGGCTATCAATACCTGGATGGCTGTAAAATCGTTTATCCTCTGCAATTATAAAAACATCTTTTACCTGCTGCGGTATTTCATCATGCCTTTCTCTGCGCAAGCCCCTGTTCATTGAATGCCCTTCATCAACAGGTGTTATTTGCAATAACATTCCGTAGCGATCATAGTAACGGACACTGTATGGTCTTTGCTGGAATTGTTTTAAATCACTGTACGGCGAAAACCTTAACACAAGCCAAAACAACGCAGAGATACACAATGTTATACAAAGAATCTTAATTATATAAATATAATTAAAATCTCCTTTGCGCCTTTGCGCCTTTGCGAGAAGTCTTTTTAAAAAAATCTCCTTACTCAATTGTATACAACAACCCCTGGCTTCGTCCGAAAATTTCCGGTTCGTACATACACTCAGCCTGAACCGGCGGAGTGGGGTAGACACCTCTTCTTGCTGTTCTGAAAAGGAAACTTACAGTAGTCTCTCCCCTATAAAAACGATCCCAGAAATATTGAATTTCATTGTCGTAAATTGCCTGATGACTCAGCCATGACCTATTGCGCCATGTATTATTATTGTTATTATTGTCAGTACCGCTTGTTCCGCCTGCATCATCGTAGGTAGCGGTAGTAACAAATGCGGTGTCCAGTATTTCCGCTCCTGACGGAATTGGCACACGCAATGCAAGATAGGTGCGATCCCTTGTTGAAGAAACTCTTACTCTTGCGCGGTATGTCTTTCCGCTTTGCAATGCAGTACCTCTGATTTCCGCTCCTGTACTTACATCGAAGATGCTAAGGAATACTCCAATTCCTTCGTCACGGAAAGACTGAAGCTCCGATGGTATCGCATAACGCAAAGAAGCCGTGTAATACAGGTTTCCCCTGCCGCTTCTTGTAAAATTAAGCTGCTGCATACGATCTCTTACAATTCCGGATAAAGCGGCGCTTGTAAAATCAAATGAACCTGTAACAGGTTTTGCGCCAAGACCCCTAAATGACCCTTGCAGCAGTTGTGTTGAACCAAGAGATACTGTTCCCCTGACATCAATATTTGTAAGATCTTCTGCTCTTATTAAAGCGTCTACAGCAGATAAAACCCGGACTGTTACTGCCGTACTTTGCCAGTATCCCATATTCTTGTTGGAGCGCTGGATTTCAAGCAGTGTATATAAAAGCCGTGTGTTAATATCATCACCCGGGAATTGATGCGCAAAAAATTGCAGTGTAAGAGCGAGTTGTTCTGTATTACCGCCGTAGTAACTGAAACGGTTTCTGCTTAAAGGATCGGTTAAATCAACACCCCTTGTGGTCAGACGTATTAAGTTTCTAAGACGCTGTGCTGTATTTGCAGCATCAGCAGTGCGTCCAAGCTCGCGGTATGTCATTCCAACGAATGCCAGTACAGACGGATCAACATTATCGCGGGTTAGAATTTCAGCTAACCTTGACGGATCAACCCTTTCGCCTAACAGAGCAAATACATACAGCATGTATGACTGTAAATATGACTGATAAACATAATCAGAAGAATTGCTGCGTCTTCCCTGCAATGTTTGATACTCGCGGTTTAAATATGCAACAAGAGCTGTAGTGTTAAGCGAAGACGGAATATTTAAATTTTTAGCTTTTGCGATTGCAATAATGTGTGCAATTCTAAGGCTTACATAAAAATCGGAAACAGTGCCGGACGGCCAATACGGAAATCCGCCGTTAGACATCTGTATTTGTGCCCATGATCTTAGTTCATTTTCCACAACACGATGCGGATTAGAAATTTCGGATTTAATGCTTAGAGCATCCAGGTATTCACCGAATACTACAAGAGGCATTACTACAGAGCTTCTTTGTTCGAGGCATCCGTAAGGGTAGCGGAATAAATAACTAATTGCACTATCCAATAAACTAAGCCTTGTAGCGTCCAGTGTTAAAGTCAGGCTTCCGGCATTATTATCTGCAAATGAAGGTATAACTAAACCCTCGCTTGCAGAATTTGCAGAAATTGTACCGGTTGTAGTTACTGTTTCCATTACAAGCGGTTTTTCAATTATCATTTCACGGACAAGCCTTTCGTTTAAAATTGAAGAATTTATTGTAAAGTTTAATGTAACATTTCCCTGTCTGACAGCAGCGACATCAAAGTAAACAACAGCATTTTCACCGCTTCTTACCGTTACGCGCCGTTCTGCCGTACCATCAACGAAAGCGTGTCCTGCAGCCTTTGTCAAACCGGTTGACGCATCATTGGGCAAAGGATTTCCAATGTCAAGTTTTACAATGATGGTATGAGATTGAGAATCCAGGTTAGTTATTAATACACCCGCTTCAGCTGTGTCTCTCTCTCGCAGGCGGCGCGGGACAAGTTCTCGTACATTTATTCTGTTTTGTGCCGCAATTTCACTTTCTTTTAATGCAAATAAATCACCGCGTACTCCAAAAACTGTTACACGGTATGTAGTTAAATTGTCAGGCAGTTTAAATTTATATGTTACTTTGCCGCTAGCATCTGTTATAAGCATTGGTTCGAATACTGCCGTTGGATTAAAATCGCTTCGCTCTTCGATCTTGCTGTCATCTGAATCTCCTCCCTGGCGATCCATAACAGCATAAGTTACAGGGTCCATCAGCATAGCTCTTGAATCTCCGCCTGCAGCAAATAACGGGAATTGATAATTTGAATAAAAATGATTGATAGGATCAGGTACACGGTAGTTGATTAAATCCAGTACGCCCCTGTCTACTGCCATAAGGCTTAATTCTGCATTAGGCAAAGGAACTCCGTCTCTGGTTGCCGTTAATGTCATTGTAACTTCTTCACCAGGGCGGTATGTTCTTTTGTCGGTTTGAATATTTACGGAAAATGCTTTTGTACGCGGGTTTATATTAATACGTGTTACGCCGTAATAACCCTTTGGTTTATCAAGGTCAGGGTTTCCGTATTCATGCGTTGGAGGACCGGAACGTACAGAATAAGAAGAAACCGAAACATAAACAACCGGTACATAGTTACGTGCAATTGGTATATCGATTACTGTAACAGATTCTGTAAGGTGGCGCACTTCTTCCGAATAAATACCGTCTCTTTCAATGGTTATAAGGTAATAACCGGAAGCAAGCGGGCTTTGCAGCATTATTTTTGCAGTATCACCCGGTTCATACATATCCTGATCAGGTACAAGGCGGACTTCTTCGGCGCTGCTCATATTCCAATAGCCGCCCGAACCTGTAACATAAAAACTCATTTCTGTAAGAGCTGTTCTGCCTTCCCTGTCTTTTGATGTTACGCGCAATATATGAAATCCTGCGGCAGACGGTCTTACTCTGATTGTTCCGCCGTTATTTTGAATATTAATTGTTTGAACACTGTCAACAACCTGATGACGTGTATATTCGTCGTGAATAAATCCGCTTACGCCCTTTGCTGAACACGCCGCCATTCTTCACGGATTAGTTCAACTTTTAATTGTCTTGCTCCTTCGCCTGTTTGAAGAAAAAGACTGTTATCTGCTGTTCGCTGTCCTGATGTATTAACAGTTATATAGTTACAGTTAAATTCCTGACCTGCGCGGACAAATCCTGAAACACTGCGATTAAGCCCGATGTAAAAACTTGAAGGATGCGCCATAACGGATCTGTAAGCGGTAACCATTTGATTGCCTATGTCTGTAACTCTGACCTCTGCCTGATAAATATACGGTGCTCCTGTTACTTTACTGCTTGTTGTGGTTCGTGTGGTAAGAGTCGCAGCTCCCTGTCCGCTTAAACTGCCGCTTTCACTGCTTATATAACGCTTGCTGTCCCATCCGCGCATAGGTCCGAATGTAAAACCCCTTGTTTCCACGCCCGAAGGCTGGAAAACGCCGGTTTCTTCAAACCACGCGCCTTCCCATGTCGCGCCTGAAAGACTGCCGCCGGCAAGATAACTTGCTCTTAAATTTAAATTTATATCGTCACCTAATATAATTGTTTCAGACGGAGCTGAGAGGGTTGCCTGAAACCTGAGTCTTTCAAAAAAAGCGATTGTTACGGGAATAGTTGCGACATTCTCGTCAATTTCAAACGTTCCTGATTTTCGCTTGTATACAAGCCTGTAGGAACCCGGCTGCAAGTCTTCCGGGATTTCAATCTTTCCAAAAAAACTTCCTGATTCGGTTGTTTCTCCTTCAAAGACTGTAATTCTCTGTGGTCTGTAAGAATTTTCTTCAAGAACAACTACATAGCTGCCCTGATAGAGTGTGTACATACCCAAAACTCTTGAACGATCTACACCGCGGAATGTTAATGTTTCTCCCGGTTTATATAAACCGCGATCGCAGAACATAAACGCATGGGGAATTATTTCTTCTGCTCGCTGGGGTAAACTTGTTCTTACACCCGATCTCCACATGTTATGTGAAGACGGACTGAATATAGCTTTGTCTCCGTCTTTTTCTGCAATTATATAAGGTGATCGCCACCAGCTTGAATCCTGTGTATTATCTCTTAATATTAATGGTTCTAAATTAATTACCGCAAGACCGTCATTGCCGGTTCTAGCTTCGCCGTAGTTTGCTATATTTAATGTTCTTGAACTTTCGACAACCGCATTTGGAAGCAACTTTACAGTTGCACCTTCTACAGGTCTTCCTGTTGATAAACTTGTAACAAATACAACAACTTTGTTAAAACCATAACGAACAGTCATTCCTAAATCTGTTACCTGAATATTGATAGCATTTTCCGATGTTCTGTTAGGACCTGGGCGGAATGTATTGTCGTTTTGCCTTTGACTGGTTAAAAGGTTTATATTTGATCGAAAACCTACAAACCCTTTGCCTTGTTCATTCAAAAACGGTTTAAGATCAATTACTTCAAAATTTCTTGTATTAAAAGGAGCCGGTTCCAAATTAAAAGAGGTTATGTTATTCCAGCTTCTCTGCTGATTTCTTGAAATAAACGGATTATTATCAACACCCAATTGATAAGAAGAGGCAGCCGCTATGTTTTGATATTCAAAAATAAAACGGGGCGGAAATTGAGCTTCCAGCATTACATTGTATCTGTATTCGGGGAAATTAAGCGAACCTACAGGAGGCGGCTCCGGAGGAACTACTATTTCGCATGTGTAAGCTGTGTTTAACCTTCTTCCGTAAATATCTTCAACGTTCGGTGAAACTGTTAATCTGAAACGATCTCCGTAATTAATCGGCAGATTAAATACACGCAGTATGTTTCCGAAAACCTCGATATTTTCACTGGTAACAGGCATAACAGGATCAGTTGTGATGGCGTTTCGTACAGTATTTTCGTTTAAGCCGTGGCTAAAAGTAATTTCGACAAGGTTGCCGTATCTTCCGTAACCTGCCATTCTGTTATGCGATCTTACAACAAAAGGAGAAGGTGTTCTAAAACTAAAAGTTTGATCCGCTTCGGTTCCCCTGGTTCCCCCTTGCGATCTTGCTCCTCTTTTTAAAACAACATTTACCTGCGTTGCAAAATTTATAGTGCCTTGAACATCAGCGATTATTTTATACTGATCAACTTGTCTTAATGTAAATCTTCTGTTTTCTGTACCTGCGTTTATTTCCAGATATTGATTCATATCGGCAGCACGCACAGGATAGTTAAAGATCAAACTAATCTGCCTTGCCGCTTCCGGCGGTACATTGTTATTGTCAAAACGGAAGTTTGTTCTTTCCCTGTATTCCTCGCCCGGTATTATGCTGCTGATCCTTAAAGTTTCGGTATGAAAATTAAAAACCCTGTCGCCTGTGATTCTGTTTCCGCCAAGCGACGTTGCGTTAGCTGCAATAGTGATTGTATAGGTCTGCTGTGCCTGGCAGGGCTCCTCCCCTTCAAAACTTAAAAAACTGGTTCCGTACCAGCGGAATGTTCCTTTAATGGCAGGAGTAATCGTAACAAGAGGCGAAGTTGAACTTTGCTCGCCAAGACTTGCAAGCGGGATCATCGGCTGTGAAAAAACTACATGTATGGAAGGACGTTGAATAGCGGAAGAATAATCTCCTCTTGGACCCCAATCGATCACTGTAAGAGGTTCGTTAATTCCCTGTAATTGCCCCTGAAGCCCCGCTTCCTGCGCGGCGCGGATTTCCTGAATCCTGGCAGCTTCTCTTGCCGGATCAAAATAAACAGTTTGGTAATCGGAAAGACGCCTAAGTCCGCCTCCTACTACTGTTCCCTGTCCCGAATTTGCTGTTGTGCCTGTCTGCGTCTGAGTTAAGGTTTCAAGTTCATTTATCGGTTCTGCTCTTAAAGGACGAAAATCTAAAGTAGTAGCGGTTTCCAATGCCGCATTATTAATTAATAATCTTACTGGATTAGTGGAATTTATCTGCGGAGAGCTGGCGTTTATAAAAGTGTATACACTGGCAGGCATTTCAGGTATTTCATTTATTTCATTCTTTTTGCATCCAAAATAAAATAATAAAATAAATAACGGTAAAAAAAAGGCTATTTTTTTCATAGTGCCCCCTATAATTGACAGTATATCAATTTTACAGTTACATTCAATATATGAGTGAATATTATATTAACGGCGGCGCTGCTTTAAACGGAACAATCAAAGTCAGCGGAAATAAAAATGCCGCTCTTCCCTGTATTGCTGCGGCGCTTTTAACTGATGAACCTGTAATTTTACGAAATATTCCCGAAATTGAAGATGTCCGTGTTATGCTTGATGTTTTTACAGCGCTTGGAGGCGAAGTTGAAACTTTGGGACCTAATGTGCGCAAGCTGTCTTTACGGGATATAAAATCATCTGAAATACCAAAAGAACAGGCAAAAAAAATAAGAGCGTCGATACTCTTTGCAGGTCCGCTTTTAGCCCGAACGGGTAAAGTAATTCTTCCTCCGCCAGGCGGTGATGTTATAGGAAGGAGAAGGCTCGATACCCACTTTCTGACGCTTACAGAGCTCGGTTCAAAGGTTAAAGTCAGTGACTCCTTTACATTTACAGCGAAAAATCTTATCGGCGCTGATATCTTTCTTGACGAAGCCTCCGTTACTGCGACAGAAAATGCAATTATGGCGGCAGTTTTAGCAAGCGGAAAAACAATTTTAACTAACGCTGCAAGCGAACCTCATGTTCAGGATTTATGCAGAATGCTGGTTTTAATGGGTGCTAAAATAGAAGGAATTGGCTCAAACATATTGACGATTGACGGAGTTGAAAAACTTTTCGGCTGCGATTTTGAAATTGGTCCCGATTTTATGGAAGTAGGCTCTTTTATAGGACTTGCTGCAGTTACAGGAGGCGATCTTCATATCGAAGGCGCGCGTCAGTCTGACATGCGCCCTGCGAAAATTGCCTTTGGCAAACTTGGCATTGTCTGGGCTCACGAAGGAAACATCATCCATGTGCCTAAAAACCAGAGCATGGAAGTTAACCACGACCTTGGCGGAATGATCCCAAAAATTGATGACGCACCCTGGCCTGGTTTCCCGCCAGACCTTTTAAGCATTGTAATTGTTGTTGCCACTCAAATAAAAGGAACAGTTTTAATTCACGAAAAAATGTACGAATCTCGCATGTTCTTTGTCGATAAACTTATCGGCATGGGAGCCAGAATCGTGTTATGCGATCCTCACCGCGCGGTTATTTCAGGTCCCGCAAAACTGCAGGGTTCCGAGCTTACAAGCCCCGATGTCCGCGCGGGAATGGCAATGCTTATTGCCACCATGTGCGCCGAAGGCAAAAGTGTTATACGCAATGTCTACCAGATAGAAAGGGGTTACGAACATTTGCCGGAAAGGCTTTCTTCGCTTGGAGCGAGTATTCAAAGGGTGGAGTAGGGAATAATGGACATTTTAACACTTGGCGCTTTTGCTGTACTTTTTTTATTGGTAATATTGATTCTTGTAAAATTGTACTCGGGTAAAAATGCTGATTTTACTCCGCAAATGCTAGATCTTAAAAATGAACTGCATGAACTTAAAACAAAACAAATGGAAAGCCAGCAGGCTTCGATTATTAATCAGCAAAAACTTTTAAATGATACCCAGAATAATCTTAACAATCAGCTTCAGCAGATGATGACCATTATGAATCAAAGCCTTAATAACGCGCAGAATAATATAACAAAACAGCTTACCAGCACCAATCAAATGTTCGGTGATATTCACAATCAGCTTG
The DNA here is from genome assembly GCA_009781475.1 of Treponema sp. GTDB lineage: Bacteria > Spirochaetota > Spirochaetia > Treponematales > Breznakiellaceae > WQXQ01. The sequence goes on from WQYB01000003.1 coordinate 28,094, forward strand.
GTACATTGGGAAAAACTGTAAAAAATATGGAAGATATTGGTAAAAATATTTCTTCGCTTCAGGATATTTTACAGGCTCCAAAACTTAGGGGAAACCTCGGTGAATATTTACTGGAAGAATTATTAAAACAAATATTCCCAAGTGCAAATTACGAGATAAAATACAATTTTAAAAACGGGACTCAGGTTGATGCGGTTATTAAACTTGGCGGAAATATCGTATCTGTTGATTCTAAGTTTCCTCTGGAAAGTTTTCAAAGATTTGTAAACTCCGATAACGATGATGATAAAAAAATATTCAGAAAAGAATTTATTACAAGCGTAAAAAAACGCATTGATGAAATTGCGACAAAATATATTAACCCCGCAGAAGGAACTTTTGATTTTGCAATAATGTATATACCTGCGGAAAATGTTTTTTACGAAACAATCATTAACGATTCTTTTACAAGTAAAGACTTTGAGCTTTTAAACTATGCGATGGAAAAAAGAGTTATACCTGTTTCGCCTAACAGTTTTTACGCTTATCTTATAGCGATTATTTACGGATTAAGGGGATTAAAAATTGAACAGGAAGCAAAAACCATTTTAAAAGATATATCTTTGATACAGGATAAATTCGGAAAGTTTTTTACAGAATACAGCCTTGTCGGCAAACATCTTTCCAGCGCTGTAAACAAATACAATGATACAGAAAAAAGCGCCGAAAAACTCAATGAACAGGTAGGAAGGCTTACGGGGCAGAAAACAGAATTGATCGATTATCAGCAATAAATATTGATTGTCAGCAATAAATATTGAAGCTCAGCAATAAGGAGATTAACATGAAAAAGATTGTTTTTTTATTAATTTTTGTTTTTATTACTCATGTATTTACAATGTATGGTGAAGGTAATGTAAAATCATCAAACGAATTGCTTTTACAAATTTCAACTTTACCTGAAGCTAAATTAGGATATATACATAGTTTTAATTTTCCGTTTTTACAAGGCGCAAGTCCGCTTACACTTGATAATGGTATCGATCTTATATTTACCGGAGAAATTTCTCCAATTTCACTTAACGTAATAACAGAAGCTGTATGGACACCGATAGCGTTTTTTCAGTTATCAGCAGGAGGAAGAATCGGTTCAGGCTGGAATGTTGAACTTTTTGGAAATGAAATCTTCGGTATTGGATTAAATAAACCTGACAATGCCGGCAAAGCAGACGGCAGCGCTTTTGACGGTCTTTTATGGAAAATGCAGCTTGGCGGAGTATTTCAATTTGACTTAGCGGCTATTTTCCCCGGTGATTGGAACCATGTAGTAATGCGCAGTTACCATGAAATAAATTACAGAGGATATACAAAAGCAAAAAAAGGTGAATCATGGTTCTTTGAAGGAGACGAAGGCGAAAACATCAATGGTTTTAACTACTACGGTAATTTTTTAATAGGATACCAAATGCCGATTTTTCTTAATTTAGTTGGTTTTCTTGCAGAAATGGATCTGTATTTATATGATATTCCAAACCGCGGTAATTGGGGAGACGATCTTATCCGCTGGACTTTTTCCGGTATTTTTAGTTTTGAAATAACAGAACAATTCGGTGTTGCTTTGCTTGCACAATTCAGAACAAAAAGAAACTTTATTGAATCAAACTGGGAAAGTTTATATTACCGCGACAGGAATATAAACAGTTCAAATCCAAAGAGCCTTGAGTTTTACCGCATTGCTGCGGCATTAACATACAGATTTTAAAACTATAATGAAATCATAATAAATAAACTGTTAAACCAAACAGAAACAGTAGCAAAGAAATTACTGCCAAACTTTCCCATTAATATAAATGTTGCGATTGAACTTCCAAGACTCGATAAAAAGAAAACTAAAAGCGCTCTTGTTATCCTGTTACGATACCAGCCTTTTAAACTGGTAGTATCTTGTGTTATATCCTGTACGTCAGAAACACGGGGTTTACTTACCGCTACCTGGACAAGACCGGAAAGAATTCCAACTCCAATAAAAGGGGTAAGCGTTGTTAAAGGTGCACCAAGAAATGAAACAAGTATTGCAAGCGGATGAGCCAGAGCTATAATCGCGCCAATTGCAGCGAGAGAGCCATTCCATAAAATATAATCGCGTATCATTTCTAAACCTAAATCTTTTCCGGAAGTAATAAAACCAGCAGCTATAAGTGAAATTATTATAATAGGAATAATAAATTTTATAGATTTTGAAAATAAACTTGGCGGCGGTATTTTATCCAGTTCGCTTACATCAGGTGTTTCTTCGCCTGAAGCAAGTTTTTCTAAATGAGCAATCATTCCCGGTTTATGCCCTGCGCCTACTACGGCGGCAACCTTAACCGGCTTTTCATTATTGGCAGAAACTTCCAACGCCGATGTCCAAATCTTTGATGCAAGATAGCGATCTCTTTCGTCGATTAAAACTTCTTTTACACCCGGCAGATAATTTGCAAGTTCATTCATCATACCGTCTAGTTCGCTGCGGTTTTTTAAATTTTCTATTTCTTGTTCGTTTAATTTTTCGGTTGTAAAAGCACTTGCAATAAGTGAAGCCAGCAATTTTGATTTACTCCAAAAACCGCAGCTTGACCATGCGCGGCGAAGTGTTGTGTGCACCTCACGGTCGCAAAGACTGTGCGGTATTCCCATTTCTTTTGCAGTTTCTATTGCAGTTTTCATCTCTTCGCCGGGTTTTACTCCAAGTTCATTTCCAAGACGGCGCTGAAAACTTGCAAGAATCAGATTTACAATTAACAAAAATCCTTTTCTTTCTTTAAAAACTTTTGAAAGATTTAATTTTTCCCAATTATCGTTTTGCGTGATCGAATTATAACGGCCTTGATCGAGTTCTACGCAGACCATATCCGGTTTTTCTTCGTTTATAATCTTGCGCACTTCTTCGATGCTTTCACGTGATACATGAGCAGTACCGATTAATTTAAATTCCTTGCCGTTTAATGAGAGAGTAGTAGTGTTACCGTTCATTATTCTATCCTTAAGCCTATTCCGCGTTCTGTTAGTACCATTTCATTTAACTGCCATTCCAATGAACCGACAGCGTCAATTTCCTGGGACATCAAATGAAATCTGTCAGATAATGACCTGTTTCCCCTGATGTCGTAAAAAGAAGCAAGATAAAAAAGCATCTGTGATTTTTTTAATAAGTTTCTTTCGTTTTCTACCATTATTGTTACGTTAGCATCGCCGTTAAAATCATGGAAAAGACGCAGCATAGCAAGCTCAACCGAATCTCTGGGAGCGGTTCGCATAACCTGCGCTAAAAATTGCCTTGGATCGTTTTGTCTGCCGGCGCGTATCCAGTTAATCGCAGCCAAAAGCGCATAACTGTATTCTCTGGGTGCTTGCCTGTATGCTTCTAAAAAAGCGTCTCTTGCAAGCGCCCATTGATTATTTCTCATCCTGATAACACCCAATGCTTCAAATCCAAAATAATAATCAGGTCTAAGTTTTGTTAATTGCAGATAATCTTGTTCCGCTCCTGCATAATCACCGAATTCATCTTTTAATGCGGCGCTGTATACATAAGCCATAAAAACATCGGGTTCAATAGTTATCGCTTTATTGAATAAAACTAAAGCCTCTTGTCTTTGATCTACATCCATCAAAGTTTGACCATAATCAACAAGTACCCAGTAATTATCAGGATCAAGTCTGAGAGCTTCGCTGAAATCTTCGATTGCATCCGCATAAAGACCTGCGCCTTTGTATAATCTTCCTCTTTCGGCAAAGGGTCTTGCCCAACTTGGGTAAAGAATAATTGCCTGGTTTAAAAGCCGTTCGGCGTTTCTGGGTTCTCTGTTATACCTGTGGACAGAAGCCCGCCCGACAAGCGCTTCGCCGTTATCGGGTTCAGCTGCCAAAGCTCTGTCAAAAAATGTTGCAGCGTTGCGAAGGTTCTGATTTCTTAAACTGATATTTCCCAAATCATTTAATGCTCTTGCATGATTGGGGTTTATACCGATAACCCTTTCCAAAAACTGCCTTCTTTCGCGTTCCATGTTTTGTAATGATGCAGCGTCTGCAAGAACCATTAAGGCTTCTGTATTATTTCGATCTGATGCGATAATATTTTCAGCGATACGTCTTGCATCCGCAGGTCTTCCCGCTGCGTTATAAATTGAAGCGCGCATAATTCTAACCTGAGCGCTTCTTGCATATTCCGGCGGAAATCTGTCATATAATGCCAATGCCTCGGTATATTGTCTGCGCGAAAGCCTGTCTGTTATTTCATCCCAAATAGATTCTATTAAATTGGCTTCCTGCGTATTTTCTTCGCCAAAAACCGCAAGGGGAAAGGTTAGAGTTATTAATAATAAAAGTAACTGCGGGTATTTAAGACCGCTTCCATTGAAGTTAATTTTCATGCTACTATATAGTATATAAAAATTGATATACTGGCAAGTTACAATATGTATTGCCGGAAAATGGCTTTTTTAAAGAGGTTTGGCTTAAAAAATGGAGTTTCAGACCGGAATAAGTTTAAGGGGTTGTTGTTTGTGAGAAAATCTTTAGCGTCGCGTTTATTCGGTCTTGCCATAATTTATTGTGTAGTGTTTTGTCTTATAGTCCTGCTTCAATTTTCCAATGTTGGAAATTTTTCCCTGTCAGCGGGAGCGATGAGTATAAGAGGGCGTTACCTTCAATCAAACACAAACGAATTACTTCCGACTATAAATGATAATTTTGAACTTGAAGGGCAGCAGGTAACAGGCGGAGTCAGAGTTTTTTACGGCGGGCTTGAATTTAGTTTAAGGGAAGAACGCGGAAAAGGTTTAATGCTGACAAGGGAAGATGGAAATATTATTCCTGTAAACCCTGATTATATGGTAATCGAAGAAAATGCAGCTCATTTTTTTCTGCCAGGCGGGACTTTACTTACATTTCATTCATTTGATTCTGCAAGGGGTTTTGAACTGCAGATAACCGCACAATTTGCGCAGGATATTTCTGATGTTACAATTCCAATCATTCCAAGGCGTTCTTCGCTGGTACGTGATTCAGGTCAGCTAGGCATTATGTTCAGCGGTTCGCGTTATGTTTTCAGCACTCTTGGACCGGAACTTGAAAACGGTTATTTATCCCTTTCAAAAGATAACGCATTTATTTCATACCGCTCAAGAGGTAACAGGCAAATTGCTTTTGATCCGGTTCATTATAGAATTGATCGGGAGCAAAATTATGATAATGTTCTTAGAAGCTGGCTGGATACCAGCTTTGTCCAATGGAACCAAAATCCATCAGCTTTACAAAATGAAGATGACATTGTTGCTTATCTTTCACAAACTCTTATGCGCGGCAATTATCAAACAGCAACGCAGAGTATTCCCGGTGATTTTTTAAACAGTTCAAGACAAAGCCACAGATCATCGGCTTATATCGGCGGAATGACAGGCGCTTACCGTTCTTTTCTGGCTTTTGAAAATGAAAAATTAAATTCGATTACACGTCTTGTAAGACAAAGATCTCTTGATGTTTTAATGGAAGAGCATGTATTGGATTTTCTGTTTTCCAGAAGCAATACAGTGTTAGCCAATGATATTATTAATATAATTAATAACGCTCAGGGTGATATGATGATTTTGGATTATTGTCTTGGGTTACTTGAGTATTTTAATGATGTAAGCCGCTGGCGTCCTGAATTAAATAATTCCATTGATCATCTGACAGAAAGTATGCTTGCGCTTATATCTGAAAGTTTGGTTCGTGACACTGAAAATGACGCTGTATTCGCTTCAAATTCCGAAGGTGTAAGTCTTGAATACAGTGTTAAACTTGGAATGGCTTTGACTTTTTGGGCGGAAGTTAATCAAATTACCGAATGGGCTGCTATAGGAAGATCGCTTGTTTTATCTTCTATTACAGATACAGCTATTGGCGGCAATGCGGGGAAATTACATAATATTATTAATCCAACCGAATTTCATCCCAAAGCACTATTGATAACAAATGACGGACATTGGGCATGGACAGTTTCTCAATCGATTAGAGCGGCAACTGCGGACGGTAATATAAATCTTTCGGTAACATTTCCTGTTAACATGACGCATCATGTAATTATAAGGGGAGTTCAGCCGTTTTTAGGTATACAGATTCATAATATGGCATGGAGAACTGACAGTCAGTTTGAACGCTACGATTCATCCGGCTGGGTATATTACCCTGAAGAACAAATACTTATATTAAAATTAAGGCATCGCGCTAACGTGGAAAATGTCAGAATAATTTACAGAGCAGCTCCGCCTCCTCCTCCGCCTGCGGCAGTTGAAACCGGCGAAGCAGAATCATAAACAGGAGTTATTCTTGACAAGACGGGAATTATTCCTTTTAACACCGGTTGTTTTAATAGTTTTATTTTTAATTATATTCTGCACTGTTCTTTTTACATGTAAAAGTAAAACTTATAATGAGCGCGGGCAGGAACAAGAATTAATTGCAGACGATGAAGAAACTGAACCGCAGGAAGAACAAACCATTGCAGAACATGACAGTGAACAGCCTGTTAATGAAAGTATTGTTTCGCATCAAATACAGCGTCCGCTTTCTTCATTATCCGGCATCAATAATAGGGTTCGCGGAATGGGAGTTTATGTTGCCGAATTAGATCCTGTTAATTTTGAAAATCCTGATCTTGATGTTTTAAGACAGATGGGAGTAGATCAATATTTAATTTCATATTTCACGGGCGAACAGCTTTACCGCGAAGGTAATTATGACAGAGCGCTGACAGAATACACCGCTTCTATTAACAGAAATACTGATTTTATTGAAGCGTATATCTCGCGCGGCAATGTATATATGAGAAGGCGTGATTATAACAGGGCAATTGATGATTATTCCCGCGCAATCAGACTCGATGGAAACAGAGCGGAATTATATAACTACCGCGGCTTTGCAAGGTTTGAACGCGCGGCAAGAAACCTTAGCGAAATAAATCTTGCAATCGAAGATTTCTCACGAGCAATATCACTTAACAGAAATTATGTTGACGCGCTGATTAACCGGTCGTACGCTTATTATCAAATTGGAAATTACGACAGGGTAATAGAAGACTGCGATCATATAATCCGATTGGAACCTTCAAACGCCGTAATTTGGAACAGGCGCGGCACTGCATGGTATGCCAAAGAAGATGACGACAGAGCTATAAGGGATTTTACAGAAGCGATAAAATTAAACCCAAATTATGCCGTCGCCTACCGCAACCGTGCAAGCGCATGGTTTAACAAAAGCGAATATGATAATGCCGAAGCGGATTTGGCAGCAGCGCAGAGATTGCAAAGATAGCGTTTTTTCCTTGCCGGAACATTTTGTTTTTCTTATTTTTATAGTATGAAATACGAAAGCGGTATATTAAAGATGATACATGAAAATGCGGTAAAACATTACAAGTATGGTATTATTTCTGAGGAAAAAATGCGTGAATACGATGAACTTTGCCTTGCTCAGGAGAAAGATACTTCAACAAAAAGAAAAAAACTGATAAGGAAAAGGATTGGTCACTAGGCATATCGGTAAATTAATCAATTTTTGTAATCAGCAGTTTGTCGATTCTGTTTCCTTCCATTTTTTTTACTTTAAATCTGTAGTTCTGATAATCTATATTATCGCCGGTACGGGGCAGTTCACCAGCCAGATGAAGTATAAAACCTGCCAATGTGTGGAAATCACCTTCTTCGCCAAGACCCGGTAAGAAAAGCGCTTTTGCAGCATCATCAATATTTAATGATCCGTCTGCAAGCCAAGTGCCGTCTTCCTGTTTAACAAGCGGCTCCTCGCTTGCAGCAGGAGTAGAAAGTTCGCCGACAATTTCTTCGACTAATGCAGTAATGGAAATAATACCCGACATTCCACCGTATTCATCCATGACAAAAAGAAAATCAGATTGCCCCTGTTTAAAAGATTCAAATGCTTTTAAAGCGGACATAGTTTCCGGTACAAAAAGGGCTTTTTTCATAATCGAGCGTATTCCTTGCGGATTTGGCTGGCTGTAATCAAGTATTATATCTTCAAGATATACAGCTCCGACAATTTCATCCTGGTTGGCGTTTATTACAGGAAAACATTTTTGCACACGGTGTTCAACCGCTTTATTTCGTATTTCTTCGTACGATTCGTTAATGTCGATCCATTGAATTTCAGAACGATGAGTCATAAAAGCGCCGACAGGGCGGTCACCAAGATAGAAAACACCTTCTACCATAGTGCGTTCCTTGCTTTCTACAATGCCGGATTTTTCTCCTTCTATTAACGCATCACGCAGTTCATCTTCTGTAATACTGTCATCAATTTCAGCTTTAAAAGAGGAATTGAAAAAAGAAGCAAGTTTTAAAGCCGGCATCGTAAACGGCAGCATGGGGATCGAAAAAATTTTCATAACAGGTAAAAGAAAAGCGGCTGTTTTTTCCGGTCTTAAACGTGCAAGGAGTTTTGGAAGAGCATCGCAAATTAATGTGATGATAATACCAAGAATTATTAATACAATTATATGTATTGTTATTAATATTAAAGGTTTAGCATTATAAAAGAAAGCAGGAACGAATATAATCGATATAAAAGTAATAACAAAAATTGTAAATACCTTGAATATATTACCCCACAAACGGCATGAAAGTTTTAATTTATCAGGGTTTTCCAGAATTTTTAGAACAGCTCTATATCGTTTTTTTTGTTCTTTTTCAAGGCGTGATTTTCTGCATAAGTTCAGCGAAAAATAAAATAATGAAAATACCGCATTTAATAATAAAAATGTAAGAATTAATGAAATTGTAATCGAAAAAAAAGGTTCCATTTTAAGTGTCTATCTCATTGCGGTTTAAAGGTCTTGTAATTGTAAGAGCTCCCTGCGCTGTTTGCATCATTTTAATTTTTCCATCAGGGGTAAATTCACCAAAAACCTGTACAATCGGGAAACGGGGATTTTCAGGGTTAACATCAACAACCTGTCCTTTTTTCCCGTTTGATAAAAGTACATAAAGACCGATTGGGTAAATCGAAAGTGATAAAACAAGCGCTTTTACAACAGTATCATCGTATGCTTTGCCTTCGTTTTTTAAAAGTTCCAGCATACCTGTATAACCGTCTTTTGCTTCCTTATGAGGTCGTTTTGAACTGAGCGCTTCATAAGAACAGGCAACAGCGATTATTTTTGAATATAAGCTGATTTTTTCACTTACCAACCTGCGCGGATAACCTGTTCCATTTTCCCGTTCATGGTGTTCAAGCGCGGCAAGGCATACAGGGATAGGGAAATCAAAAGATTTAAGCATTGTGTATCCAAGTACAGGATGGGTCATTATCATTTTCTGTTCCTGAGGAGTAAGCTGGCGCTGGCTTAAATAAGTCTGTGACGGCAGTTTTAACATGCCTACTTCATGTAAAATAGCCGCAACTCCCAGTTCAATCATGCGGTAGGGAGGCAGTTTAAGATATGAACCTATTATAATAGAAAGTATTGTAGAACGTACCGAATGAGTAGCAAGGTAATTCTTTCCTTGAGCGGGTTCAATATTTTTTAAAACTCTCATTATAAAACGGCGATCTTCTTTTATATATTCAACAATATCTTTAATTTTTTCTGTAACGGCTTTTTGATCCAGTTCATCCGATACTGTTGCCCTTACAAACATATTTTCTACAAAGAAAAGAAAAGAGGAATAAAATTCTTCCGCTTTTGTAAGTTTTTCTCCGTCTGATTGCTGGGAAAGTCCTATAGAGCTTGTATTTGTAACATCACCGTCTGCATTGGCGGCAGAATATTCACTGTTGGCATCACCTTCACTGAAAACTTTCTTGAAACTCCATTTTTCAAGGATTGTGACTAAATCACTGGAAAACGGCATTTCCGGAGCAGTCAAGACAAAAGCATTGTCAAGATATGTGTTTTTTGTAAAATAACTGTTGGGTTGTATATCCTGTATAACAAAATCTTTCATCAAATCCCCCAAGCCTTAAATAAACCTGCCGTCCATCGTTGACGTAATAAAATCTTTATCTTATCATTTCTACAATTAGTTATTTTAGGAGAGTTCAAGTTGAAGTTCAAATATTTAATAATTGCATTTAGTATTATAGTCATTATTATTATATTAGTCACTGTCTTTTTGTCTGTTTTATTAACGGTTCCTGTAACCGGTTTTGAATCCGAGCTTTTGCAATTGTCAGGACCCATGTTATTTACAGTAAATTTTCGATTAATAATCCTGCCGTTTTTATTAATCATGATTCTGCTCCTTGCCTGCATGAGTATATTTTTCTTCCTTAATTATCGGCTTCTTTCGCTTCTTGAAAGAGAAGATTGGCCTGCATTAGCGTATTATTTGGAACAAAAAATATACGTAAAAGGAAGATATAATTTACGTTATATTCGGCTTTTAGCCAGCTCATATCTTGTAATTTCTGATTATCTTTCGGTGTTAAAACTGGAAAGCAAAGCGCAATTGGTAAAACCATCATTAATTACCAAAAATGTCCTTATTTTCGGCGCTGCAAGAGTTTTAAACAGCAATCCTGCCGAAGCGGTAGTTTTTTTTAAAACACACATGGAAAAGTGCAATCCAAAGGATAAACAATGGGTACAATGGTTTTATGGTTTTTCTTTGCTGCTGGCTGGCGCTTTTGATGAAGTAGAACCTGTTTTTTCATTATTATCCGTTTCTTCCAGTGATGCCTTGATTACCGGTCTTTCGGCTTACTTTTTAACCAGTTCACTGGAAAAAAGGTCGAAAACCCCCGAAAAATGCACTCAATTGGCAGAAAACGGTAAAAAACGTGTTGTAAAAACTATAAAAAACCTGAGCGGCTGGAAAAAAGAAATAGAAAAGTTCGGATCTGATATACATATTGCCATTGTAAAAAAATATATTGATGAAACCGGAACCTGGCTTTTTGGTTAAATTCAAACAGGAATAGTTAAAAATTTATCACACAAAGGCACAAAGGCACGGAGTTTTTATTCTATATCTTACCTCTGTGTGGTTCGTGAACCCCGTGTCTCCGTGTGAAATTCTTATATGGTTTTTTATGGTAGTTTGGTCTAAAGTCTTTTATGCACAAAGCCGATAATGTAAATACCGGGAGGGTCAACCTCTCTAATTACAGACGGTGTGCATAGGGTGTAAAAGCCCTGACGTCCAGGCACATCGTCTTTTTTTTATGCCAATGTATACCTTAAATTACCGCAAATACCTAAGAGCCCCCGTCTCTTAGGTTTAACTATGTTTACAGCATACATTGGCATAATCACTGATAAAAATTAATCGTTGACAAAAACCCCCATTTCAAGCTAAAATAAACTCATAAAATAACCCCTGACCACTCTAGAGTGGTCAGACAAACAATGGGAGGCCAGCAGATGGCAAAAGTAGAAATTAAAAGTGTTTCTAAGGTGTATGATGGCGGTGTCCGCGCTGTAGACAATGCCAACATCGTAGTCGAAGACAAGGAATTTGTCGTTTTAGTAGGACCTTCGGGTTGTGGTAAATCAACCACTCTCCGCATGGTCGCAGGTCTTGAGGATATCACCGAAGGTGAACTCCTTATTGACGGCGAAAAAATGAACGACATTCCGCCAAAAGACAGGAATATTGCGATGGTATTCCAAAACTACGCTCTTTATCCCCACATGTCAGTTTATGAAAACATGGCATTTGGTCTTAGGATCAAGAAAGTACCTAAAGCCGAAATTGACAAACGTGTTAACGAAGCTGCCCGTATTCTTGATATCGAAAAGTTCCTCGATCGCAAACCTAAAGCTCTTTCAGGCGGTCAGAGACAGCGTGTCGCGGTAGGCCGCGCTATCGTTCGTAACCCAAAGGTCTTCCTTTTTGACGAACCACTGTCCAACCTTGACGCCAAATTGCGCGTACAGATGAGAGCGGAACTTTCAGACCTTCACCTTCGCCTTAATGCAACAATGATTTATGTTACCCACGACCAGGTAGAAGCTATGACAATGGCGAACAAAATCGTCGTTATGAAAGACGGTAAAGTTCAGCAGATTGGAGCGCCGCTTTTCTTATACAACCACCCGGTTAACAAATTTGTCGCCGGATTTATCGGTTCACCTCCGATGAACTTCCTTACAGTAAGAGTAAGAGAAGAAGGAGCCAACATAATACTGGAAGAAGGTTCATTTAAAATTAAAGCCGATCCTTCACATTATGAATATCTTAAAAAGCACATTAACAAGGAAGTATACTTTGGTATCCGCCCGGAAGATATGCTTTATACAGACAAAGGCGGCGACAACAGCATTACTGTAAAGGTAACTGTAGTTGAACCATTAGGCGCAGACATTCACCTTTGGCTCACAACTGAAACACAGCCATTGGTAGCCAGAACAGAGCCTAACCATGTTTTCAAAGTCGGCGATACAGCAATATTTATCCCCAGAATGGATAAAGCACGCTACTTCGACAAAGAAACCGAATTGGCAATTGTTCCGTCACCTGACCTATAGGATTGAAATCCTTAGGATTTACTTTTATTAATTTTGAAGGCTGTCTTTTATAAAGGCAGCCTTTTTTATTGAATAAAATGTGTTATATTATAAAAGAGAGAAATTATGAAAAAATTTATTGGTTTAATTGTATTTTGTTTAATTTTTAACAACTTTGTTTATGCACAAAGAGCAGAAACTGTTTTAACAGTATTGTATTATCTGGATGCTTTAAATCCAACTGCAGTTGCTGATGCAAATTTATGGTTTAGAACTTTTGAACGTAATAACCCTGGTGTCAGGATAATAAGAGAAAACCTTTTTGGTGAAGTTTATCATGACAAACTTAGAGTTTATGCTGCTGCCGGAAACTTACCCGATGTAATATATGTTTGGCCGTCCGGCAGGCACGATTATTTGCATGAACATAGACTTTTAAAGGATCTAACTCCTTTTATTGAAAGGGATGGTATTCGAAACCAGTTTATACCGATGGCTATGGATACATCACAACAACATGCCGGTTATATGGCAATGATTCCGTTAGGTGTTACATCATCACATGCTTTTTATACAAACATGGAAGTATTAAATGCAGTAGGACTTCAGCCTGCAAGATCTTATGCAGAACTTGTAGCACAAGTACCTGTATTAACAGCGGCTGGTTATGAAACTATAATTATTCCTGCTGAAAGTACATGGGTAATGCAAAGTTGTTTATTTTCCATGATTGCAGGACGTTTTTGCGGACCGGATTGGCAGGAAAGAATATTAACAGGTAAAGCCAAATTTACAGATAACGACTTTGTTGCTGCATTTGATTTCATCAGACGAATGTATGCTGATCGTGTAATTTCTCTTGCTAATATTGGTGTTAGCTATGGCGATGGTCCCGGTATGTTTGCAGGAAACCGCAGCGCATATTATATTGACGGTGACTGGCGTGTAAGTGATTTAATTACAGCAATGGATACTTCACGTCAGGAAAACTTTAGAATAGGTGTTTTTCCCGATATTCCCGGAGCAAGAATTAATTCATCAACTTCTGCTGTTATAAGTTCAGGTTTCGCAATGAACGCATCTATTCCATCGGGCTCTGAAAGAGAAAGACTTGCATGGGAACTAATCAAATGGATGGTGAGCAATGAAGTATCAACATTAAGAACCGAAAGAGGCAATACACCAACTCCGTCAAGAAGAGATTTAAATTTTGAGGCTATGAACCTTTCGCCTTTGCAAAGAGCTGCCGCAAATCTTGGCAATGAAATTCAGGCGGCAACAGTTATATTTGACGTTGTATTTCCATCTGAAGTTTTTGAAAGAGTTCATGATGGTTTAATCGATCTTGCGGTTGGAAGAAGAACGGCAATGCAGGTGGCGGCTGATATTCAAAGAACGTTTGACAATTATAACAGGCGGCGGTAATTTTTTTCTTGTTTCATAATCAGCTTCGTGTTATATTTATATCAAATGTTAGAAAACAAACAGACTATATTAGCTGTCGATGATTCATTTGTTAATATTAATATTCTCAATGAAATATTAAAAGATGAGTATAATGTTGTTACTGCGGGTAACGGTAAAGAAGCGCTTGAAATATTAGGTGACATTTATCCTCTTCCAAAACTTATTCTTTTGGACTTTATTATGCCTGTAATGACAGGCAGAGAAATGTACAATTTAATGAAAACTAATGATAAACTCAAGCGTATTCCTGTAATATTTATTACAGCCAAAAATGATTCGGAATGTGAATTATTGGAAGCAGGTGCTGTCGATTTTATTAACAAACCTTTTAAACCGGAAATTGTAAAACTTCGTGTAAAAAACCAAATTTCATTAAAAAACTACAGTGACAGCCTGGAAGTGTTGGTTGCGGAAAAATCGGCTGAAGTTACGCAAACATTAAATAATTCGCTTTTAGGTCTTGCCGGCGTCATTGAAGACAGGGATTTGGAATCCAGCGAGCATATAAAACGAACACAGTTATATGTAAAGGCGATCATCGATTTTCTAATAGGAAGCGATTCAATTTATGCGCAGCAGCTGCTCGATCTTCAGCCTGACATTATCATAAAAGCATCGTCACTCCATGATGTAGGAAAACTTGCCATCCCCGATAAAATACTTTTAAAACCCGGTATACTTACCCTCGAAGAATTTGAAATAATGAAGACTCATACCACAAGGGGTAAAAAAATAATTAACAGATTTGACGACATATCTTTATCTATTTATTTAAAACATTGCGAAGATATTTGTTATTATCATCATGAAAGATGGGATGGAAAAGGATATCCTTGCCAAATAAGCGGAACAGCAATTCCTTTGACTGCGCGTATTCTTTCTGTGGCTGATGTTTACGACGCAATTACATCAAAACGAGTTTACAAAGATGCAATATCGCACGAACAGGCAATGGAAATAATCGCACAGGGACGAGGCACGCAGTTCGATCCGATTATCACAGATGTCATGATGTTAATCAGCAGCCAGATTGAAACAATTGCAAAGACATACAGGTAGAGAAAGCAGCAATAAAAATTCTCTTTATTTTCATATTTTTTGATGGACTCTAAAATTGAAACTGCCATTTTCCGGTTTTTTAGTACGAAAATTGATTTTTATTATTTACAAATTCTTAAAAAATGATTATTATATAAATATAAAGAATATCAAGAATTCTTGAGGAGTATATATGAATTTGGCGAGAGTTTCTGCAAATGGACAAGTAACTGTTCCAGTTGAAATTCGAAGGAAACTTGATTTAAAAGAAGGCGACAAAATACTATTCTTTGAACGTAAAAACGGTGAAGTAATAATTAATAATGCATCAGCTACGGCAATTTTTAATGCTCAAAAAGCATTTGAAGGAGCAGCAAAGGATTTTGGTGTTAATTCTGAAGATGATGTCCAACTATTAATTAATGATGTTAGATATGGCAAATAAAAAAAACCATGAAAATTTTAGTTGATACAAATATACTTTTTTCCGCATTACTATTTCCAGAATCACGCCCCGCAAAAGCTCTTTTTCATATTGTTAATAATCATAACCTTGTTTTATGTGATTATATAATTTCTGAACTTAGAGATGTTATTTTACGAAAAAGATCAGACTTGTTAGCCGATATTGACGAGTTCTTGGTTAAATTGCCATTTGAATTGATTCCAGCACCTTTACAGCCATGTAAATTAATATCAGATCCTAAAGATCATCCTATATTAAATGCTGCAATTATCGCTGATGTTGATATTATTATAAGTGGAGATAAACATTTTTTAAGTCTAGAAATGGAACATCCAAAGACAATGTCTGTTGCTCAATATTTAGATACAGAAACATAAAAACATATCCAGCTTTCATTTTTTCTTTATCTTCATGTTTTTTGATGGATTCTCTGATTGAAACAGCCATTTTCCGGTTTTTTTCTATAGTACCTTATATTTTGCCAGTATTATTTGATTGCTTTTTTTACTGCTAATCAGTATATTAGTAATTAAGGAGAAAATAATATGTTAAATCAAACGATAAAATATACTGCTGTTCTTCCGCAGGATCATGTAAAAGAATTACGAAATATGGCAAATAAAAAGATTATACCATCGGTAAATCAAGGTATTAGGGTTGCTATTGAAGATTTTTTAAAAACGCGAAACGAAAGTGAATTTAAGTATAATATGGCTGAAGCTTCCAAAGATGAAGCTTTTAATAGAAGAATGACAGAAACCATGACAGCATTTGAATATTCAGATGCGAAGGTAGATGGTGAATGGTAAATAATATGTAAGGTAATAAGAATTTATTTTAATGTATAAATACCAAAGGTGATAGTTTCACAACAATTGTGAAAGGCAGCCATATGCCGCTGTCAAGTCTTTTCGCTGTTCACCTTATGTAATTATAAAAGAGTATCAATCAGTTTTAGTGTCATTATCTACTAGTATTTGCGGAATGTCTCTTTTCGAATAAATAACCCTGTGGATTTCTATTTTTTGTTTATCTATTACATAAAAAATGGAATAATTATTTACGTGTAAAACCCGATATTCATACTTTAGATTTTCTGTCGAAGTGTAAATACGGCAACGGAAAGGGTTCTCTGATATTTTCTTGATTTCTTTATCAATTTTAAAAATCAGGTTTTCCGCTGCACGAGGAGCTTCCAGTTTGTGAGCAATATATTTTATAATTTCTTTTAAGTCATCCAGTGCTAAAGGAAGATAATTTGGTTTATACACCTGGCTTTTATTTTGATTTATTTTTGATTTCATTATTTAATTCCAGCATTACTTCATTATGCGTATAACGTTTTTTTGTGGATGCCGCTTGATATTCAGCTTCTTTAAGTTTATTGTATACTTCGAATTGAAAAAGGTTTTGTTCATATGCTTCTAAACTCATTACTACCATATCACCGCGTCCGTTTTTTGTTAAATAAACAGGTTCTTTCGTTTCATGAACTGCTTTTGAAATTTCCCTGAATTTATTTCTAAGGTCAGAAACGGGGCGAATTTTTGGTATTACAGGCATAAATACCTCCAAGAATTATCTATCATAATAATAGCACATATAATGATAAAAAACAAGACATGATTAAGGTATTTACCCTGCCTTCATTTTCTCTTTATCAATTTAGCTTTGATGATTGGTAAAACTTGAAGTGTTATTATTATACTTCAAGCTGATGTTTTAAATCATAGCAACTTCTTTTAGTTTTTCACCGATTGCTTCATCAATTAATGCATTAATGCTTTTGCCAAATAATTTTGCTTGTTTTGCAAGTATGTAATGACGCTCTCTGCTTGTGCGATAAGTGATACTTCCTTTGAAATCCTTTACTTTTAACGGTTCTGGAATATTTAAATTTTGTTCAAGACTTGTTGTTATATATGAATGTAAAGCCTCTTTTAAATTTTTTAATACTTCTTCACGAGTTTGTCCGCATGTCATATTACGTTCAAGTTCAATAATGCTGCCTAAAAAACATTCATCAACATCAGACCATTCAATAATATAGGTATATGGTAAGTTTAAGTAATAATCCAAATTTTTTTTTACTCATATTAATATGATAGCAAATATGCTATCATAAGTCAAGGTTTATATACTGTATAGAAGTATTAACTACGAATTGTAACAAAAGAAGGAAAAAGTGGAATAAAATCCCCCTACCCAGCCTTCATTTTCTCTTTATCTTCATGTTTTTTGATGGATTCTATGATTGAAACAGCCATTTTCCGGTTTTTTTCGCTTAATTTTGCAGCAATACTTGCAATCTGAAGAGCTTCTAAAGGGTATTCTTGGGGATATACTTTACTTTTTTGTTTATTTTCTAAGCCAGTTACTAGGTATTCAACAGATACTCCTAATGCTCGGGCAATATTAACCGCATTTTCGACAGATGGGGTATAACTATCTTCTCTTAAATAACTGTCTATTGTTTGTTTTTTTACTCCTGATAATTTTGCTAAATCTTTTACACGCATATCTACATAAGACAGTTCTGCCTTCAGATTTTCCTTAAATCCCATATCTTAATTATTATGATAATAATCATATTTTGTGCTTGACAATATTGGTATTCTGATAAATAGTAGTATATTACTATAATAAATGCGTTTTGTAGAAAATTACTAATTATAGTCCTGGAGGATATATGTTTAGGAATAAGCTGTTTGGATTTGTAAACCTGTTGATTGGGATTATACTGGTTTTTGGACTGGTAGGATGTGATGACGGTGGTGGTAGCTTTAATCCGGGTGGAGGGTCTAACCCTGCAGCAACAGTGATTCCTAGTGTTGCTATAAACGTAACAAGTCCTTTAAAAGGAGAGGTTCCTAATTTAACAGCAACAGGTACTGGTAACTTTACCATTGGTGCTGTTTCATGGAATCCGGGTCATAATCCATTCCAAAGTAGTACAGTTTATACAGCTTCAGTAACCCTTATAGCAGCAGCTAACCATACATTTACAGGGATTAGCTCGGCAACAATTAATGGAAATACGGCAGTAAGAATCAATAACACAGGAAATGCTGTTACTCTTTCTTTTACATTTGCTCCAACTTTAGCAAAAGATATTACAGGAATATCAATTTTATCACAGCCGACTAATTTAACATCATATACGCATGGAGATTCACTTAACTTATCAGGACTATTTGTAACAATTAACTACAGTGACAGTACATCAGAAAATGTGGCTTTTGCGAATTTTGGTTCATTAGTATCAGCAAGTCCTTCTAATGGTTCACAATTAGTTCGTTCAACTCATAATAGCCAGCCGGTTGTAGTTTCGGTTGGTTCATTTACAGCGAATACGAATAATTTAAGTATAAGTCGTAAAAACATTAACAATCAGTGGTTTTAATATTACAAAACCATTTAATAATTCAAACGCTGTTGCAGGTTTTGGTTTTCTTGTATTTAACGGATTTGCAAACGGTGAAACTGCTAATGTAAGCTCAATTGGTGTAACGGCTACATACGCCGGAATATTAGTTGGAACGAATAATATAACATTTGGCGGTGGTGGGTTTACCATGACAGGTGGTAATGCAAACCCAGTTAACTACAATATAACTCAACCAACCGAGATAACAGGTTCAATTACACTTTTAACACCATCAGCGCCGAACGCACCTACAGTAACAACAGGAAATATTACAACTAATTCTGTTACATTGAATACTCCTAGCGGAACTCTTTCCTATCTTGCTTTAGAATACGCTCGAAGCGCACCTAATGGAACAACAGTTGATAATTCTACATGGCAGCCAGGTTTGACATTTACAGGTTTAAATGCAGGTACTAATTATAGATTTTTTGCAAGGTATATAGCTGATGCACAAAGAAATAATATGTCGATTACAAGTGATTGGTTACATGAAGTAATTGGACATCCAACAGTAATCTGGGCAAGAACCAATGCTACAGGAAATGCTGGTATTATTTCTGTAGCTGTTGATAATAATGGAGATGTGTATATTGTAGGGTGGCAAAGAACAGGAATTTATAACTACGGAGACGGAATAACTTTGACAGGGACTTCATCGTCAAATCCGGTGCTTGTTAAATATAATTCGTCTGGAATAACTCAATGGGCAAAAACTGGTTCAGGAACAGGAATTGTAGAATTTAATTCTGTAACTGTTGATAATAATGGAGATGTGTATATTGCAGGGTGGCAAGGTGGGGGAATAATAGCAGGAGTTTATAACTACGGAGATGGAATAACTGCGGAAGTACCAGCAGGAAAAAGAAGTGCAATATTAATTAAATATAATTCGTCTGGAATAACTCAATGGGCAAAACTGGTTCAGGAACAAACAGGAATTGAAGGTTCAGAATTTAATTCTGTAGCTGTTGATAATAATGGAAATGTGTATGCTGTAGGGGTTCAAATACATGATGGTTTATTAGTTAAATTTAATTCTTTTGGAACAGTTCAGTGGGTAAAAACTGTTTCAGGAGAATATTATAATGAATCTATATTTTATTCTGTAGCTGTTGATAATAATGGAAATGTGTATGCTGTAGGTCGTTATAGAACAGGAATTGTTAACTTTGGAGACGGAGTAATTTCAACAGGAGATGTTTCAAGACTATCTGCAAATTATTAAATACTCTTCGCTTGGAATAGCTCAATGGGTAAAAAATATCCCAGCACTTACCTGGTCTATATCTATTGATAATAATGGAAATGTATATGCTGCTGGGTATACAGGATCAGGAGTTGTTAATTTCGGAGATGGAGTAATTGGTATAGGAACATATATATTTGAAAATCCAATATTTATTAAATATAATTCGTCTGGAACAACTCAGTGGGCAAGAAGTACTACATCAGGGAACATTGGTGCAGGTTTCAATTCTGTAGCTATTGATACTAATGGAAATGTGTATGCAGTGGGAGGAGGGGGAGGGGATGTACTAAGAGGAACTTTTAGTTTTGGAAATGGAGTAACTGTGACCAGTAGCGGTTTATTGCTTGTTAAGTATGGGGAGTAAGAATTTATAGTAGTTTTTGCCGCAGGCGCGTATTTAACAGGTTCCAATTTCTTGTAGTGCCGTAACGGTGACTGACACCATTGAAAGTTTACAGAAAAGATGCAGCGTAAAGAGGTATCGTTTTTTTATTGTTTTCATATCCGAAATTTTTATCCGCTATTTTAATGGCATAGGAAGGTTTATATAGTTGAATATAACGATTTAAACTTTTTGCCTGAGTATTGTCTGAAGATTTAACTTCTATGGGAATAATTCCGTTTTCGTTTTGTATTATAAAATCAACTTCAGCAATTGCACCGGATATCCAACAATATTTTTCGTAGCCGTTTGCTCTTAATTGCTGCCCAACATAGTTTTCTATCATACCGCCTTTAAAATCGTTTAAAGACGGTGCGTTATAAATTATATCCTCGGGATTTAAAGTTTTTTGAGCACACAACAAACCAATGTCTGACATATAAACTTTGAAGGCATCAGGATTTTTATAATTATTTAATGGCAGCATTATTTTTTCTGTTAAGTAACATCTGTCAATTAAGCCTGCAAATTCCAGCCATTCCAATGCTCCCTCAAATTCGCTTGAGCGTCCGCCTGATTTAATTAATTTGTATTGAAATCGTGTATTTGCTTTAAATAACTGCACTGTAAGGTTGTTATAAATACTGCGTGTTTTTCTTGTTTCTATCGGTGTATTGTACTTGCTCATATCGTCAAGGTAATCAGCAATTATATTGTTTTGGGTTAATCTTATCAATTTAAAATCTTTTGTATCCGTATACTTTGATACAACTTCCGGCATACCTCCTACTACAAGGTATTGTCTGTAATATTCATTTGCAAGTTTATGATGTACTGCATCCAAAGGTTTATTTTCTGAAAAACAAATTTTAATTTTTTCTACAAGTTCTCTTTCCTCGAAAGCAAGTAAAAATTCCCGGAAATTCATTGGAAACATATTAAGCCTGTCAACTTTGCCTACGGGGAATGAATATTTTTCCCGATTAACAGAGATGCCAAGCAAACTGCCGGATGCAACTACATGATATTCAGGAGCAAATTCGCAAAAATATTTTAAGCTTGATAAAGCTCTTTGGCAAAGTTGAACTTCATCAAAAATTATTAATGTTTTTTCTTTTACTATTTTTTCTCCAGTTAAAATGCCAAGTTTTGGAATAAGTATATCAGGCATAATATCTTCATCAAATAATTTATTTGCAATTGTACTTGTATCAAAATTTATATGTGCAATATTTTCATAAAATCGCCTGCCAAAATCAAATAATGTATATGTCTTTCCTGTTTGACGCGCTCCCTGTAAAAGCAGAGGTTTTCTGTATTTATTATTTTTCCATTCAATTAATTGATTGGTTATTGTTCTTTCCACATTAAAAGTCCTTTGATTTAATAAGGACATTATGGCATAAAATCACATTAAAGTCAAGGAGTTGTGACCGACACCCTCATTCACCCATTACACGCACATGAACCTTCCGCGTTCGAGGTCCGTCGTATTCTGTAAACCAGATTCCCTGCCATGTACCCAATAATAATTTGCCGCCTGTTACAATCAATGTAAGTGAAGGACCTACAAGGCTTGTTTTGGTGTGCGCTGCGGAATTACCTTCGCCATGACGGAATTCACGGCGGTCAGGTGAAATTAAATCCAGGGCAAAACTTACATCACGCGGAACATCCGGGTCGGCGTTTTCATTTATTGTTACCGCAGCGGTTGTGTGAGGAATGAAAACAACGCATATTCCTTCACGCACACTGCTGTTGCTGACCGCTTTTTGTACCTGGTTTGTAATATTAATCCAGTCGTTTTGACTGTTTGTTCGGATATTAAATTCTGAAAGCGCTGTCATAATTATTCCTTAAAACGGACCATAATCAATATTAACTGCAATTGCAAGAAATATTGAAGTAATAGCCAGAATAGCCAGTTGTAATTTCCATGTCCAGCGTATCCATTTTGCATAATTTACTACTGTAAAAGAAAGTGCGATAAGAAGCAGCGCATTGGTAGGATATATAACATTGGAAAAACCATCACCGAAGTTAAAAGCAAGAACGGCTGTCTGCCGTGTAATACCTACAAGATCTGCAAGCGGAGTAAGAATAGGCATCAATAAAAATGCTTTAGCGCTTGCTGAACCTATAAAAAATTCCATTACAAGCGTAGCAGCGTATACCATAAAAGCTGCGATAACAGAAGATGAATGGCTGATAACTTCCGCCGATCTATAAAGAATTGTATCCATGATCATTCCGGTTGTGATTATATGTTTGACACTATACGCCATAAGAACAAGCAGAATGCCGGGCAGGAAATTTACAACTCCTTTACCGAAAGATTTGCCTATTTTTGCAATATTAAATCCCGAAAAAACTCCTCCTCCTATTCCTCCGATTAAAAACATTATGATTAACATGAGGAAAGCAAGGTCTGTTATCTGCGGTATGCGGGAAGAAATAACCGCAAAAATCATTGCTAAAGCGATACAGAAAGCAAAAAAGAAAAGAGCCCGCCATTGACCTTTACTGATAGTATACTCACTTTCAATATGAGCGCTGCCTGTTTTTAATCTTTGCCTTAATACTTCATCTTCCTTGTAGCAAATTGAACTTTGCGGATTACGTTCTACCTTTTTTGCGTGTCGTATAACAAACAGACAAACAACAATAAATATGACAAAAAAGAATACAAGTCTTAAAAGAGCGCCGGAAAAAAGCGGCAATCCCGCGATTCTTTGAGCTACTGCAATTGTAAAAGGATTTGTAACAGCAGCTGCAAACCCGAATGCCATCGGCAGCAGACTCATTCCAAGTCCTGTAAGGGAATCCCATCCCAATGATATTGCTATTGGAACAATAAATATAATTAATGGAACCATTTCTTCAAACATTCCGACAAAACCTGCCGCTGCCATAAAGAAAAAGATCATTACAACAATCAACAAGTATTTTCTTTTTGCAAACCGGGATACAAGGAAATGTACCAGCGCTTTCATTACTCCTGCATTATCTAAAATGGTTATTGAACCGCCAACAACCATAAAAAATATTATTAATACAATAGGAGTAAGATTATCAGGTCCGAATAAAACTTCTATGGGAGCTGTAAACCACCGCCAAAACGGATAATCAGGGCGTTCAATTTCCTGATAACTGCCATTTACTACAAGTGTGCGCCCTTCGCTTTCTACACGGTCATAAGCGCCTGCCGGTAAAACTTTTGTAAGAATGCCAGATACGATCATAAGCGAAAGAATAATAATTACGGCAAGATAAAATGATTTAGCTTCGATTTTTACATTGGATTCTTCTGAAAAAGTTTGTTCGCTTTTCATAATACCCTCAATAAGTTTGTATAAAATAAAAGTTCCCGGTTTAGATTTTCTATTGAAATACGCTCATCGTGACCGTGTACTCTGTCTAGTTCTTCAGGAGTAAGTTTCTGCGGATTAAAACGTATAATTGAATCTGTTAATTCTTTGTAATGGCGTGAGTCTGTAATGGCAACCATGATAAATGGCAGAAGCGGAATACCTGGATATACTTCGTTTAAAGCATTCTCTATTTCCTGCCAGCCATGCCGGCGGAATTTGTTTGCGGTATAATTTGCAGTAACAGGGTTTGCTCCGTGTTCATACATGCTAATTTGAACCCGTTTATCGTTAATTATTTTTTTTATATAAGCAGTTGCGCTTTCAATTGTCCAGGGCGGCAATAAACGCATATTTATAACTGCACGGACTTTAGACGGCATTACATTATCTGCAGCGCTTCCTTCGAGCATGGTCATTGCGACTGTAGTTTTTAACATAGATTGTACTGTCGCACTGGTTGCCACAAGTTTAAAAAATAAAGGACCTAATAAACGCGTGTGTGATAAAACAAACCCTTTAATTCCCGGTATCATTTTTGAAATTTCTTTAAAAAAAACTTCGACAGTTGGGCGGAGCTTGTATGGAAATGATTTATTTCCGATTTTGATTAATGCCTTGCCAAGTATTGCCGCCGCCTGGATTTTAGGAGGTCTTGAAGCGTGACCCGGCTGCTGTTCTACAGTTAAATAAAGACTTAAGTTTCCTTTTTCTTCGATGCTGATAAGAGCTAAAGGAGTATCAATTCCTTCAATTTGATTTTCTGCTATAGGCGATCCTTCATCCATTATCCAGTCAAATTTTTGTTTGCGCTCTTTAAACCAATTAGCAGCTTCTTTAGCACCCAAAGCTCCGCCTCTCTCTTCGTCTCCGCCGAATGCAAACCAGATATCTTTTTCCGGCTTCCATCCTTGTGCGCAAAGATTTTCTGCCGCTTCCATGATGCACACCAATGTACTTTTCATGTCGATAGTGCCTCTGCCGTAAATGAAACCTTCATTTATCTCCGCGCCAAAAGGATCAAAATTCCATTTTTCTTTTTCGGCAGGAACAACATCATAATGAGAAAGAAATAATACAGCTCCTTTTTTACTTTTCCCGGGTAAATGATATATAACAGAGTAAGGATTTAATACCCAACGCTGCGCGGAATTATGAAAAGCGGAAAAATTATCTTTTAGGAATCCCTGAAACCGAACTAAAGGCTCTAAAGCTGTTTCATCTTCATCATTAACATCCTTTTGCCGCCAGGTCGGGATTTTTATGGCTTCCTGAAACTTTTCTATAAAGTTCATTGTCAAAAAACACTACCTTTGTTCATTTATTGTTTGCAGTAATATATCTAAATTATTTTTGGCAAGTTCATTGGAAGGGTCAAGAATTAAAGCCAGGTTGTATAATTCCAAAGAGCGGTCATATTCTTCCAAATTTTTATATATAATACCTAAGTTAATATAATTGTCTATAAAGCCGGGATTTAATTCATTTGATTTTGTAAAATCAGTAATTGCATGTTCAAATTCTTCCATATAAGCATAACATAAACCGCGGTCAAAGTACGAACAGTATTCATTAGGATACATTTCAATAATTTTAGTAAAATATATTATGGCTTGACTGTAATTTTCTATAGTAATATAAATATGACCTAACAATGAATACGCATTAGTATCTTCCGGTTCTGCTTGAATATATTTTTGTAAATCATCCAAAGCCTCGTTAAAATTACCTAATCTATAATATATTACACTTCTATTAAAAAGTGCGGGAGATAAATCCGGCTCCAGATATATAGCCTGAGTATAATCATCAATCGCAAGGTTATATTCATTTTTTAATGAATATGCGATTCCACGATTAAGATACGGCACGGGATCACGAGGATCAAGTCTAATTGCTTTGCTAAAATCTAAAATCGCGCGGTTTAATATTAATATATGTTCTTCTGTAATATTTTCATCTGTCGCAACTAATTTATCATCAAAATATTGTGATGATACAGAATTTGTTAATGAAAATCCACGCATGGCGTATGCAGTACCCCAGCTTGGGTTTAATCTTATAACTTCTGTAAAAGCCAAAATAGCGTTTTCAAATTCACCCCGGTTAACAAATTCATAACCGCGGTCAAAATATTCCTGCGCTGTTACGGAAGGGTTGTTTTGTGCTATTACCGGAAAAGAGATTTTTAAACATAATATAAAAATGAGTAAAAAACTCCTTAAATAAATCATGTTGATATTATATATTTAACTACTCTTTTTTTCTAGTACTGCTTTTATTTAACAAAATAACCGTAGCCGCAAAATCTTAAAATATTTTAAAATATTTCAATTTATCATTTTTAAAAAGTGCGGCATTGTTAAATTTGCTTTCAGGCATTGTGAGTTTCGGCTTAACGAAAATCCTGGTTCAAACCTCGCGGCTTTTATCCAAAAACTACTTAAGCGTCTTGCGGAAACCCTCTGACAAATTGTTGTCGCTGATATTCCTTATAGTTCCGCCGCCCTGGTTTCTGAATTTTCCCGGGCTTATACCTGTGTATGCTTTGAATATCTTTGAAAACCAGCTTTGGTCTTCAAAACAGCAGCACGCTGCTATTTCACTAAGCGACATATCTGTGTCTACAAGAAGCCGGCTTGCTTTTTCTACCCGCAGTCTATTTAAGTATTTTGACAGGTTTTCACCCATTTCTTCCTTAAATATGGTGCTAAAATAGGGCGGAGAAAGACCGGCTATGTTGGAAATTTCTTTCAAACTAATCTTTCTGGTAAAATTTTCCATAATAAAATTTTCCGCTTTTCTTAAGGCTGCTGCATGAGGAATTCCCCTGAAAGAAGAAATAGCGCCTGATACACGGTCAACAATGTTGCTTATAATGTCTGTAAGCTCTTCAATCGTTTTGGCTTCCTGTACCATTTTCAGGTTATGGCTGTTTATTTCCATGGAAAGATTTCCGCTCTTTGCAGGACTAATTTCCAGCCTGGAAATAAGTACAACCAGTTCGATAACCCTTAATTGCACATACTTAAACTGCCCGGGATTGGTAAAAAATAACATAGCTAAAAGCTCATTTAATGCTTTTTTCGCTTCGTGGTTTTCACCTTTTCTAAGGGCGGACATCAGCGTTTTTTCCTTGTCTAGCGGATAACCGAGTTTATCGGCGTTTGCAGGATTTTGCTGTTTTAACTCCTCGATTATTTTTGATATTGTCTCTTGCTGTTGGGCTCTTCGTCTGATTGTCTCGTGATGGTCTTCACTTCCGGAAGAAAGTGATTCCGCGCATAGCTGCATCATCTCTGCCAGGGATTGTACCTTATCCCCGTCCGCTTCCGGGAGAGATTTGACGCGCTCTTTAAACTCTTCATTCGATATTTCACTATTGCACATAACAGAAGTATCATTGGCATTTAAAAAAATGTCAACAGTTTTTTTATTTTCTGTTAAAAAACCTGATCCCCTGATAGCTCCTGAAAAATAGCCTTCAGTGTATATGGGGCTGGTCCAGAAAAGCAAACCCATGCTGCATTTATAAATATGACAGTTGCCTTTCTTGTTTGCTTCTTTTATTGCAGTTATATGCATATCATGGCAAGGGTAGGAATTTTGATTGTTCCCGTTTTTACAATAACGGCAGATCCTGCTTTCCGGAGCGGAATCTGTTTCATTACGGTTAATGAACTGCGGTTTATATGAGCTGTCATACAAACAGATATTACTTCCCGTAGCTTGATTGTAATCATACATGATCCTGGTGGCTCTATCTGTTAATGATTCATCATTAAGCCACTTTTCTGACTGACCATTTATTTGGTCAGGGTATACCTTGTTTTTACTCATAGAAGTACCCCTTTTTAGGACTAACCCAGGTAATTACCTTCAACAGCTACGCCGTATTCACGGTACTTTCCGGGTGTAAATCCCGTATTATTTCTAAATATTTTTGAGAACCAGCTTTGATCCTCAAAACCACAAGTAACCGCTATTTCGCTTATTGGCAAACTTGTTGTTACCAATAAGGAAGCCGCTTTTTCTACCCTCAATCTGTTCAGGTAATTAGAAAGATTTTCTCCCATTTCTTCCTTAAAAACCGTACTGAAATAAGGTGCTGAAAGCCCGGAAGCAGTAGCGATTTCCTTTAAGCTCAGTTTCCTTGTGTAATGCGACCAAATGTACCGTTCCGCCTTTCTTAAAGCGGAGTAATGACGTACACCGTGAAAGGAAAAAATCATTCCTGACATCCTTTCTGTTATGCCGCTAAAGAACTCAATTACTTCTTCCAGGCTGGAACTATCTTCGATCTTTTTCAAACACCGGTTTGTTGTTTCTAAAGATGTGTTATCCATAATATTTTTCGGATCAGCTACAGCTCTAGAAAGTAAAACCGCAAGTTCCAATGCTTTCAAACGAAAAGCCGAAAAATTGTTCCTTACTTCAAGATAATAAATCTTGAGCAGGTTGACCAGGATTTTTTGTCCTTCGGCTTTATCACCGCGGCGCAGACTAGCAAGAAGCATGCGTTCCATATCAATAGGTGAAATTGTATTATTTTCTTTATTTTGTTTATTAATTACAGTTTCTTCAGGAGCCGGTGTGGGATTTATATTCCATGTCAGAGTTGGATTTTTCTTTACATAACTCATACCGGTAATTTGAGCTGCGCATAATAACATGATTTGAGCAAGAGATTTTACCTTGTCATAATTATTGTCTGACTTTTTTACTCCGCCCGATAAAAGAGCTCCTGCAAACCTTTCTCCCGAATAAAACGGGCTTGTCCAAAAAATAAAATCATTCAAACAAAGGTAGATATAAGATCCACCCAGTTTCCTTGATTTTTCTACAGCTTCTTTATGCAAATTAACGCATTTTTTCTTTGTTCTCGATGATGCTCCTGAATTGCAGCGGCTGCATAATAATTTAATATTATTTTCCTGCGAGTTTATATCCGCTCCCATCACAGAAGCAATGCAATTTGATGCTTTTTCGTAATGTTTAGCCAGCCTGGAAGCTCTTTTCATCAATGGTTCAAGCTCTCTCTTTTGAATAATGTTTAGTTTTGTCATTGCATTCTCCTATTAATTACTGTTATTTTTTTGTTGTTGGTAGTTAATTTAAAGGGAATGAAGTGAACAAAATACACCCTATTTGAAAAAAATATCGAACCAAAATGTACTCTTTTTTGCTTAAGGTAGTATTTTTATTATGGAAAAGTTATAATGATGTCTGATGACAATTGAATTTGATATAGAAGAAACTCTGGAAAGATTGATTCTTTCCGCTTCAGGTTGGAGAGGGGTTTTTGCTTTAAATGGTGATGAAGAAAGTGTTTTAGAGCAGATTTCAGCATCTCATCGAATAATTGCAGGCGCTGCAGCATTTATTTTTTCGCAATATCTTAAAAAAAATACCGGCGATACTGAAAATAAACCTTCAATATTGATTGGTAATGATACCCGTCCTACAGGTAAAGCTATTATCGAAGCGATGATACCTGTTTTGCTGTCCGAAGGCTGTAATGTTTTTTATACAGGAGTTGTCGCAGCGCCGGAAATAATGGCATGGGCTCGTTTTTTTAATGAAAAAAATAAAAATGGTTTAAATAAAACAGGATTTATATATGTTTCTGCAAGCCACAACCCAATAGGTCACAATGGGCTTAAGTTCGGTCTTACTGACGGCGGAGTGTTGGCAGCAGATGAAGCGGTAAAATTGATAGCTGATTTTCGTAAATTGATGGAAAATGGTGATTTTGCCGCTAAATTTGAATCATTATTAACTAGTGCCGAACCAAACCGGATAAAAAATATATATGACAATGAAAATGAAGCAAAAAAGCAGGCTTATAAAGCATATTTTGATTTTTGCGGTAATGTGGTTAGCGGCGGCTGTTCAAACTTAGAGCAAGTTATGAAAGAAGGTCTTGAAAAAAAGCCTCTTGGAATTGTATGTGATTTTAACGGCAGCGCCCGCACAGTATCCATAGACAAAGAGTTTTTTGATTCGCTTGGTTTTAAATTTAAATATATCAATGATAAACCCGGGCAAATAGTCCATCGGATTGTACCTGAAGGTGAATCTCTTGATCCATGCGCAAGATTGCTTGAAGAAATTCATAAAAAAGATTCTTCTTTTGTACTTGGTTATGTACCTGATTGTGACGGGGATCGCGGTAACCTTGTTATATATGATACAAAAATTAACAAAACCCGATCTTTAGAAGCGCAGGAAGTTTTTGCTCTTGCCTGTGTAGCAGAACTTTCACATCTTGTGTGGACAGGAGAAATTTCGTACAACGATAAAAACGAAGCTCTTTGTAAAGCCGCTGTTGCAATAAATGACCCTACTTCGATGCGTATAGACAGAATTGCTGACGCTTTTAGTGTGTCGGTATTCCGGGCAGAAGTCGGAGAAGCCAATGTTGTCTCTCTTGCACGGATGTTACGTGAAGGTTTGTATGATAATAATAAATATATCGTACGTATTTTAGGAGAAGGCTCTGCAGGCGGAAATATAACGCATCCGTCCGCCGTCCGTGATCCTATTAATACAGTTTTAGCAATTGCAAAAATGCTTTCTGTGCGAAGTAATAGTGAATTTTCTGCAGGATACAAGCCGGGACTTTTTGAAATCTGGTGTAAATTTTCCGGTCAAACAGAAAAATATCATGAAGATTTTTCTCTTGCAGATATAATCGATAGTTTACCGCCTTTTTTAAGTACACCTGCATATTCGCCGGATGCGATTATGTCTGTTAAAACGCAGGATCATGCCTTATTAAAAGATAAATATCAGCAAATATTCATAAAAGAATGGGAAGAGCGCAAAGAAGAGTTGAAAAAACGTTTTGATATTTGCAATTGGGAAGCCATTGCGTATAACGGAACTATAGAAAAACGCGGTTTAAACCGGTTTGGAGATGCAGGTAAGGGAGGGTTAAAAATATTATTTTTTGACCGCGATAACAGAGAAATTGCCTATATTTGGATGAGGGGTTCTGCCACCGAACCTGTTTTCAGGATTATGGCTGATGTGAAAACTGCACACACGCCGACCGAAGGGAGGTCTGTGAAAGCTGCCGGGGCTGGTATGGATGTTCAAACTGAAAAATATTTGCTAGAATGGCAGCGTAGTATGATTATAAAAGCTGATATATAGGAGTAAATTATGGGAATTAGAGGCGAAATTTTTTCTAATAAGGTAATGCTTCCCAACAGAACATATTTTTTTAATGTAAAAGAGAACAGAAACGGAGATCTTTATCTTAATATTGTTGAAAGCAAAAACCGTGATAACGGCGGTTTTGATCGCCAGTCTGTAATTTTATTCGCCGATGATTTACAGGAATTTTTAAAGGGCTTTGATGAATCACTTAAAGTAATGGAAAAAGCGATGCGTGAAAAACGCCAGTCAGGAAAAGTTTCAAGTAAAAAATCAAGCGATGATTCAAAAGCGAGCAGTACGCCGCGGCGCAGTTCAGGTGAAAGTTTTAATAAGGGTGAACGCAAGTTTGTTAAACGAAAAGAAGGCGGCGGCGATAAAAGTTTAGACAGGGGATTTAAAAAAAGAGAACGTGATGGACAAGAACGCAGAGGCGGACGGGAACGAAGCGGGAACTTTTCAGATCGCCCAAGAGAACGAGATAATAACCGCAGCAGTAACCGCGGCGCAAGCCGTGAACGAGGCGGCGAATACAGAGCAGGCAGCGATCGCAGACCTGGCAGTGATCGAAGACCTGGCAGCGAACGCAAGCCTGGCAGCGAGCGCAAGCCTGGCGGAAACAAGCGGGTTGTGGTTAGAAAAAAAGAACGGTAAATTAACTGATATATGAAAAAAATTATTTTAATTTTATTAATTTTTACTTTCACTTTTTGTAAACAGACACAGGAGCTGACATGGGAAGTAAAATTTCAAAAAGGACAGACACAGGAATCTGTTCCCATAAATCAAATAATACAAATGGTAAATGGCGAAACATTTTTGTTTGCCGTTCATCCTGATAAAGATGCGTATTGTTATATTATCTGTTATGATTCTTCCCGCGAAATTATGGTTTTACATGATCAATTAATTCCTGGCGGACAGGAAAAAATATTCGGCGCTTTTCAAATTGAAGATCCGCCGGGTACTGAAACAATTTATCTGATAATGAGTCTTGAAAGACAAAATAATCTTGAAAGTCTTATACAAAATTTTCACAATAATCTGGAATCAAGGCAAGCGTCTAATAATCTATATCGTGAGATTTTAAGCCTTCAAAATAGTGTTTCAAGACTGGGAGAACCTGCAAGTTCGTATGTTCCGGGTGCAGGAACTGCAAGAGGAGCTTCGCAGCAGCATGTCACAAGATTTTCAGGAAGTAATTTATATGTCAGAGCTATTACAATCCGCCACTAAAAGATTTACTTTTTTCGGCGTAATTTTATCAATCTCAATTTTAATTTCATGTCTGTTGCTTGTAACCGGAATTATCGGAATGTGGGATACTTTTTTTTACGATAAATGTATTAATACCCGCGTAACTTCTGTTTCAATTGATAAAAGCCCCATTATTGCAACTGTCGATCTTAACGATGCGAGTATTGATATACTGGGTGAACAACTTGACAGCAGAATGGCTTTTGCTGACATCATGGAAGTTTTAAATGACTCCAATGCATCTGCTATTTATGATTTTTTATTCATTCAGGAAAAAAGTCATGATACTTCTTTTATTGACGCTATAAAATTATCTAATAATACTGTTATTGCGGCGTTGGCGATTGACGCGGATATTCAAAATAATTCCGGCATGTTATACAGAGGAATTACAGATGAACAGCGTTTATTGCTGGAAAGGCATGTGTGGAATATTAATGTTGTAAAAGAAGGTAAAATACCGCGGGCGCAGACTTTTATACTTCCAAATACTTCAATAATGGATGCGGCAGCGCAAATAGCTTTAATTAATGCCGAACCGGATCGTGACGGTATATACAGGCGCATTCCGCTCCTTTATAAATGGGAAGATGGATTTCTGCCGTCATTGTCATTGGCAGCCGGTGTTCTTTACTGGAATATTCAAATTGAAAAAATTGAACTTAAAGCAGGAGAATATTTATCGATCCCGTTTTCTGACAACGAATTATTTTTAATCCCAATAGATGAAATGGGGCGGGTACTTGTTCCTTTTACCGAAAACTGGATTGATCAGCAAAATAGAATTCCTTTTCATAAAATGGCTGAAGCAAAACATAATGATTCGGTTTTTGATGATGTATTTTCTGATCTTAACGGAAAAATAGCATTGTTAGCTGAAATTAGCACCAGTCAAAAAGATTTTGGTCCTACATCTTTCGAAAGGCTCTATCCGCTGTCAGGGCTTCATGCGGAAGTTTTGGGCGGGATTCTGGATTGGTCAAAGAATAGATCGTTTATCGGTAAATGTACTTTAATGTACAAAATACTTGTAATATTTATTTTAATAGGATTGTCTTTTTTTATTGTTGGTATTAAAAGAGATATTGTTTTTCATCTTGGGTTTTCGTTTATTTTTCTTGGTTTTTCATTAATAACCGTATTACGCTGGGAAATTTTAGCTATAAAACCATGGTTTTTCTTTCCTGCAGTTTTATTGTTTTTATTTTGGCTGTGCACATTTGTAAACCGTCTTTTTTTACGTTACCGGCGGCAATTACTTTTACATAATGCGCTTTCAAGATATTTTCCTCATGCTCTTGCACAGCGTATAATACGTGAAAATAAAACAGAATTAAAACCTTCGTACAAGGAATTAACAATACTTTTTTCTGATATTGCAGGTTTTACCAAATGGAGCTCCGATAAAAATCCCGAGGATGTACATAATTTTTTAAATGATTATCTTGAGAATATGGCACAGATAATTTTTGCTCACGGCGGAACAGTAGATAAATTTATGGGTGATGGAATTCTGGCTTTCTTCGGCGATCCTTTTGATATGCACAATCATACAGAACAGTGCGTAAAAGCCGCAATTGCAATGCAGAAAAAAGTAATCGGTTTGGCGGAAAAATGGAAATCGAAAGTTGATATTGATTTGAATGTACGTGTAGGAATTAATACAGGAAAAGTGATTGTAGGAAACCTTGGCAGCAAAACAAGAATTGAATATACTGTAATAGGAGCTGCGGTTAATCTTGCCCAGCGGATGGAAAGCAATGCTCCCCTTGGCGGTATTCTTGTTACAGCAGATGTAAAAAACAGGGTAGAAGCAAAATTTGATTTTCCGGAAAGAAAGGATGTTACAGTAAAAGGTTATTCACAGGTTATAGAAGCGTATATTGTGGGGGTTATATGAAAAAGTTATTGGTATTCTTTTTATTTGCGTTTATTATATTTTCCTGCAACAAACAGGATAATTCTTCTCAGCGCAGTATAACAGGCAGGCTGAATAATAGTCAGTATGCCGCCGCTCCGGGAGATGATTCAAATATACAAAAGTTCGCTCTTGTAATAGGCAACTCAAATTACACAGGAATATCAAAACTTAACAATCCTGTTAATGATGCCAATGATATGGAAAAAGCGTTAAATGAACTTGGTTTTACTGTAGAAAAAGTTTTAAACGGCTCTCTTGAACAAATGGAAAACGCAATATTAAATCTGGAACGAAGATTAGGCGCTGCCCGTAATTCATACGGTTTTTTCTTTTATGCAGGTCATGGAGTTCAGGCAAATGGAGAAAATTATCTTATACCGGTAGCAGCTAACAATATCCGAAGCGAAGCTCAATTACGTGACAGAGCAGTTTCCCTTCAATTTGTATTGGATACTCTAAGTGATGCCGGAAATGAACTTAATATGATTGTTTTGGATGCATGCCGAGATAACCCGTTCGGCTGGGCACGTAGCGGAAGCCGCGGGCTTACAGTGGTAAACCGCGCTCCAGCCGGCAGTATTGTAATGTATGCAACAAGTGCAAATTCAACAGCGGATGACGGAGCAGGAAGAAACGGGCTTTTTACAAATCATCTTTTGAATAATCTTACAACTCCAGAACTTAGCGTATTTGATGTATTTGACAGGACAATGGCAAATGTAATTAATGCAACTAACGGGATGCAGCATCCGGAATTATCACTTAGATTTGCAGGAGCAACTTCCGCTTTTCTCGGTTCTCGTCCGGCTCCGGTTTTAACTACGGCTGCAACTTCCGCTCCTGCTCAAAGTGAAAATATTGCAGTTGTACCGGTTTTAGCAGATATTCCTGAAAATATGGTGTTAATTAACGGCGGAAATTTTTTAATGGGTAGCCGTATGAGTGAATGGGGACGTCAAAGTAATGAAGGTATACAACGTCAGGTAACAATTAGTTCTTTTTATATAAATAAATATTTAGTAACACAAAAAGAATACCAGGAAATTATGGGAGAAAATCCCAGTGTTTTTAAAGGAGATAATCTTCCTGTTGAACGAGTATCATGGTTTCAAGCAATTGAATATTGCAACAAAAAAAGTTTAAAGGAGGGACTAACTCCTGTATATACAATAAACGGAAGCCAGGTAAGCTGGGATCGAAATGCAAATGGTTATCGTTTACCTACAGAAGCGGAATGGGAATATGCCTGCCGTGCGGGTACTACTACACCGTATAATTTAGGTTCTTTCATTAATGATATTGCTTGGTATGCAGATAACAGCGGAAGAAAAACAAATCCTGTCGGATTAAAGCAAGCAAATGCCTGGGGTTTATTTGATATGCATGGAAATGTAGCGGAATGGTGCTGGGATTGGTTTGCTGATTATACTACAGTTGTAATTGATCCTTCAGGACCGGCAAGCGGACAAAATCGTGTTCACCGCGGAAGAAGCTGGAATGATACAGCTGAATCACTACGTTCAGCAAATAGAGGTTACGCTCATCCGCAGAATACAAGCAGTTTTACAGGTTTTCGGATTGTTCGTAATGTTTTATAGGTCTTTATTTAATATTTAAAACTTAATCTCTGTATCGGCGAAGCTCCATATAATTTCACAGCTTCTTTGTGCGCTTTTGTCGGGTAACCCTTGTGTTTTTCGTAGCCGTATTTGGGATATAATTTTGCCATTTGTTCCATGTAAGTATCACGCTCTGTTTTGGCAAGAATCGAAGCTGCCATTACCTGCGGCACTTGCGCATCTGCTTTTACCATTGGTGTGCAGGGAAAATTAATATTAGGGACAAATTTTCCATCTACTATAACAGTTGTTAATGATGATAACAGAGATTTTGATATAATAATCTTATCTTCTCCGTGTTCCTCCGTGTCCTCCGTGGTAAAATTCTTTTTTTTTATCATTTCTTCAAACGAACGTTTCATTGCCAATAGACTTGCCTGTAAAATATTTATTTCATCAATTTCTGTATGCGTTGCCCAGCCGATACCAAAAGCAAATGCTTTTTCTAAAATAATATTTCGGATTTCCATACGCTGTACATGATTAAGTTTTTTTGAATCGTTAAGGATTTCAAAAGGAAAATCGTCTTTTAAAATAACCGAAGCGGCGCAGACAGGTCCTGCAAGAGGTCCCCGTCCTGCTTCGTCAATTCCGCAAAGCATTGTTATATTCCTTTTGTCATTTTCCTGTTAATACATTTAAAACATTTTTTAGTTCAGGATCACGTTTGTAATAATTTTCTTCCAGTTCTTTTTCGGTAAGACCTATCAATTCATGGCTCATGTAGTGTATCCAGGAACTCTCATCATTTAGTGTTGTTTCGTGTTTCCGACACCAGTAATCCGGCTGGAAAGGAAGCTGAACTTCCTTGTCCGTAAAATATTTATAATCGTGAACAGCGATTTTTAAATCTTTTCGCGGGATTCCCTTGTCTAAAATTATCTGCGCAAGATGGTTGATAGTTCTGCCTGTATCAAAAATGTCATCGATTAAAAGTACTTTATCTCCCACCCGAAGATAATCAGGCGAATATGTCCAGCCGTCAACTTTTACCTGATCCGCTTTTGCGACATCAGTGTAAGAGCGGGCGACAACTGCTGCATAATACACAGGACGCGCTCCTTTATGAACGATTTTATAATATTCGCTTATAATATTGCCAAGATACGCTCCGCCGCGAAGGGAAACATAAATCACGTCGGGAATAAATCCCTCATTGTATATACGATGCGCCAGTTTTAATGCGTTATCACGAACCGTATCAAATTGTAAAAATTCTTTTATCATATTAACCTCCGTTTCTCCTTGAACTATTTTTTAAACCTGTGTTGAAAAAACCAAAAAAACTGCCGCATAATCCGCCGACAATATGCGCAAAATATGAAATATTGCTGTTTTCTGAACTTAATATCCTGATGATTTGTTCTCCCATAAATAAAATTAAAACAAATATGAATGTTAACGGGATCTCTCCTCTTGTAAAATTTGTAAATGACGAAAGAAGAATCATCATAAATACAACACCGGAAGCGCCCATTAGGGGATTTGGAAAAAATAAAATATTTAATACTCCGGTTACAAGCGCTGTAATAATAATCATAATAAATAAAGAAACAGAGCCGTAATTTTCTTCCAGCATGGGACCAATTACAAGAATAAAAATCATGTTACTGATCAGATGAGTCCAGCTTCCATGCCCTAAGGTATGGGTTAAAATAGAAATCCAATGACTGAAATTCCCGGCATTAAAGGTGCTTCTTCCTTGAACCATAAACCAAAAAATCAATTTTGGAAGAATGGTTTGTGATAAATATAAAACCAGTACACATAAAAGAGAAAAAGTTAAAACAGCCGGCGCATTATATTTTATTCTCATTATTTTAAACTCACTGTTAATTCGATTTCCACAGGACAATGATCGGAACCTTTAATTTCGGGTCTTATTATAGAAGATTTTACCTTGGGTAAAAATTCTTTGTTCACACAATTATAATCGATTCTCCATCCGATATTTTTTTCCCGTGCCTGAGCCATATATGACCACCAGGTATAATGATTAGGCTCGCCGGGATGAAAATGGCGGAATGTATCGACATTACCGGATGCTAAAAATGAATCCATCCAGGCTCGCTCTTCGGGCAGGTAACCTGCGCTGTTTTCATTGTTTTTTGGGCGCGCTAAATCTATTGGAGTGTGCGCTACATTATAATCGCCGCACAATAAAAAGTGCTGTCCCTTTTTTACGATTGATTTGCAAAGTTTTAATATCGCATCATTAAAAGCAAGTTTATAACCCAAGCGTTTTCCTTCATCCTGCGAATTGGGAAAGTATGCGGCTATCAATGTGAAATTTTTGTATTCAGCGACAAGAACACGCCCTTCTTCGTCAAATTCCGGCTTGCCAAGAAAGCGGACATTTTCAGGTTTTATTTTTGTATAAATCGCTACACCCGAATAACCTTTTTTTTTCGCGCTTGCCCAGTACGAAGTGTAAGAAGTATCAGGCGGATTAATAAATTTCGGCGAAAGCTGCCCGGGTTCGGCTTTTGTTTCGTTAAGGCATAAAATGTCCGGGTTTTCTTCTTTTAGCCATTCAAAAAACCCGCGCTTTTCTACTGCTCGGATACCGTTAACATTCCAGGTTATAATTCGCATGGTTTATTATATATTGAAAAAATGTTTTTTATAATATCCTATAAAAAGGGAGAGGTGACAGCTTTAAGTTGTCACCTTTTTTTGGTGTCAGTCACCTTTAGTATTGACAAATTATGGTATTTCGTTTAATATGGAATTAGATTCCAGATTAAACGGAGTAAAAAATAATGCTTGAAAGGACAATAACAAGGGTTGTAAGGGAGTTTTCAAAAAATTTCAGGGTTTTACTTTTAACAGGACAACGGCAGGTGGGTAAAACCACTTTACTTGAAAATCTGGAAAAAGGAAAACGTAAATATGTTACTTTGGATAATCCAAAATTCCGTATGTTGGCCAAAAATGATCCTGAGTTATTTTTGACAGAAAATCCGCCTCCTGTACTAATTGATGAAGTCCAATATGCGCCTGAACTTTTTCCTTACATCAAGATGTATGTTGACACACATAAAAACCAAAAAGGCGCTTTTTGGCTGACGGGTTCGCAAAAATTCAGTTTAATGAAAGGGGTCAGTGAATCATTGGCAGGACGCATTGTCATACTTGAACTTTTGGGATTTTCTTATCGTGAAAAAAACAAACTTCCTTACAGCGGCAAGCCTTTCATTCCGGAACTAAAAACCGATGGCAGTTTAAAAAAAATAAATGCAAAAGAAGTATACAAGCATATTTGGCAAGGGTCTTTGCCGGAACCAATTACTGATAAAAAAATAAATCGTGAAGCTTTTTATTCTTCATATATTCAATCATACATTGAAAGAGATGTCAGGGATTTTTATAATATTGAAAAACCTGTTCAATTTTATAATTTCATATCTGCTGTTGCGGCAAGAACCGGAAGTCTTGTTAACTACAGTAATCTTGCGCGTGATATTGGAATTGACTTAAAAACCGCGCAAACCTGGATGGGTATTCTTGAACGTTCCGGTTTAGTATATCTTTTACATCCATATTCACCGAATATAACCAATCGGATTATTAAAACGCCGAAAGTTTATTTTTTAGATACCGGTTTATGTGCCTATTTATGCCGCTGGGAAACACCGGAAACATTATACTCAGGAGCAATGGATGGAGCGATTTTAGAAACATGGTGTTTTGCGGAAATAATAAAAAGCTATTGGCATAATGGAGTTGATCCGTTGATATACTTTTACCGTGACACAGATCAAAAAGAAATTGATTTTGTAATAGAAAAGAATATGACTTTATATCCAATCGAAGTAAAAAAAACGACAATGCCGTCTCTAAATGATATAAAACATTTTAACATTCTTGAAAAAATGGGAAAAAAAGTAGGTACTGGAGCCGTTTTATGTCTTGGAAAAGAACGCATGTCAATAAATCGAGATGTAATTTCCATTCCTGTTTTTGATATTTAAAGATAATCATGTTTGATGTATGACTGTTTTCTGTTAGCTGTAAAATTATTTTTGTAAAAAACATTTTTAAATCACCTTCTTCTCCATCCACTTATTGCTTAACCAGCGTTTTGTAAAAAAGATACCTCTAAAAAGAAAGTCCGCACCCATTGCAACATATACGGCTACAGGTCCCAATCCAAATGTAAAAGCCAATAAAAACGCGGCGCATACCCTTACAAGCCACATTGTGCATGCAGCTACAATCATAACATAATTAGCGTCCCCTGCGGCTTTTAATGCGTTAGGAAGTACAAATGACGGACACCAGAATAAAGTTGACGTGATACAGTGGACAGTTAAAAATAGTACGCACATTTTAAACGCTTCTTCGGATAAATTAAAAATACTGACAATCGGGTTCATAAAAATAAAAATATTTATATTTATAAAAAGGTACGTTAAATAAGAAAGCAGCATTATCTTTTTTGTGTACCGTTTTGCGGCTGAATAATCTCCCGCTCCGATACATTGCCCTGCTACAATTAAAAGCCCCATGCCAAAACCGCTGCCAGGCATAAATGCGATAGAATTTATTGTCGCGCTTACAGCGTTAGCCGCAATTGCGGCGGTTCCGAATATTGTAAAAATTCTTGTAATTAATATTTTACCAATCTGGAACATGGATGATTCAAGACTGCTAGGAATGCCGATTTTTAAAATACGTTTAATCATGTCCTTATCAAGTTTGATCTTCATTATACCGCTAAGATTTATAATTCTTGTTTTATCCTTCATTAAAAGGTAAATTAATAAAACTGCGAGTATTACACGCCCGATAAATGTTGATAATGCGGCTCCAGCCACACCCAGTTTTAAAAGGTAAATAAAAAGCGCGTTCGCTCCAATGTTAAAAATGTTTAAAAGGATGACGGCACGCATAGGAACTTTTGAATTTCCCATACTGCGAAACATTGCGGCGGCAGCGGTGTAGATAGCCAAAAAAGGATACGAAAGAGCAATAAATAAAAAATAAACATCCGCCGATTGCATTACATCTTCTGCGATATTGCCGTAAATAATGGAAAGCATCGGGCGGCGTGTGAATAATGTAAGAACCATCAGTATTAACGAAATTATTAAACTTATATAAACAAGCTGCTTTGCGGAGCCGCACGCGTTTTTTTCTTCCTTACGTCCTAAGTACTGGCTTATTACGACTGAACCTCCTGTGGCTATTGCATTAAACGCGGTAATAATTAAAAAGTTGATAGTTTCAACAAGTGAAATTCCGGACATCGCATGTTCGCCAACGTAACTTACCATTACCATGTTAACGATACTTATCATAACAATAAGGAGTTGTTCGATTATAAGCGGCAAAAATAAAGCAAAGAGCCGTTTATTACTCCAATCTACAGGTGTGGGATTTAATGGAGTATCCAGAGGAGAGCTGTGTATCGCTGAAGCGGGATTTACCGGTTGTTCGTTCAAAATGTCTCCATAGGATAATTATTTGCTTATCTATGTACTAAATTTGTGTTATATTTAATAGTATGGCAGATTTGTTTGATTATATTAAGTGGAGGGGTGATATTTGTTTTTCAGCTTCTCCGTTTAACCCTGTAGACAATATAATTCTCTCCCAGCTTTCATACCTTACCTTAGACGGTATTGTTCCAAGCCCAGAAGATAAAACCGGTATAAGTATTGCTTTAGCCGTCAGGGTTTACAATGAAAGATTAAACAGCAGAGAAGGAATAAAAGTAACTTCGATTTTCAAAGAAGATCCGCAGTTAATAAGCTCCTTAGCTTCTTCCAGAAGGTTTGGAGACTGCCAGCTTTTCGGTTATGTAAACCAAATTGACACAAATCTTGAAATTCAATTTTCCGCTTTGAGCGTAAATACAAATGATGGTTTTTGTTTTATAGCTTTTAGGGGAACTGATACTTCATTGGTAGGATGGAAGGAAGACTTTAACATGTGTTTTAAAGATGTTGTTCCTTCTCAGCTTGAAGCGGTAAAGTATCTTGATAAAATGGCTCCTATGATTAAAGAGGATTTGCGTGTTGGAGGTCATTCAAAAGGCGGCAATCTTGCTATTTATTCCGCTTCAAATTGCAGTAAAAAAAATCAAAAACGAATTAAAGTAATTTATAATAACGACGCTCCCGGTTTTAACGAAAAATTTATTTCCAGTACAGGTTATTTAGCGGTAAAAGACAGGATTCAATCCTATGTGCCGCAATCATCGGTTATTGGAATGTTTATGGAACATGGAAAAAGCAACATTATAATAAAAAGCACTGAAAGCGGTATTATGCAGCATTGCCTTTATTCTTGGGAAGTAACACATAACGATTTGGTTCGCGCGGAAAAATCTACAGTAAGCAGCCGTTTTATTAACAAAACAATCCGTGAATGGATTAATAGTCATGATAATGCACAGCGTGAACATTTTATTGAAGCTCTCTACCATATATTTAATGAAGCGGATGTTAAATCTACTGTTGATTTTGAAAATTCATGGTTTTCTTCGGCAGGACGTGTTTTAAAATCTTTAAGCCATGTTGATGAATCGACAAGAAAATTTATAAGAAAAACAATAGCCGGACTTTTTGTAACAGCAGGGCGTAATTTTGATTCGCTTTTTAAAAATGACGAATAGGTTTTACATCGATTTTACATTAATGGAGCAAATATCCGAAGAACATCCTGAATAATCCGCTGCAATGCATTGCGGGCGCAGTCTTTTATGGTAATTTCATGAGAACGCGGAAGGGTATTTAAAAAATCTTTTTTAATTTCTGTTACAGTATCGCTTGCATAGATTAATACACCGCATTCAAAGTGAAGGTACAGGCTTCTGAAATCAAGGTTTGTAGTTCCTACTGTCGCTACTTTATCATCGGAAATAAATGTTTTTCCGTGATTAAATCCCGATGTGTATTCATAAACTTTTACTCCGGCTTGAATTAAACGGCGGTAATATGAACGTGATGTAATCGCTACTATCCATTTATCCCATCTGTGAGGTGTAATTATGCGGACATCAACTCCGCTTTTAGCTGCAAGGGTAAGCGCGGATAAAAGATTATCATCTACAATCAGATAAGGCGTATTAATATATACATAATTTCTTGCCTGATTTATTATCTGGATATATACATGTTCTCCGACATTTTCAGGATCTACAGGGCTGTCTGCATAAGGCTGAACATATCCCCATGATTCATAACCTTCGATTACGCCGCTTGCTGTATGTTCAATAATATTATCCCGCCACGGAAAAAATGAAGTATAATCGTCTTTAATTTTAAAACCAAGGTTCCACATTTGCAGAAAAATTAAAGTTAAAGACCATGCTCCGTCTCCTTCGATCATTATAGCTGCATCTTTCCAGTGGCCAAATCTTTCTACTACATTAATATATTCATCGGCGATGTTTAATCCGCCTGTGAAAGCTACTTTGCCGTCTATTGAAATAATTTTTCTGTGGTCTCTGTTATTTTGCAATGAAGAAATAATCGGTTTAAACCTGTTAAAGACATAACTTTTTATCCCTTTTTTTCTTAATTGTTTTTGAAAATCTGAAGGTAGAGTGAGAAAGCAGCCAAGATCATCATACATAATTCTTATATCCAAACCAGCTGCGGCTTTTTTCTCCAGTGTCTTTAATATAAAATCGAGCATGTGCCCTTCTTTTATAATAAAAAATTCCAGAAAAATATATTTCTTTGCTTTTTCCAGTTCTTCTAAAACATTATAAAAAAAAGATTCGCCTGACGGAAAATAAACTTGTCTTGTATTGCCGTAAACGGGAAAACCTGCATATTCCTGTAAATAATGTGCCTGTGTTTTAAATTCAGGATGAATATTTATTAATTCATCAAGACGGTTGCCGGGCATAAAAAACGCTTTCTGAGTGTCTCTTATGTTGCGGTTCAAAGCACGTCTGAGTTTTTTTGGATTAGACCAGAAGTTCAGCATTATATAAAGTATTCCGCCGAAGAAGGGAAATAATAAAATTAAAAATATCCATGTAAGTTTGTAACCTGGTTTTTCATG
Source organism: Treponema sp. (assembly GCA_009781475.1). Lineage (GTDB taxonomy): Bacteria > Spirochaetota > Spirochaetia > Treponematales > Breznakiellaceae > WQXQ01. The sequence goes on from WQYB01000003.1 coordinate 71,940, forward strand.
TTTATTAATTATTGAAATACAAACAATGGTACTTATAAAACCAAGAACAAGATATGAGTATCTTAAATAAATCCCGGTTCCTGCTATTAAAGAAATTATAATTGCAATTTGTATCAGTAAAGATATTATTACCAGCGCTTTTCTTCTAAGGAGTACATTCAGCCACTTTTTGGTTTTTTTTACCGGCATTTATTATTGTCCTAATAAATTAAATTGGCCATTTTCCTGCACCTTGCCGCAAGACTTTTATTTCATCTGCGCACATGTCTAAAATTGTAGAAAAAATGCGCTCTCTTTCTTCGCCGCTGTCAAGAATTAAGTCCAGTCCTTCTATGTCATCAAGTTCCCAGCCGCTTTCAAAGAGCTGGTCTTCCGGTATCGGCGGCAGTTCTGTTTCTGCATCTTCGCTGTCTTCCATTTCATTGTCGGCGCTTTTTATCATACTTCTTTTTGCGGTTATCGAATAAAGAGGATGTTTAAGAGTTTCTATCAATTTTACCGGAACAGGATAATCGGGGATACGAACGCCAAGTTCCTGACGGCGGATATCAAGAAATTTTTCAGTTCCTGAAAGTGTTTTTAAAATAAAAACATAAGGTCCTGGCGTAAGGCGGTTTATCAATCGAAAGCGCGTATTATCCAATTTACAAACTTCTACAAATTGCGAAATGCTTGAACACAATAAAGTAAAATGGCGTTCATCTCTTTCACCTGAAATGCTTCTTAATTTTTTTATTGCGGCAGGAGATTTGATCGAACAGACAATACTCCAGCTTGTGTCAGTAGGAAGAGCTAGAAGACCTCCGTCCTGCAGTATCCGTGCTGCGCGGTTTAAAACTCTGTCATCAATATTTGACGGGACAATGTATTCAAGCATATCACCTCACGGAACCCACATTAATTTATCGGGAGCGGATTCTTTTAAAAAAATATTTTCATATCGCCCGGAATGTTTTATAGAAGTTTTTTCAGGATTATATGTTTGCATTAAACACCAAATAATATCTTCCATTATATTGGAAGAATGAGTAGTGACATACCGGAACCATATTTCTTTTTCTTCCAGTATTTTCCGCACCTGTTCATTGTCTTTGCATAATTCCGGATCTGTTACCCGCCGTATTTCGCTTCGCAGTCCTCCGTAAATTGTTTTTTCTACAAAGAAAAGGCGCAAACGGTTTTTTTCATCCATCCAGTATATTTCAAAAATTCCTGCGACTGCCGGGACTTTTGTGATTATTGAATAACGGTCAGCTTTGGATAACGGAGACCAATTAACAAAATAATAAATATCCCCATTTTTTTCTGTTGCTTTAATATCATAATTCATAATTCAATTTAGCATAAAAATAATACATTTTCCATACATAAATAATAATAGATGTATGAAAATAGATACACTATCGTAATTTAAAGGGTTTTGCATATCTTGTAAAAATAATGTAATTCCTTATGTAACATAGAGTTATAATTATTGTTATAGATTATATATGACTTGGCACGTTTATTGCTATAAAATAATAACCTATATAGGGCGGAGGGCTATATGCAGAAGAAGCAGTTAAAATCCAATGATAATTTGCTTGATGTGTATTACAAGCAGATTAAAGCATTTCCTCTTTTATCATTTGAAGAAGAATTGGAATTATCCAGGCAAATTCAGGAAACCCTGCGCAATCAGGGCGATGTTTCAGAATTTGACGGGAATTGTCCTGCTTTGCATAAATTGGTCAACTCCAATTTAAGGCTGGTAATTAAAATTGCCGGATTATTTAATGTACCCGGCATTTCCATTATGGATATGATTCAGGAAGGCAATATAGGATTGATTCACGCGGCGAAAAAATTCGATTACCGCAAAAATGTTCGTTTTTGTTCTTATGCAAGCTGGTGGATCCGCCAATTTATAAGCAGATATATTATCAATAAAAGGCGCATGGTTCGTTTGCCGGAACGCAAAGAAGAAACACTGCGTAAAATCCAGCAAACATATCATGTTCTCTGCCAATCCTTGATGCATCAGCCGAATTCAGTTGATATTGCCAATGAACTTGGTATTTCTGTTCAGGATGTTGATTCGTATGTAAATATGTCCGCTGATTCATTATCATTTGAACGAAATATGAATGATGATGAAAATATAAGCGCTGTAGATTTCCATGAAGATTATACTTACAACCCTGAACGATCTTTAATGAAGCAGGCATCTGTTGACGGTACTATGCGTGTACTTAATAATTTAATGGATAAAGAAAAACGAATAATAAGTTATCGTTATCAATTAAACGGCTGCGAGCGCCATACATTACGGGAAATCGGAGACAAACTTGATATATCTCCCGAAACTGTCCGCCAGATTGAACAAAGAGCGCTTAAAAAAATTCGAAGTCATGCAAATGAACTGCGCGAATGTATCTACGAAGAAGCGATGTAAGACAAGTTAATAAATTAAGAATTTTTACCACGAACCACACGAACCATCACGAAAGAAGAAAAGATATCGAAGTATAAGTTCGTGGTCGTGCCTGTAGGCACGATTTTGTGTTTTTTGTGGTTAAGTATTTTTTATAGTACTATTAAAATTATAGTAATTTATTTACAATCATTTTATGATAAATGAAAATGCTCTTGTTATATATAAAAATAAACCTGCGATTGTAAAGAGCGCGCTGAAGGAAAATATACAATTACTCTAGCAGACAGCGAACAGATAAAAGTGCGGGATAAAGATATAGAATTAATCCATCCCGGACCTGTAAAAAACTTCAGCGAAATTAATATTAATAACCTTTCAGACTCTTCAATCAAGGAAACATGGGAATTATTACTGGAAGAAAATGAACCCATGTCTTTAAAAGATCTTACCAATTTAATATATAACGAATATAAACCATCAACAGCTTTTGCGGTTTATTCCCTGTTAAAAGACGGGCTTTATTTTAATGGAACAATCGATGCGATTACTCCCCGTAAAAAAGAAGATGTTGAAAGCGAAGAATCAAAACGCGGCGGTAAATTAAAAGAAACAGAGGAACGCTGCGCTTTTATCGAACGTTTAAAATTATGTGTAAAAAACCCTTCAGGTAATGTTTTACTGCCTGATGATAAACGTTTCATGCAGGATATAGAAGCGCTGGCTTTCGGTAAATCAATAAAGAGCCGTACGTTAAAAGATTTAGGTATTAGTGAAACGCCGGAAGACGCGCATAGTCTTCTTTTAAAAACAAGTTTTTGGACAAAGATGGTAAATCCGCATCCAAGCCGTTTTGGTCTTTCTTTAAATAATGCTGTTGTTTGCCCCGACGCGCCTTTAGCCAATGAACAAAGAAAGGATCTATGTCACCTAAAAGCATTTGCCATTGATAATAGCTGGAGTAATGATCCCGACGATGCTATTTCTGTAACCGAAGAATCGGGAAATACTGTACTTTATGTGCATATCGCAGATCCAGCTTCCAGTATTACTTTTGACAGTCCTTGCGAAAAAGAAGCAAGAGATCGCGGAGCCACTCTTTATATTCCGGAAGGTACTTTCCGTATGTTAGCTGAAGATACTATACCTTTATTTGCTCTTGGGTTATGTGAAAAATCACCTGCGCTTACTTTTAAAATGACAATAGATACACAAGGTAATGTTATTGATACTGAAATATTTCCTTCGATTATTAATGTGCGCCGTTTAACATACGAACAAGCCGACAGGGAAATGGAAGAAGATTCTGATGATGGTGTTATATTTCGTTCTCTTTTTAATTTAACGCAAAAAATTTGCAATCGCCGTATTAAACAAGGCGCTATCAATATTGAATATTATGATGTTCATATATTTATAGAAAATGAAACTGTAAAAATAGAACAGGAAATACATTGTAAATCCGCATCTATCGTAAAAGAATGTATGATAACAGCAGGAGAGGGAGCCGGAACATGGGCAGCTTCAAAAGGACTTGCATTTCCGTATATAAGTCAGGAAATTGAAACACAGCCCGATAACAAACAAAAAGATTTAGGCGGTATCGCAGGATCATTTCAGCTTAGGCGCTGTATGAGACCTCGTGTTCTTTCTGTAAAACCGGGTCGTCATCAGGGGTTGGGATTGGAAACTTACACACAGGTTACAAGCCCTCTTCGCAGGTACACAGACCTTTTATCGCACATTCAGATACGCAAAGTGCTGCGCGGCGAAAAACCGCTTTCTGCTGATGATATGTCAATGTGTCTCGGTTACGGCGAAGCTGCATCTTCTGCGGTAATTCACGCCGAAAGAGCTTCAAATAATCACTGGATTATGGTTTACCTTGCTGAAAAAATAGATTCAATATGGGATGCTATTGCAATCGAAAATAAAGGAAACCGCTGGCTTGTATTAATACCTTCAGTCGCGCTTGAAATCCAAATACCGCTGCAAAAGAAAGTATCACCTAACGAAACGATTAAACTGGTTTTAAAATCCGTTAACATTTCCAAAGGTGAAGCTATTTTTATACACGCGGTTTAGAACATTATAAATAATGTCCGCGGATTAATGCGGATTTTCACGGATTAATATAATTATCTGCGAACAGAAGAATTTAAGTGTTTAAATTTCTTCACCAGCAAATTAGTTTTTCTCTGTCGTTTACAAATCCATAATTTGTAAAATATTTTGCATACTCGCTTTTTGCTGCATCTTGACCGTTAATTTTTTCCAATACAATTTTATTTTGCGGCATTATCATTCTTGTTCGCGGTATTTTTAACATTTCAATTAACCGTGGAATATCGTGATCATCTGTTTTTATTAAAATTTGGAGTTCCTTGCCTGTTTTTGCAGACATGGCAAGAAGGTTTGAGCCTTTATAATAAAGCCTGTTACCGGAGCTTCTGGCGCATAACTTGTATTTAATATTGGAAAAATCTATTTCCAAACCTGCCGGGCTTGCCGGGTCTGCGGCGTTCATCCAGAAAAATTCATTAAAACTTTCTGCTTTTTCAAGCTCGGAAGCAATCGAAGGAGACGCAAATTGCAAAGAATTAACACCTGCAAAAAAACGGCCTGTTACAAGTTCGCCTGCAAGTTCCATCCGCCGCATGGTAGGAAGCAGTTTTGACCATGATAAAACAGAAGATTCGTATTCCAAAAACGGACGGCATAAAATTCCCCAGCGGCTTAGTAAAAGACGCACACGATCGCGGTTAAGAGCATCTTCTTCGATAGGATCGATATCTGATAATGAACTATTTGTATAATAATCATTTGTTAAAAGCGAAAACCAGTTACCGTGTACAGGCGCTCCGCCTTTCCAGCGGTTTTTTAAAGCGCTCGGAATTTTCGGCTTGCGTCCAAACGAATAATTGTTATTCGAAATTTGCGGTATCTCAATTTCTTTTGGAATAAAGCCGTGTTCTATACCTCTTCTTACAGGATCATAAGAATCTGCGGTTAAATTACCTTTCCAAACTTCATCCCATAAAGATTCTGTGCAGGTACGGCTGTCTGTATTTAATTCGTTTTTTATTTCCCAAAAATCTCGCGGACGGTTAAAAAAAGCCGATGTTATTAATTTTTCCATCATGTTATTTGTTTCTGTATTTTTTTGGTTTTCAAAAGCCAATTCCAAATCTTCCGGATGACAAAAACTAATTTTTTCTTTTCCGCCTGTTCCGTACCATACAAGATTCCCTTCGCGTATCTGTTTATTTAATTTTTCAGGATCATACATTGAGTTTCTTGCATAAAATATTTCTGTTTCCCATAACTTAGCGGTTGCACTCCAAGCCTGAAGATTATTTTTAAAAATCGAATCATCATTTCCGCCCAATCCGTGTTTAAGTGCAAGAAATGGAACAATTAACGAAGCCGCTCTTTCTTTTATTTCTGCTCTTGCTTTTTTGCGTGAGAGACGTAAAAGCAATTCTAGATTTTCTCTATCGCAAATTAAAGGAGTTTGCGTTGTTTCAGATTCTGCGTCTTCACAAATAATGTCATTAAAAACTTCATCAACTTCTGCAAGGGCGTTAATAGCGTCTTCTGTTTCACTTATTGCCGTGCCGAATATTTTGCTTATTTGTTCTGCAGAAATTGGTCCTTCATAACGCAGCCATTGACCAAGAATACTTAAAGGTTCTTTTTCCCAAGTTTCTTCCCATTCACTGTGAACAATTGATGCTATTTTTGCGCCGTTTCGTTTAATTGTTTTTATTTTCTGTGTATCGATTGTATTTATAATTTCCTGCGGTATAAATGAACATAAAGATTCCCATTCATTTAAAGGTATGGCGATTCTTTCTTTTACCCATTCAACTAAAGAGCGTTCGTTATCAGGAGCGTATCCGTATTTTTCTCTTCTCAGCCTTGAAACAAAATCTTCTATTATTAATTTTTTTAAGACAGGACGCAATGATGCGTTGTTTATTGCTTCTTCAATAATTTTGTCGGAAAGGGTTGCGGATTTTGAACCTATTAAATCTTTTCGATCGTCATATTCATATACGAAATTGTCTGTTTCGGCTCTTACAACATCATTGGAAAAAGGACTTGGTGTATTTGTTTGAAAAAACGATAAAGTTATTTCACCATTATTTATGGAAGAAATTAAATCGTTAAACCCCGTCATGTCGAATGTGTCGATAAGGCAGCTTCGCCATGCTTCAGTTGTTACGGGAAAACCATCTTCTTCCATTACGGCGTCAAAAAGGCGTTTTGATCTTTGGCGCATGAGCCAAAGCGGAGTGCGTTTGCCAAACGGCGCTTTTGGAAGTAAAAGACTGCGTTCTGCTGCTTCGCGGAACGCTGCGCCGAAAATACCGGAGCTTTCCAGGCGGTTTCTGAAAAACCTCTGCGCTCTTGTAATTCCGCCTGTATCACAATTTTCAAGAGATAAAAGCGCTTTTCTGAATATTTCTTCTATGTGATGCCCTGTTTCTTCGATGCCAAGATTAGGCAGTAAAAATAAAATATTGTCATCGGTAGAAAAAGAAGCTACACGCAGTTTAATTGTTTCTTCAAGTTCTGTGCTTAAAGCAAGTGAAAGCGGATAATTAATTTGTCCGCCTCTGAAACTGTGAACTACTACGGAGCAAAAATCCCTGTTTTGTTCGTTACCTTTTATTATTTCAATAATAATGTTTTTATTGTCAGATAACGGAAGACCTCTTTGCGATATGCCTTGCTGTTTTAAAAAATTATTAAGAGAATTATATGCACATGCGGGAAGGTCTGATGGAATACTGGCGCTTTTATTAAATTCTTCCAGTATTAAAAGTAATTTTTTGGTCAGGTTAACGCTTCTGAATTGTATATCCGCTTTCCAGAACGGAATATAATCAGACCTTTTTTCCAGCGGAGTAACTTCTACAGATTCATCGCTGATGCTGTCTATCCGCCAGCCTCTCGCTCCAAAATCAAAATGATCGCCGACTCGTCTTTCCCAGACAAACTCTTCGTCAAGCTCTCCTATTTTTGTTCTGTCAGGAAGCCTTATCGAATAATGTCCGCGGTTTGTTATAACACCGCTTGATGTATAGAGCAGGGTAGTGGTTCCGTCCATTATACCGATTGTTCCTTCTGTATTTTCAAGCCAAAGACGCTGTTTTACATCACGCAGTCTGGATTTACTGTTAAGGTTTTCCTTTGACGAAAGCCCTGCAAGCATTCGTATAACACGTTTATATGAATCGTAATTAAGATTTTTAAAAATATAAAAAGTTTTTATAAGTTCATAAAGTTCTTCGATGTTTCTGTCTTTTTCCGAACAAAGAGCGAGCACCAATTGCGCAAGAATGTCCTGCGGATTTTCTATAGGAAAAATTTCTTCTATATCTCTTTCTTCAACGGCGTTTTTTATAGCGGCTGCTATTAAAAGGTCTTTGCCATGAAAGGCAAAAAGTTTTCCCTTGCTTGTCTGTCCTACACTGTGACCTGCTCTTCCTATCCGCTGTAAAACCTGCGACACATTACCCGGGCTTCCTGCAAGAATAACTTCATCTATGTCACCGATGTCGATACCAAGTTCCAAAGAAGCAGTTGCAACAACACATGGAAGTATTCCTTGCGCTAGTCCTTTTTCTACGCTGCGTCTTAGTTCTTTTGCAAGAGATCCGTGGTGTGGAAAAGCGATTGCTCCTTTAAGATCCCGTCCTGTTGGGTTTCCGTTATGCGCAAAAAAGATGGCTCCTTCCTGATTGATCAAGTGACAAAGACGTTCCGCTCTTTTTCGTGATTCCGCGAATACAAGTAAAGTCGCTCCTTCCCAAATTCGTTTTAAAACATAATTGATTAACGGAGTATAACGGCTTGCAAAATTAGCATTATTATTAAATATATATGTGTCTGTATCTTCTGTTTGTTCCAAAGAAGTAATATCCGGAAACTCAACACTAAACTCAATTTTCTTTTGTGCGGGAGGAGAGACAATATGAACATTTTTCCCGACAAATTCTGCGGTTACTTGAGGATTACGGACAGTAGCAGAAAGACTTATTCGCTGAAAATCCCCCGCAATTAATTTTAGCCTTTCTATTTGGCACGAAAGATACGCGCCTCTTTTATTTCCGATTATCGCGTGTACTTCGTCTATAATTAAACATTTAACATTCGATAAAACTATCCTGCCTTTTGGATTTAATAAAATAATCGCAAGGCTTTCCGGAGTAAGAACAAGTATCGAAGGAGGTTTAATAAAAAACTTTCTGCGCGCGGATTGCGGAGTGTCGCCAGACCTTGTTTCTACACGAACAGGCGGAAATGCAAGACCTTCTTTTTCAAATTGTGTTTTTATTGCCGCTAAAGGTAAAAGTAAATTTCGTTTTATATCTTCGTTTAATGCTTTAAGAGGAGAAACATAAATAACAGATAATTTTTCCGCAGGATATTCATTTCTGCAAAAGCTGGAAATAGCCGAAAGAAAAGCTGTGAGAGTTTTACCGCTGCCTGTAGGAGCCAGTGCCAAAACATTTTCGCCTCTTTCAATTAAAGGCCACGCCTGTATTTGTACAGGCGTGGGTTTTTCGAAAGTTTCTGCAAACCAGGTGCGGATTATCGGATGAAAAGTTTCCGGTAATTTACCCAATTTTTGCTATTGGCTGTTTTGACGCGGCTTGTGTTCCAGTCGGGACAAGGAAGTGTACTTTACCTGCCACGTTTGTTTTTATTTCAAGTTCCATCTTCATGGATTCTAAAATTAAAATAGTTTCGCCGGGTTTTACATCCTGACCTTCAGACGCTACATAACGAAGAACAGTTCCCGCAACAGGAGCTACAATAGTATCACCGCCTGCAGTTGTCGTTGATGGAGCTGCCGGTGCTGCCGCTGCGCCAGCCGGAGCTACGGCTACAGTTCCAGCAGGAGCTACAACAACATCGTAATTTGCGCCGTTTACATTTATCGAGTAACGCGCAGCTTGTGAAGCAGCTTGCCCTGCAGGTGCGGATGCGGGAGCGGCTGAAACTTCAGCTTCAGGTTTAAATACAACAGGTCCTTCTGCGCGTTTTTTAAAGAAGTCCGGAGCAACTTTTGGGAACATGGCTAGTGTAAGAACATCTTCTGTAGATACATTATTACCAAGTATTTTTTTTGCTTCTTCTTCAAGTTTTGAATATTCCGCGGGGATTTCGTCTGCAGGGCGGCATGTCATTTCTTTTTCCATCTTTAAAGCATCAAGCGCTTTTTTTACAAGGTCTGAATTTTTTGGAGCAGGACAGGCTCCGTATTTACCTGCGACAAGATCCTGGAACTCGCCTGAAAGTTTGTTATAACGTCCGAAAAGTACGTTAAAAACTGCCTGAGTTCCGACGATTTGGCTTGTAGGTGTTACAAGCGGCGGATAACCTGCGTCTTTTTGTACAACTGCGATTTCTTTAAGAACATCGTCCATCTTGTCGGCGGCTCCTTGTTCTTTAAGCTGGCTTTCCATATTGCTTAACATTCCGCCTGGAACCTGGCTGACTAAAAGACGTGTATCTGCTCCGAGGAAGCTCGATTCAAATTTTTTATAATTTTTGCGGACTTCGCGGAAGTATGCTGCGATTTCAAGTAACAGGTTTATATCCAATCCTGTGTCGTATTCGGTTCCTTTAAAAATTTCTACCATTGTTTCTGTCGGGCTGTGGCTTGTTCCCATCGACATCGAAGAAATTGTCGTATCAAGAATTTCCGCTCCGGCTTCGGCGCACTTTGTTAAAGTCGCTACCGACATACCTGTAGTGGCATGAGTGTGGATTTCGACAGGAAGGGTTGTTACTTTTTTTATTGCCTTTACAAGATCGTAGCCTTCGTAAGGTTTTAAAAGTCCTGCCATGTCTTTTATACAAATTGAATCCGCGCCGATATCAACAAGCTGTTTTGCAAATTCGGCGTATTTTTCTATTGTGTGGAATGGTGTTACAGCGTAAGAAATAGTCGCTTGAATATGCTTACCTGTTTTTTTTGCGGCTTCTGTTGCGGTTTTAAAATTGCGGGGATCGTTACATGCGTCAAAAATACGGAAAATATCGACGCCGTTTTTTGCGGCATATTCTACGAATTTGGCGACAACATCATCGCCGTAATGGCGGTAGCCTAAAAGATTTTGACCGCGAAGAAGCATCATTATAGGAGTTTTGGGAAGAGCTTTTTTTAATTTCTTTAATCTTTCCCACGGATCTTCATTAAGAAATCTGATACATGCGTCGAAAGTAGCTCCGCCCCATGCTTCCAGTGCGTAAAAACCTGCTTTATCAAGTTTGTCGCAGATCGGCAGCATATCCGCAGTTACCATGCGGGTAGCAAACAATGACTGATGCGCATCACGCAATACTAAATCGGTTAATTTTACTTTTGGCATTTTTCCCATCCTTTTTAAAAATTTATATTAGTTATTTGTTTTTCTGTATTCTGTAACAGCGGCGGTAATGGCTGCGATTACGCCATCGTTTGATTTTTCGCCGGCAAAAGCGCTTCCTTCTTTTTGTATGTTAAATTTGGCTTCTATGCCTCTGCCAAGTTTTGTTAATAAAGCAATCATTAATGTGAAAATAATACCCATACCAATAAGATGTAAAATACTGCCCTGATTGATCATTTCTATTAAGGTCATAGATCCTCCAAATTGATTTTATATTACAGGAAAATTCAAGCGGTTACAAGGGTACTATTTAAGTTTTTTCCGCAATTTGCGGCGGCGGTTTCTTTCTGCGGCTTCTTCAGCGCTTTCAGTTTCTGATTTACCGTTTTCTTCATTGTTGTAAATACGGATTACTTCCTTGTCAGGAAGGCGTGACGCAATTATGAGCCAAATTGCTCCGAACAGCATCATAAAAAAGCATAAAACCTGTCCTGTAGAAAAACTAAGAAGCGGGTGCGCGTATGCTGTCGGAAGAGTAGTTTTTACAATTTCGAACCGATAGCCAAGATGCGAATCCGGTTCGCGGAAATACTCGATTATGAAACGGAAAAAACCATAACCTATAAAATATAAACCGATTAAAAACCCTTTAAATGGTTTTCGATTACGGAAAATCCAGATAATCGCCCAAAGAACAATACCTTCAAATAAGGCTTCGTATAATTGAGAAGGGTGGCGGGGAAGGTTAACATACAAAAGACCTGTTATATCGATACCGGTTTTTGCCGCTATTTCCTGCACCCACGGTTCGTATGCAGGAAGCAATTCTGTTCTTGTTATATCATTATATGGAAAAATTATTCCTAACGGACCTGATGTTACCCTGCCGTAAAGTTCGGCATTGATAAAATTGCCAAGCCGTCCGAATGTATAACCAAGCGGGATCGCCGCAGCAAACATATCGCCTATTTCACGGAAACTGTATTTTTTAACCTTTGCATAAAGTATTACTGCAAGAAGTCCGCCTATTGCGCCACCGTGATAACTCATGCCCTGAAGCCCTGTGAACTTTCCGCGTCCGTCGAATGGCCAGAAAATCAGCCAGGGTTTTAACCAATATGTGTTGTCGCCGTAGTAAAATAAAGTTGAAAAAAGTCTTGCACCTAAAAGCAGTCCCAGTATTCCCCAGACAAACAAACTGGAAAGCGCGTCTTCTGACATCGGAAAGTTTCGCTCTCTAACTTGTCTTCGGTATATATAATAGGCGGTCGCAAATGCAAATATAAACATTAGCCCGTACCAGCGAAACGGTAAACCGGGAATTATTACAGGGTTAAGCCATGATGGAAAATCCATTTTAAACCTTATAACCTTGCTGAATAGCTTTAGTCAGTTTCAATTTAATAAAATTATTTTCTTTTTTTAATTTAGAAATTTCCAATTGTTGTGTTTTTACCGTTTCGATTAAATCACCCTGGCTCATAGCGCCCGAATGCAGTAAATCTTCGATATATTCCATCTTTGTATCAAAATCAATTTCTGCTTCCAGTTCTGCTTCCTGAAAACTGTCTTCAATTTGCTTGTCATCCGGCGTGTAATTATCTTCAGGGCTTTCAAGGATTTTATCGGCGATGCGGTAAACTGCCTGTGATAAAACCGATTGAGGTTTATAAAGTAAAATCGGCAATCTTGAAGCAAGTGCTGTATCCTGAAGCGTATCGCGGTAAATAATTCCCATGTGTTCGATTTTTAAATCAAGATATTCTTCGCACGAACGGCGGATCTTCATAGCGACATCGGCGTTTTTAGGCTCGTCTACCATGTTCATGATAAGACGCGGGCGAAGGTTATCAAGACGTTTAACAAATTTTTCGTGAGAGACAGGATCGATTTTTTGAATTTCGGGCAGTAATTTTGGAATGTAAATATGACCCGCTCCGTCTTTGCGCATCTTTTCCAAATGAGCGCGTGCTTTTGATCCTCTTGTGCATGAGCTGAACATCAATCTGAATACTGTATTTTTCAAAAAAACATAAGCGTTTAAAACTGCTGTTACAGCAGGAGCAGAAACGACAATACCTTGATTGGAAAGCAGAAAAAAATCCAGAATGGATTGATGAGTTCCCGCTCCTAAATCCAGAATTAAAATATCAGTATCATCTTTTAAAGCTAATAATTGTTTGACAAGAGCTTTACGCTGGGTAGCTGTAAGATTGGCAGTTCCCGGTATTTCGTTGTCTCCCGGTATAAAGCGAAGCCCGCGTACATCAGTTTCAGCGATTACATCAGAGAAATTTGATTTGACATTATTCAGATATGTCCCGATTCCCGCTTTTGGCGCATGATGCCCCAATACAAGATGCAGGTTGGAAGCTCCAAGGTCAAGGTCGGCAAGAACAACACTTTTTCCTGCCTGCGCAAACGACACCGCCAAATTTGCGGAAACTAAAGATTTGCCGACACCGCCTTTTCCGCTTGCTATTGGAATAACACGCATTTTATCCTCCGCCAACTTCGTCTGTAATTGATTGAGGTTCTGCTGTTTTCCGTAAATCCTTGATAATCAGCAGAACAGCGGCAAAGGAAAGCAAATCGCCGCATAATATATTACTTTGTACAATTATATCCTGTTTGGAAATTATAGACCAGATCAATAGAATAATAATACCAATGCATTTTCCTGCCAGGAAAAGCGGCAGATATGCTCTAAAACGGTCTGTATCAAGCCATAAAAACAGCGCCATTAATGGAAATAAAGCTAATGGAACGGCAAAAATCACCACTATGAAAAGACCGGGATTGTTTCTTAAAATGAGCAGCAAAAAAAACGTAAGGGTTATAAATCTGACACATTCATATACAAAAAGACCCGGTTTTACAATCTGTACCAATTTCATATTAATAAAAAATAGTACGCAAAACGATATTAATCAAGGGTGGTTTAATTGAAAATTCCTCACGCAAAGACACATTGAACCTATTGTTCGCAGGTGACAGTCACTTTTCTCATTAATTCCTCTGTAGATAAATCATTTTAAATGTATTAAAATGATAAAAGGAGTATATAATGAAATTTAAGTTAATTTATATCCTTTTTATTGTTTTAATTACCCTTTTGGGTTGCGATAATCCGCCTTTGGAAGAAATGGAAAATGCCCGTGAAGCTGTTTTTAGAGCGGCAAGTGACCCGAATGTCACTGCTTACGCCGCTGATACTTTGGCTCGTGCCCGTGACAGCCTAAGGCGTATGGAAACCGAAGCAGATTCCAAAAGTTATGACGCTGCCAGAAATCACGCTGCAGAAGCTATATCGGCTGCTAATAGAGCTATAGAAGAAGGAAGGCTTCGTGCAGATACTGCGGTAAGGGAAGTAATAGTAAATGATTCCGGTCTTTCAAGGCAGGCAAGTATTGATGCCAATGCTGTAGTACAGGAAGAAATTGAAGAAACTTTAAGAAATATTAACGGCGCTCGTTATGCGCTTTTGGATCTTGATTATGATTCACTGGATTTAAGAATAGCCCGTGTTTTTAATATACTTGATCAGGCAGAAGCTGATATTCTTGCAGGAAGGTATCAGGATGCTTTGGATAAGATAAGAGAAATACGTGAAGAACTTGTCAGGATTAATCAGCTTATCGCAAGCACTGTTACATTAAGAAAAAAATAACGCGGGTTTATAATGAACAGCGAGCAAAAGCCGAAAGGCAAAGGTAAATTAATTAAACAGCATGTAGTTTCTGTACTTGTGGAAAACAGAGCCGGAACCTTAAGCAGAGTATCAGGACTTTTCAGCCGGCGCGGTTTTAACATTGACAGTTTGACAGTGGGGGAAACAGAAGATCCTTCCATTTCCAGAATGACAATTGCAGTAACCGGCGAAGAGCGTATACTCGACCAAATAATTAAACAACTTGAAAAACTTGTTGATGTTATCGCTGTAAAAGGTCTTGATGCTTCAACATGCCTTCGCCGCGAGATCATGCTTGTTAAAATCGGCGCAGACGAAAAAAATCGCCCTGCTGTTTTGGAAATTGCCGGCATTTTCCGCGCCCGTATTGTCGATGTTTCTCAATCTACAATCACAATAGAAGCCACAGGCAATTTGGAAAAACTAAACGGTTTACTTTTACTTTTACGCCCCCACGGCATACTTGAACTTGCCCGCACAGGAATGGTCGCGCTTGAACGCGGAGCAGATGTATTGTCGGTGTGACGAAGAAGTGAATAGTGAAAAAAATATGCGGTTATATATGTCTATGTTTTTTGATTTTATTTATTATTTCATGTGATTATGGGTCTTCTCTTATTATTAAGAATAATTCTAACATTAAATTATTAATAGAAATAAATACAACTTTTGACACTAATATTAAATATTTAACAACCTATGAAAATGGTGAAACATATGGTCGTATTGATTGGAAATCCATATATCCAGAACGAGTCGGTGGTTTTACGTTATTAATAACTCCATTTGAATTAGATATAGATAATGATATTAAAATCATAAGTTTACTAGGACAGATAATAAACGAATTTGAATATGGTTCTGTAAAATCAAAAGATGATATAAAAAAAACAATTGATGAAATATTTTTAGAAATAAATATTTATTATGAAGACGAAAATGAAAAAATATTATTGTATGATAAATCTTATTTTTTAAATGAAGATATTATTGAAATAAGAGAACAAAGATTTCCTACAGGAAAAAAAGGATTATATGATATCATTTTACATATTAATAATCATGAAGTGTTGGAAAACTGAAAGATTGATAAAATATCAGAAAAGTATGCTGTTATACTCTTACAGGCGTGAGCGAAAATCCACTTCGGCGACATATGGCTGCGTCATAAAAAGTTAATAACAATTTTGATCGCGAAAGCGATCCGTCGTAGATTAGCCGAATGTTACAGCCATCCGGAGCCGGAGGGGAGGTTTCGCGCAAGCCTGTGAAAAATATTAAAAATGTGTTATATTATATATAATGGAGTTATTATGAAAAATGTTTTTGTGCTTATCCTTTGTTTATTTATATGTTCTATAGCAGTTTCGCAGGAAAATGCTGTCGTCAGTAGTAATGGCGTATCATCATTTTCGTATAATAATTATACATTTATTATATGTTTATACAATGATTATGAACGTGCAATGGAAATATGGGATACCTCAAAAAGCCCGCCTGTGATGCCGCCTGTTTCAACAAGAGTAACAAGAACGAGTTTTATTATGCCTTTTGTAATATTTGGAACAGACAGGAATGGAACTGTTAACTTAACATATGATGTAAAAGTACTGCAGCCTGATAATACATTTTCATCAAAAGATGAAATAGATAAGATAAGAATTGCTCAAAGAGCAGTTAATGGAATGGTATTATACAGAGCAGATGAATTATTGGCTTTTTATTTTCCAGGTAGTGAATACAGGACAGGAAAGTATCAATTTCACATTAATATAAGAGAAAACGGGGAAGTAATATATACATGTATTATGGAATTTGAGCTTTCGGAAAGATAAAGTTTTTCCAGCATTTTTCTGAACAGCGGCAAACACCGCCTGTACTATGTAAATTTTATTTGTATATATGTTTCCTCATAAAATTATCTATTGACAAAACAGGCTTTACGACCAGAGATTGAAGCGGATCTACTTGATAGAGTTAATGTTATATGGGAGAATAGGAAAATAAAGAGTAGGACATATTTTTGAATAGATTTTTAATAATTTCTGTATCTTTTCTCTGTTTTTTATTAATGAGTTGTACGCCAGGGTTTTTCTTTATAATTGAAAATAGATTGGGAGAATCAATAGACTTGAATTTTTCTATTATTGACGATCTTTTAGATTCTAGTATTGAAAAAACATATCAAGGAAGACTAGAAAATAAGGAGCATTTAGTTGTTGATTTCTCATCACAAGCATTTTTTAATATAGGTATTGATAGAGAAGATTATGTAAATACTGAAATATTTTTATCGATATTTGAAAATATAATTATTAAAACTACAGATACTGATACTACGTTTAATAAAAATGAGTTGTCTTTTTTTAAAGTTAAGCATTATAGAAAGAATAACGCAAATTTTTATATTCTAGTGATAGAAAATTAGATCATCGAAGTGTCAAGAAACCAAAAGATTGATAGAAAGTGACAGATACGCAAATGTATCAGACACCAAATCTTTATAGTGTCGTTAGCTGTCATGGTACAATATATCTAACATAAGTAATTGTAAATTTCATTGTACAGGCGGAGCAGGGGCTGGGCAGAAAAATATTTCTGGAGCTCCCTGCGACAGGAGACATGTATACAAGCAACGAAAATTAGAGAGAATAAATGTTCTGCGTCAAAAATGCATATAGCTTTCTAGGTAAATAAATTCATTTTTCATTTTTGATGCAGAATGGCTCCGAAAGCAGGTTCATCCAGTGTTTTTCTGAACAGCGGAATGTTTCGCCTGTACTATACTAGCGCTGGATGAACTATAAAGGATTGTCGAATTTTCAGCCATCTCTAGCCTGCGGGGGTTTTTGCGCAAGCCTGTGAAAAATGATAAAAATATGTTATATTATATATAATGGAGTTAAAATGAAAAATGTTTTTGTGCTTATTCTTATATTTTTTATTTTTATACAAGCGTGCACATCAATAAAAACTGAAAAGCTGGAAACTGAAGCAAAAACTAAATCATATACGCTTGATGATTTTTCAAAAGTTGTTATTGGAATGACTTAC